>MNZT01000080.1 GCA_001873755.1 Candidatus Wirthbacteria bacterium CG2_30_54_11 | reverse complement strand
TAACGGGTTAACGAGTTGGGAGGGGACAGAGGGGCAAACTGGTAAAAATGGCGGGCGATCTGGGAGGGGAGGTGGGCGTCCGAGCCCAGGACGAGGGGGATGTCCAGGGTGCGGCAGAGATCGATGATCCAGGGGGAGGGGTAGACCTGGGCGATGCTGCGGTCGAGGCCGGAGGTGTTGATCTCGAGTTTGCAGCCGTATTCTCTGATGACCACCAGCGTGCTTTTGATGATGTCGCGATAACTTTGGGAATTTTCGTCAAAATATTTATGGTCACGATTGTGCAGTTTGATGCGGTCGAAGTGGCCGATGGTGCTGCCGGGGGCCAGGGCTGCTCCCTGCTGTACCATCTGGTAGAACTCGGAACACATGGTGCGGGCATCTCCGCAGTAGTTCTCCCTGAGCAGCTGGTCGAAGATCTCCTCCGGAGGATCACATTCTATTGGCTTGCCGTCCACGCGGCCAAAGAGGAAGTGGACGGAACTGATGAGGTAGTCCCAGCCCAAGGCGATGATCTCGCGGATCCAGGGCTCGATCTGGGGGATGTAGTCGAGTTCCAGCCCGAGCAGTACTTCGATGTCGGGAGCAAAGCGCTCTTTGGCTTCCCTAACCTCGGCGCGATAGTCGTCCAGTTTGTTTCTGGGAAGGGCCGCATAGTCCGGGAACGGCAGGGGCATGTGGTCGGCAAAGGCGATCTTTTTCAGACCCTTGGCGATAGCGGACTGGATCATCTCGTCGATCGAACCTTTGCCGTCCGAGTATGTGCTGTGCATGTGGAGGTCGGATAGTTTATCGAGTGCCATTGAGTATCCCTTTCAGGCTTTGAAGCAATATGGCGTTCTCTTCCGGCGAACGGATGGTGATGCGGACGCAGAGCGGAACGAAGCGGTTGGCTGCGTAGTTGCGGACCAGGAGACCTTGTTCCTTCAGCGCCTGAACGATACGTTCGGCCTGCTCGCCCAGGCGCACCAGCAGGAAGTTGGTGGAGGACGGGTAGACCTGCAGCCCCAGCGCGGTCAGTGCATTTTGCATCTGCTCCCGTTCTAATTTTATCATGGAAACGTTGGAACGGATCCATTCGCGGTCTTCGGTCAGCACCAGTCGGGCGATCTCCATGGAGGGGTAACTGATGCCCATGGGGAAGCGGATGGCATTCAGGCTATCAGCGAGAGTCGGGTTGGTGATGAGGTAGCCGACCCGGGCGCCTGCAAGAGCGGCGAACTTTGAGAACGTGCGAAGTATGACCAGATTGTCGTACCTAAGTACGAGATCTTGAACGCTTTCACCACCGAATTCAAAGTAGGCTTCGTCCACCACGACGAGACAGGGTGAACTGCTGATGATGCGTTCGACCGTGCTGCGCGGCTGCAATGTGCCGATCGGATTGTTGGGGTTGCAGATATAGAGCAATTTGGCTGTCTGGGTCGCTGCGATCAGCGCTGTTTCGTCGAGCGTGAAGTCAGGAGCCCGGAGCGGCACATCGATCGCTTCGGCCCCCATCAACGTCCCTTGGATCTTGTACATGGAGTAGGTGGGCGAGGAGATCACGAAGCGGTCGCCGGGGCCTAAGGTTGCTTTCGACAGGATATCGATGCCTTCATCGCCGGAGGCGGTCACGACCACTTGCTCTTTTGGCACTTCGGTATACGAGGCAAGAAGAGCCTGAAGCGTCTCATACGTGAAGTCCTTGTACTCATTGATCTTGCGGTCGGACTTCAGGATCTCCAGCCAGCGGTCATAGCAGGGCGGCGGAGTAGGCGCCGTGTTGGTGTCGAAGTGCAGGATACGATCAAGCCCGTACTTCTGCTTCACGGCATCTTCGGAGTCCTCCCACTGGTAGGGTTCGATTTTCGAGATGTAGGGTTTCAGGTAGGAGAGGGACTTGTTCATGAGTGGTCCTTTTGACTGGTGAGTATGATTGGCGAGGTTGCGGTGGTGTCATCCTCGCCCTTCGATTGCACTCAGGGCGAGAATCCATCTTTTCCGTTTTTCTTTTCTTTTTCTGGTTCCCCCGCCTTGCGAGGCTCGTCAAAGACGGCCGGGTCGGAGCCCGAGGATGACGATCAAACAAAGGGGTGACAACTCTTATTCCTCAAATCTGACTTCGCTGGCGTTCTTGTGGGCTGGGAGGCCTTCGGTTTCGGCTAGTGCTTTGATAGCGTTCCTGATCTTGCCGAGGCCGTCTTTGCTTAATTTCTGTACCTGGATCTTGCGGCCGAACGATTCGGTTGAGAGCGGGCTGAACATTCTGGCGTAGCCATTGGTCGGGAGGACGTGGTTGCTGCCGGAGGCGTAATCGCCGGCCGGTTCAGTGGAGTAGTTCCCGAGGAACACGGAGCCGACGTTGTTGATCATGCCGAGGTACTTCGCATCGTCCTGTGTGACTATTTCCAAGTGCTCCGGTGCATAGTCGTTTACGAATTTCGCGCCCTGTTCGAGGGTTTCCACCAACACTATCATACCGTATCGGCCGAGACTTTTCTCGATGGTGTCCCGGGAGGAGAGGTAGGCCATCTGCCTTACCACTTCACTGTCCACTTGCTTCGCCAATTTCGCTGACGTCGTCACCAGTACCGAAGCCGAATCTTCGGCGTGCTCGGACTGGGAAAGCAGGTCAGCGGCCATGAATTTGGGGTTGGCTGTTTCGTCAGCAAGGATCATGATCTCCGAGGGGCCTGCCGGCATGTCGATATCCACGGTTCCGAAGGCAAGCATCTTGGCTGCGGTCACCCAGGTGTTGCCGGCGCCAAAGATCTTGTACACCTGGGGTACGGTTTCAGTCCCATAGGTCATGGCCGCGACAGCCTGGGCGCCGCCGATCTTGTAGATCTGTTGGACCCCGGCGAGGTCGCAGGCGACTAGGGTGGAGGCAGGGGCCCGGCCTGTTTTGTCCGGCGGGGTGCAGACAACGAATTCTTTGCAGCCTGCAATCTGGGCCGGGATCGCGGTCATGAGGAGGCAGGACGGGTAGAACGCTTTGCCGCCCGGGATGTAGAGGCCGACCCGCTCTATCGGGCGCCATTCGCGCCAGACCTCGATACCCTCTTCGGTAATCGTCTTACCCTCGACCGGCTTCGCGTTCGATTCGAACTTGCGGCTGTTGGCCATGGCCTGCTTGAATCCCTCGATGAACTCAGGAGTCACCTGGGTGTACGCATACTCGATCTCTTCCCTGGTCACCTGCAGCGCATCGAGTTTGGCCCCGTCGAACTTTTCGGTGTACTGGCGAAGGGCTGCATCGCCATTTTCCTTCACGTCTGCCATGATGACTTTCACGGTCTCGTAAATGCTGTCGAGGATGTCGCCGGAGCGTTTCATGATGCGGTCGAGGTCGTCTTTGGTGATGTCCTGGAGTTTCTTGATGGTGATCATGGAGTTCCTTTGGTGATGGAAGGTGAAGTAGAAAACCACAGAGCGCTCATCCTGAGTGGAGCCGAAGGACCAAAGCGCGGGATCGGGGTAAGAATTTGGAAGATGATGGTAAGGGTTGAAGGTGCGCGAATGGGGGAGAGGTCAGGTCTGGAGAGCGGGGATCAGGGAGGAGGTTGGGGCAGTCCGCTTATAGTGGCCCGGTGGATGGTCGGCAGGGTTCAGCAGGGGCGAGGCGATGAGCACCGCTTGTGATTCATAGATAGTGCAGAGTGGTTTCAGCCCATACTCGCGCAGCGTACGGCCGGAGTCGACCAGGTCGCAGATGGCGTCCGCGAGGCCGACCGAGGGGGCGATCTCGACCGAGCCGCTCAGTTCGATGATCTCAGCGGAGACGTTTTCCCAGGCCAGGAATTTGCGGAGGCTGACCGGATAGGAAGTGGCGATCCGCTTGCCCTCGAGCATATCGACATCGTCAATCAGGCTGTCCGCCGGGACCGCGATCATGAGCCGACAAAGGGCAAAGCCGAGTTCCGCGAGGACCGGCAGGTCATAGCCATTTTCGCGGACGATGTTCTCTCCCACGATGCCGAGTTCTGCCGAACCGGTCGCCACATAGAGCGGGATGTCGCGGTTGCGGATGAGCAGCAGTTCAGCCTGACCGCAGAGAGAGAAAGCCTTGAGGGTGCGATCGTTGGACACTACGAACTCGTACCCGAGCGCTTTCAGGGCTTCAAGTGAGCGTTCGCGCAGGCGGCCATCTTTCTGGATGGCGATACGGGTGGTGATACGGTTCATGATCTGCCTTTGAGTAATAAAAAACCCGCTTCGATCTGGAAGCGGGTGATTACGGACTGATGTTTGATCGCGTTTTCAGGTCGCACGGTCAAGCATCAGGCGATAACCACCCATCCCATGGTGCATCCAATGAGCGACCCGGGTGATGGTGGCGGTGCTGGAACCGGTCTGACGGCTGATCTCGCGGTAGGGGATCTTCTGGTCGATGAGCTTGGCGACCTGGAAGCGCTCGGTCATGGCCTCGATCTCGCCGATGGTGCAGAGGTCACGAAAGAACGAACGGCATTCGTCCACGGTTTTCAGGGAAAGCATGGCTTCGAAGAGCTCAGTCGTCTGCGGTGAGGTGATCTGGTCGGTCATTTGTGGTAGCGTTTTAGTACATTAACACATTTATACTATAACAGGAGGTGGATGTGAGGTCAAGAGGAGAGAACTGGGCAAGTATATTAGTTACGTATCACCGTCATCATACAGGGCAAGTCCATAGATTTGGACGGTGAGTTTGAAATTAAATCCAATGGTATTGAGTTCGCGCTTTATGTTTTCAATTTCCGTCTGGAACTTAACGATATCCAGAGGTATTTTATAGCTAAAGATCCAAACATAACCAATGCTATTGCTTTGATCGCCTATGGAGCTTTGTAGCTGCGCAAGAGCTTTTTCTGTGAGGTCCTTGATGTGTTTAGGGGAGATATTCGTCGTGAATTTTGACTCAAAATAATATGACGGGTTTCCAATATATTGGAAATCGCATTGCTTTTTCTGTCCCTCGATATTTTTCTCTAACTTATTCTCTTTAGTATTCAGACGAAACTCACGTAAAGCATGTATGGCAAGATCAACTTCAGCGTAGCGTTGGCTAACGCGTTCGACTAAGGCTGTGTTAGACAATTTATTACTAAGCTCGCTACTAAATCCAAGAAGGCTTTCTACATTGGAAACGGACTCGATGAGATTTTTGAATTTATTCTCATCGTTTATGAATTGTTCCCAGCTACGCACTATCTCTTGATAGGGAGAATCCTGTACGTTTTTACCAATGAGTTTTTGAAATTTTTTCAGGCTGGATCGAGCTACGGTTTGGTATCTTTGATATTGTTTGGCGGTGAGACTGTTCATGTCATTCACTCTCTTGCATGTAGTCTGCGACTATCGTGATGATTTTTTTGACGGTTTCGCTGCATGATTTGAAGGTCACTCGATCCAGGACATCGTTGCCGTAGTGGCGGAACAGATCGCTGATGAGGGCGTGCATGAAGGACTGTGGGAGTTACTGCTCAGTCGATCGATGGAAGGGCAGGTGACGATCCGCCAGGTTAGCTTGGAGATCTTCGCAGACTGCCGACGATAGCATCCATTTCCTTCAGAATCGCAGCATCGATCGCCCCTTGGGTGATGTTTTCTTTGGTGAAGGAAGCAGAGTAGTAGGTAATGCTGGTGAACAGGATGGACTGATCACCATCCGGCCATTTCAAACAGAACAACCCGACAAAACTCTCGTCAGTATCAGCCAGTGGCCACTTTTCCGTTCGCTCGCCGGGAAACCGCCGGAACAACACATTTAACGGATATGGCCAGGATGGATCACCGAAATGCGGGACATTGCCTGTTTCGATTGCGGGTCTGAAGGATTGACGGTTGAATACCGTCTTCCAAGCATACTCTTGTGGGTCCAGTATGGGTCCTGTAGCAGAGCATGTGGGAGGTGCATCTGGGTTGACCTCGGTTGGCGCTGCCAGTCGGAGTTCATAACCGTCCTTCGAAATAGTGAACACAGTAATATCCGATTCATTCGCCACCAGATGATACCGGCCTTCCTGTTCTTTTATGGTTCCTTTGGGAACGACGAAGGAATCGATGTCCCATGAGGAGGGGTAATCAAACGCAAAGCCGATCTGATCATTGGTGTAGGTCTGGAGTTCAGTCGTCTCTGGTGAGGGGGCCGGGGTTTGGGATCCCGGGTCGTCAGTAGTATCCACAGAAGGTGTGGTGATCTCGGCAATGCTTGGGCTGCTGTCAACGTCAGTAGTCTCAATAACAGGGAACGAGAGGGGGGATGGGTGATAGGATACCAGATCTCTGGAGGAGGTGTCCTGTGAGTTGAGTTCCTGATCTTCTGTCAACGCCGTATCTGACCCTGCGGTTGTTTCCGAGGAAGCGAGTTGGGATCTGAGATCCTGATCTTCTGATTCAGCCTGGTGATTACTCTGGATAGTAACATAGGTGATCGCGCTCAGTAGTACGATCACCAGGGCCGCAACTATCATGAGGATGCGCATTTTCCATGAGGTCGTCATATCTCATTGCCTTCAGGTATGATGGTGGGATCAACGGGGAGTATTTAGGTTACATTGTCTATTTCATTTAGATAAATGTTAATCTGCGGATATCATAAATGCAAATCGCCTGTTTGTTACTATAAAAAACAGCCCCCGAACTTCATGGCTGTAAGCTGAGCGAAAAGTTTGCTGGTGACTTTTTTGACAAAAAGCCGATTCAGCTCTTATACTAATAGCACAATCAAATACCGCCTGGGTGCCGAGGCACAGTCGTTCGCGAACGACGTGCCGAAGTAGGGATCAAACGTTGCAGACAGCGATCAGGGAAAGAAAGAGTGGAAGCCCTGACAACCCCATCCTGAAATCGCAGCATCCGTCTAGGGCAAATCAAATGAGTCCTCCGAAGCGCCTTGGCGTAGGAGGAAAATTAAGGTGGCACCACGAGGAATATACTCCTTCGTCCTTTTGAGGATGATGGAGTTTTTTTGTATCTAAAAAAGGGGTAGCAATGAAACTGGGAATTCTGCATTCACGGGTGAGAAAAGAAGAAAAAATGATATTTCAGGCTGCGGAAGCGATGGGAGTCGAGGTCGTTTCGATCAATGATGAGAAGTTGATACTTGATGCCAGGGAGAACCGGCTCCCGGCTATTGATCTGGCTCTCGACCGATGTCTGGCACATTTGCGGGCAGAAATTACCCTGCGCATGATCGAAAATCTCGGCGTTCGCACGGTCAACACGTATCAGGCAGCAGTGAACTGCGACAACAAGATCATGACCGACATCCTGATGGCTAGAGCCGGTATCCCGGCGCCCAGAACCCTGGTCGCCTATACGGTCGAAAGCGCTCTGCAGGCGATTGAGGAGATCGGGTATCCGGTGGTCATGAAACCGTTCATGGGTTCCTGGGGCCGGCTGCTGGCCAAGGTCAATGACCGGGAGGCTGCCGAGGCTTTGCTGGAGCACAAAGAGACCCTCGGTTCCATGCATCATTCGGTCTTCTATATGCAGGAGTATATCCGTAAGCCCGAGCGGGACATCCGGGCCTTCGTAATCAAGGACAGGGTGATCGCGGCCATGTATCGGAATTCAGAACACTGGATCACCAATACCGCCAAGGGCGGATTTCCCCTCAAATGCGAGATCACCCCGGAGATCGAGAGCCTGGCGGTCAGAGCGGCCCAGTGTGTCGGGGTCGAGATCGCCGGAGTAGATATTCTCGAGAGTCCGGACGGGTTGAAGGTGATCGAGATCAATGTGGGAGCTGAATTTCACGGATTGAACGAGGTGGCCGATGTCAACATAGCTCGAGAGATCATCGCCTATTGTTTGTCGTTGAAGTGACCAGTAGAGGTGTCGGATTCAGGTATCCCTCGTGTTTTGTCGAGGAGTTTTCGGAATTCTTCTCCTGCCGTCATCAGATCTTTTTCGGCCAGATAGAAATCGATCTGAGTAGCGCCCGTGACCATATCAAGTATGTTTATGCTGCGGGCATGCAGCTCTCTGACGAGATGATATACCAGCGATGGAGTAGTATCGGCATAGTCGGTGATCTTCAGCACGATCACTCCGGCGTTGCTGAGCTCACGCAGCTTTTCAGGAAAAAGGTTATTCAACTCCTCGTGGTACTTTTTGGAGGACACGATGGTAATGTTGTCTGCCCCGGTGACATAGTTGAAATATTCCTTGTCATGGAACGCCTGCGCCGGGTAGGGATTGAGCAGGGTGAAATTTTTGAAAGATTTCATGATGGTGAGGATAAATATGTGCGTATAGATCCTCATGTAGGAATTGGTATCAAAAACCCGGGTCTCGGTTTTGGTCGGGAGGCTCAGTCTCCGGAGTGCGGCGACGATCGAGTTGATTTTGACATCCCGGAGCGCATATTCATCCACGACTGGTTTGATCTTCTTGGCGTAGGCCGACATGTTGAGCATTCCCTCCCGCAGGAGTTTTTCCTCTTCCGGTTCGCGGGAGACCAATTGATTGATGATGTGTTGGATAGTAATCATGTCACAACCATGACAAATTGGATAGACTGTGTGTAATATAGCACTTTTTTTGACAACCATGCAAATAATAAATAGTATCACGTACGTTCGTGTTCTTTACTTGTAATTGTGGCAGTTTGGCTATGAGTAGTATTCAGTTCCAGATAATTGACAGTACGCTCAGGGAGGGTGACCAGTTCGCACTGGCTCATTTCACCTTGGAGCAAAAAATCACAATCGCTCAACTTCTCGAAGATGTCGGGATCGAGTATATCGAGCTGTCAAACCCTGTTTCCTCTCCTACCAGCCTGCAGGTCACAAAAGCCATTACTTCCATGGTCAGGAACAGCAAAGTCCTGGCTCATGTCCGCTGCCATGAGAAGGATATCCAGGCGGCGATTGCCGGTGGGGTGGACGGAGTTCAGATGCTCCTGGGGGTTGCGACGCATTTGACAGAACACAGTCATGGAAAAAATTTGGACCAGATCATACTTGCCGCACAATCCGCTATCCATATGGGTATTGCGGCAGGGCTGGAGACGAGATTTTCCAGTGAAGATGCGTTCAGGACCGACCGCAGCCAGATAGTCATCCTGTTTTCGGCACTGGAGGACAGCGGGGTGCTGCGGTTCGGGATCCCGGATACTACTGGAACTGCGACGCCGCATCAGGTCGCTGAACTTACGGCTGATCTGGTCAGCCGGTTTCGGCTCCCATTGGAATTTCATGCCCATAATGATGCCGGCTGTGCCATCGCCAATACCCTCAGCTTTCTCGAAGCAGGAGGACGCTTTATCAACACGAGTGTTCTGGGAATTGGGGAGCGCAACGGGATCACTCCGCTGACCAGTATGATCGGGCGGCTTTATACTATTGACCGCCACCTGGTCGAAAAATACCAATTGGACAAATTGCAGGAGCTGGATTCCTATGTTGCTTCCTGCCTCGGAACCGAGATCCCTTTTGATCTACCCCTCAGTTCACCTTATGCGTTTTATCATCGAGCCGGTATCCATACCAAAGCAGTTCTCTCCAGTTCCAATACCTATGAGATCTACGATGTTGATGCTTTTCGACGCCAGCGCCAGATCGATTTTTCCAGTCCCATCTCCGGCTGGCATGCGGTGACTTTTCGTATTCATCAGCTCACCGGCCGTCTGATCGCCGATACCGTAGCTCAGAGTATCGCCAGCGACATGCGCGAGGTTGCCAGCAGCAGATCATTTTCCCCGGCTGAGGCTGACCGGTTTATCCTCGAAAAAGCCCACGTTTATTCTATTTAGTTGAACCTGTCTATGAACCCTCAAACCATGACCGAAAAAATATTTTCTGCTCATGCCGGGCGGCCAGTACTCGCAGGAGAATTCATCATGGCGTCCCTGGACTGGGTGATGGCCCATGACACCACCTGTGCCTGGGCGCTCGAACCATTTGCGCAGATCACAGACCGCGTCTGGGATCCGGACCGGATCGTGGTGCCGTTTGACCACGCCTATCCGGCGCCGAATACCAAGGTCGCGAGCCTGCAGGCTTCCATCCGCGCCTGGGCTGAGCTGCAAGGCATCAAGGTCAGGACCGATGGCGTCTGCCACCAGATACTGGCGGAAAATTTCATCCGGCCCGGAGATCTGGTCCTGGGTGCTGATTCCCATACCCCAACCGGCGGAGCTCTGGGTGCGCTTACCATCGGCGTTGGTTCGACTGACATCGCGATCTCCATGGCCACCGGCTCCTGCTGGTTCCAGGTGCCGCAGACCGTCCGTGTCGAGATCGAAGGCACGTTGAACCCAGGTGTATATCCAAAGGATGTCATCCTCTCGGTGATCGGCCGTCTGGGGTCAGGAGGAGCTCGGTATCAGACCGTAGAATTCGGCGGGGAGTGGGTCAGGAATGCTTCCATCTCTGACCGCCTCACACTGACCAATATGACCGCCGAGATCGGGGCTAAGGCCGGCATCGTGGAGCCGGATGAACAGACGAGAGCGTACCTGGAGGATCATGGCAGACCTTTTGCGGGTGACCTTTCCAGCATATGGAGCGATACTGGTTGTTCCTATCGGACGATCGAACGGTTCGATGCGGGGGCTATCGTTCCTGTGGTTGCACTGCCGCATCAGGTGGACAATGTCGCTCCGGTGGCCGTGGTCGCTGAGCGCGGGCTGGCTCTTGATCAGATCTTCATCGGGTCGTGTACGAACTGCCGGATCGAAGATCTGGAGATAGTCGATCGTATCTGGCAGGGGCAGACGCTGAGTCCTTCTGTTCGGGTCATCATCACCCCTGCCTCCCGTCAGGTCTGGGAAGAGGCTTTGCGCCGCGGCTACCTGGCACGTTTCAGCGAACTGGGGGCTATGATCACGCAGTCCGGCTGCGGAGCATGTCTCGGACGTCATGGCGGAGTACTTGCTGATGGTGAGGTCTGCCTCTCTACTTCGAACCGAAATTTTCAGGGGCGCATGGGCAGTCCGACCTCTCAGATCTATCTGGCCAGTCCGGCAACTGCCGCCGCAAGTGCGATCAGCGGCAGACTTACTGATCCGCGTTCTTTTTCTTAATGTCTTTTTGTTCAATGCACAGAGGTACCACGTCATGAACTGGATATTCGGTGACAAGATCAATACCGACCTCATCACCCCCGGCAGATACAACATGATTACCGACCCGCACGAGCTGGCCAAGATAGCTTTTGTGGAAGCGAAGCCGGAATTCGCACGTGAGGTCCGGCAGGGGGACTTCATCATCGCGGGAGATAATTTCGGCAGTGGCAGTTCACGGGAAACCGCGGCGGTTGCGCTCAAGTACAGCGGGGTACAGGCTGTCATCGCGAAGTCCTTTGCCCGCATTTTTTACCGCAATGCTTTGAATGTCGGTCTGCTGCTTGTTACTGCTGACACAAGCCTGATCAAGGCTGAGGACGATATAGAGATCGATCAGACACGGAGCGTGGTTATCAACCATACCAGAGGGCAGGAGATTCCGGCCGATATCCCGCACCTGATGCAGGTGGTCCATGCAAAGGGAGGGATCCTTCAGTATCTGCGAGATGAGGGTATGGGAGATCTCAAGGGTGCACTTCAGCGACTGATCAGTCAGGAGGGCTCCCATGTATAATGTCTGCCTCATCCCCGGAGACGGGATCGGACTGGAAGTTATCCCTGCTGCTAGGCAGGTGCTGGAGGCGCTTGGCATCGCTTTTCAGTTCACTTCAGCTGAAGCGGGGTTCGCCTGTTATCAGAAGCTTGGCGATCCTTTGCCCGGCGTGACAGTTGAAGCCTGCCGGTCAGCCGATGCGGTACTTTTTGGATCGGTGACGACACCGCCGAACATGGTCGGGTACAAAAGCGCGATTGTTTCTCTCAGGCGTGAGCTCGACCTGTATGCCAATGTCCGGCCCACTATTTCACTTCCGATACCCGGTGCTCGTCCTCAGCTCGATCTCGTGATCGTCAGGGAGAACACTGAGGACCTCTATGGCGGGGACGAGGACTATGGGGATGAACGGGCGGTCACCAGACGCATCATTACCCGGGCTGCGTCCCAGCGGATCGTCGAATTTGCTTACCAGTTAGCGCAGACTCAGCAGAAGCGGAAAGTAACGATCGTTCATAAGGCAAATGTGATGCGCGCCACCTGCGGACTATTCCTGAAGGTCGCTCTGGAAGTCGCTTCACGCTATCCCGATATTCAGACCGAGACCATGCTGGTCGACGCCATGGCCATGCACCTGGTCAAGGACCCGCAGAAGTTTGAGGTCATCGTCACGACCAATATGTTCGGGGACATCCTTTCCGATTAAGCCTCGGCGCTTTCGGGTGGACTGGGTCTGGCGGCTTCTGCCAATATCGGGGTCTCTCATGCGCTGTTCGAGCCGGTGCATGGCAGTGCGCCTGACATTGCAGGTCAAGGGATTGCCAATCCTCTGGCGGCAATTTTGGCGGCAGGCATGATGCTTGATCACCTGCAAGAACATCAGGCAGCCGAACGGGTCAAACAGGCGGTAGTTCAGACGCTTCGCGATCAGGTGTTCACACCCGATCTGGGAGGCAGTGCCACCACGGATCAGGTCACCCGCGCGGTTATCAAGAATCTTGGTTAGTTTTTCAGATTTCACTCATTACCTGTAAGTATCGTCATGTGCAGACTATTCGCTCTCAAAAGTAAGAATCCCTTGGATCTGGCATCACACCTGAACCACTTCGCTGATATCTGTCAGAACAGTGAGGAAGACCAGGGTGACGGCTGGGGGATCTCGTACTGGGACGAGGCAACAGCCGACTGGAAGCTGTACAAGAGCCTGACCCCGATCTGGGAGGACAAAGCCTCTTTCTCCTTGCTGCCTGAGAGCCGTCTGGTGGTGGCGCACGCCCGCAGTGCCTTTGGCTCGGAGTCGATCGCCATAGAGAACAATCAGCCATATCTGAAAGACAGGTGGTCTTTTGTCTTCAACGGGACGATCTATCAGGTCAAGATACGGATCTACGGTCAGATAGGCGCGCACAAGATCTTCAATCTGATCCTTCGCAATCTGGAAAGCGATCCGCCTGTTGCAGCCATATCTCGGGCGGTCAGTCTGCTTGAGCGCAAGAGCGAGAGCCGAGAAGGGATCAACCTGATCCTCAGCGATCGCGAGCACCTCTATGTCAGCTGTAACCACTGGACCCGGGCTGAATATTTCACCCTTCGCTATCATACCTCTGATGATCTCACGATCGTCTGTTCTGAGAGCTATCCGGGTTGTGATTTTCTGCCTATGTCCAATCATCAGCTATTAGTCTTTTAGCTATTTATATCAAGGAGAGAACATGTCTATTGAAATCCGGTGTCCCGGCGGAAGCACCAAACTGCAATTGCCAGATCAGATCACGGATGGTCAGACGGTCGCAGTGAAATGCTCAGACAGTGCATGCCTGGGTAGCTACAGTGTCAAGATCAAGACCGTTTCCCCTCTGGTCTACAGTTTTCTCGCCGAATGTCCTGAATGCGGAGCCAAGATCGAGCTCACATCAGATGTTGAAGAGAGTGAAGTGGTCAGCTGCTCAGACTGCGGGGTTGAACTCGAAGTTGCTGAAGTCAAGCCCGCCATAGTCTTGAAGATCGCTCCGGCTGAGGCTGAGGACTGGGGACAGTAAAATTCCACAGAATTGGGAATTTAGTATTCTTAGTGGTTGGACGATCATGAGAGCAGGTATTCTGTATAACCATATCCGCAAGGATGAGCGGTTGATCATCGCTGAAGCCGAGAGGCGCGGCATGGAGATCGTGCTTCTGAGGGACGAGGAGATCAGTTTTCCGCTGGAGAGTAATCCCTACGAGGTCGACCTGGTGCTGGAACGCGGTATCCATCATGGCCGTGCGCTGGAGACACTGAAGATCCTGGAGAATTTCGGAGTGCGTACTTTGAATTCGGCTGCCTGTGCTGAGATATGCGGGAACAAATTCCTGGTCACCGAAGCGCTGGAAGCAGCCCAGGTGCCGACGCCCAGAAGCGGGATTGCCTTTACCCGGGAGACGGCGCTGCAAATGATCGAGGAGCTGGGATATCCGGTCGTCCTGAAGCCGGCTATCGGTTCATGGGGGACTCTGCTGGCCAAGGTCAATGACCGGGATGCCGCGGAGGCAGTGCTGGACCACAAGCAGAAGCTGGGCAGCTACCATCACAATGTGTTTTATATTCAGGAGTTCATCGACAAGCCAGGCCGCGATATCAGGGTAATCGTCATCGGTGGGGAAGCTGTCGGAGCGGTCTTACGGAAGTCAGCACACTGGATCACGCATCTCGACCAGGGCGCGACCCTTGAGCGCTGCGAAATGACGACCGACCTTGGGAGTATGGCTGTCAGTGCTGCCGAAGCGGTGGGCGGGGAAATCGTAGCCGTCGATATCGTGGAATCTGAGCGAGGCTACCTGGTGCTGGAGGTCGAGTATACCGTGGAGTTCAGTCAATTTTCTCCCTTCATCGACGAGCAGAAGGTCGCAGTGAGGATAGTCGACCAGATGCAAAAGGCATCCGACATCGGGTAGGACAGTTCAAGCGAGTTTCGTATTTACTGGGTCATCGATATGAACATAGGGGTTCTCTATTCCAGGGTCAGGGGCGATGAAAAACTCATCTTTGCGGCTATAGAACGGGCAGGGCATACGCTGGTCAGACTGAACAGCGAGGAGCGCGCCTATTGGCTTGACCAGGGTTCACTTGCTCTCGGCGCTGAGGTCGTCATCGACCGCTGTGTGAGCAGTACTCAGGCGCTCTATATCAGCGAGTTGCTCGAGAAACGTGGGGTCCTGGTCGTGAACCGCTACGAGGTGATAAAGACCTGCGAGAATAAACTGTATACCAATCTAGCCCTGGAAAAAGCGCATGTTCCCACGCCCAAAGTCAGAGTTGCTTTCAGCAGTGCCTCGGCTTTGCAGGCGATCGAGGAGATGGGCTACCCGGTGGTCATCAAGCCCACCACTGGTTCCTGGGGCAGGCTTTTGGCTCTCGTTGAAAATCGTTCGGCTGCAGAAGCGGTCCTGGAGCACAAGGAGACTTTGGGGACGTACCATCATTCAATTTTTTATATACAAAAGTATGTAGACAAGCCGGGTCGCGATATACGGGCTTTTGTGGTGAACGGGGAAGCGATCTGTGCGATTTACCGTGATTCTCCCCATTGGATCACCAATACCGCGCGCGGCGGCCGCGCTTCGAATTGCCCGGTCACCAGTGAAATGGCTGACCTGTGTCAGTGCACCTCGGCTGCGGTCGGAGGCGGGTTCCTCGCCATGGATATCTTCGAGACCGCTGACGGCCTGGTCATCAATGAGATCAACCACGCCATGGAATTCAAGAACAGCGAGCTGCCCACCTCGGTCAGTATTTCAGGTGCCATCGTCGACTATGCGGTTTCAGTTGCCAGGATGAGATAATTTAGAAAGGACACATCATGAAGTATCAAGAGATCGAGGATCAGCAGCTGATCCCCCTGTATGCCAAGCGCGGTATCAGCCTGGAACGCGGCGAGGGCGTATGGGTCTACGACGAACAGGGGAAAAAGTATCTGGATCTGATGACCGGCTATGGCCCGAACATTCTTGGTCATGCCCATCCCGCCGTGACCAGAGCCATCAGCGAACAGGCCGGGAAACTGCTCAGCTGTCATCACAGTTTTTATAATCAACAGCGGGGAGCGCTTACCGAAAAACTGGTGAGCATCATCAATGCGATAGGGACTGGTATTTCCTTGAACCGCATTTTCTATAATAATTCCGGGGCTGAGTCGGTGGAGGCAGCCATCAAGTTCGCCAGGGTGGCCTCGGGCAAGAGTGGCATGATCGCGACCAAAATGGCGTACCACGGCCGTACCTTTGGTGCCCTGGCCGCTACCGGTTCGGACAAGTACCGTACCCCCTATGCGCCCATGCTGGAATCCTTTGTCCATGTGCCCTACGAAGATATCGGGGCCATGGAAGCGGCCATCACACCGGATATCGGGGCCGTTATTCTGGAACCGATCCAGGGCGAGAGCGGCATACGACTGCCGTATCCAAAGTATCTGCAGGAGGTCAGGGCGCTCTGCGACCGGCACGGTCTTCTGTTGATCCTGGACGAAGTACAGACCGGTTTTCGGACCGGCAGCTGGTTCGCATTTCAGCAGAGCGGTATGATGCCGGATATCCTTTGCATCTCAAAGGCGCTGGCCAGCGGATTGCCTGCCGGCGTCACGGCGGTCACGGAAGCCGTGTCGCAGAAAATCCCGAAAGGAACCCATGGCAACACGTTCGGCGGCAATCCGCTCATCTGCGCGGCCTCTCTGGCCACGATTGAGGCGATTGAGCGGGATGATCTGAACACTCAGGCGCGGGAAACCGGTGCCTATTTCCTGGCGCAACTGAAGAATCTTACGAACCGGAATATCAGGGAAGCCAGAGGCCAGGGTCTGATGATCGCGCTGGAGCTGAAGGACAAGTGCACGCCGTATGTCAAAAAACTGCAGGATGAGGGCATACTGGTGATCCAGACCGGCAGCAATACGATCAGATTCCTGCCGGCTCTCATCATCGAGCGGGAACACATCGACCTGGTCATCGGCAAGTTGGCAGATATCCTCGGGTAATTTTTTTCCAGGAGTTGATCCATGTCTGATACTATTCAGGTCTCCATCGTCGGTGCGTCCGGTTACACGGGGGGAGAAGCTCTTCGCCTGCTCCTCGGGCACCCTCGGGTAGAGGTCAAGCAGGTCACCTCAGAGCGGTTCGCAGGGAAGCAGGTCACTTTGATCCATCCCAATCTGCGCAGCCGGACAAAGCTGAAATTTTCCTCCATCAACGATCTCGCCCCCTGTGATGTGATCATTTCAGGCCTGCCTCACGGTACGGTTGCCGGTCGGATCGACCAGTTCCTTTCACTGGCGCCGAAGATTATCGACAAGAGCGCTGATTTTCGACTTCGCACAGCGGCTGGTTATCAGACCTGGTATGACTATAAGCATCCGCGTCCTGACCTCCTCAGCCGTTTCGTCTATGGCATCCCGGAAATTCATCGAAAAGAAATAGCGTCAGCAGATCTGGTGGCTTGCGCCGGCTGCCATTCTACGGTTTCGATCCTGGCGCTCTATCCTTTCATCAGGCGCGGTCTGGTCGATCTCTCCCGTATCATCATCGATGCCAAGACTTCGTCCAGCGAAGCCGGCAATGAGCCGAACCTCGGCACTCATCACCCTGAGCGCAGCAGGGTCGTCCGTTCCTATGCGCTCACCGGCCACCGGCATATCGCCGAGATCGAACAGGAGCTGGGGGCTGCGAGATCAAAAGGCGAAAATAATACGATGTCCGAAGTAGGAAATGATCTGAAGGTGCATTTTTCGGCTACGGCAGTGGAACTGGTGCGGGGTATCCTCGTCACCTGCCACCTGTTTCTGCATGAGCAGATGACGGACAAGGATGTCTGGCAGATTCTGAGAGAGGACTATGGCGACGAGCCGTTCATCCGCATTGTGAAGGAGCACGGCGGGGTCTATCGTCTGCCGGAGCCCAAGATCCTGGAGGGGACCAACTACTGCGATATCGGTTTTCAACTTGATCCCCGATCCAAACGGCTGGTCGTGGTCGCGGCTATCGATAATCTGATGAAAGGGGCAGCCGGTCAGGCGGTCCAGTGCCTGAACGCCATGATGCACTGGGATGAGACTCTGGGGCTGGAATTCACCGGGCTGCATCCTGTTTAGCGTACTTAGAAGCGGGTACAGATCATGAATGTTTACAAGATCGGCGGGGGAGAAGAACTCAACATTGATGCGTTCGTCGATGATCTAGCCACTGTTTCAGAACCGAAGATCCTGGTGCATGGCGGTAATCAGGAGCTGACCGATCTGCAGACGCAGCTGGGTCATCCGCCCCGTATGGTGCAGTCGGTGGATGGACAGTCCAGCCGTTTCACTGACCGTGAGACCATGGAATATTTCTGGATGGTGTACTGCGGTCGGGTCAATAAATATATCGTCGAGCGCCTGCAGAAGAGAGGCGTGAACGCTATCGGTCTCAGCGGCATGGATGGCCGCCTGGCTGTCGGAAAACGGCGGGATCGGATCAAGGTGCTGGAGAACGGGAAACAGAAGATCCTGGCCGGCGACTACGCCGGTTCTGTGGAGATGATCAACATCTCGCTTTTGACGTTCCTGATGGACCATGGCTATACGCCGGTGATCACGCCGCCTGCTCTCAGTGAACAGGGCGACGCGATCAATGTCGACGGGGACAAGCTGGCGGCGCGCATAGCCATCCAGATGCAGGCATCTGGTCTGTTCTACTTCTTTGCCGCTCCAGGGCTTTTGCGGGACAGGGATGATGAGGCCAGTCTGATCCGCGAGGTCAAGCTTGCAGAGGTTGACCTTGTGATGGCTCACGCCGGCGGCCGCATGAAGAAAAAAGTGCTGGCAGCCAGATGGGCCCTGGAAGGTGGGGTCACTGAGGTCCGTCTAGGCGACGGCAGGACCGCAACCCCGGTTCAGGATCTGATGGCAGGTAAGGGGACGATCTTCATCAGGTGACATGGATCACCAGATCAATACACACAAAACAGCCCCGAATTAATTGCTTCGGGGCTGTTTGATCTTGCAGGTGCGATTAGAATACCAAGATCAAGGGCTTCGCTCAGGACGGCGGAGCCATGTCGCTCGCGAGCGACATGGCGGAGAGGGAGAGATTCGAACTCTCGGTCACCGTAAGGCGACGACGGTTTTCGAGACCGCTCCTTTCAACCACTCAGGCACCTCTCCACAGTTGGTTGAGAACAAAGGCCAGTATAACAAAAAGTTGAACAGAGGCAAGCGGATCTCTGATCTCAGATGACCGGTGGGGTGTTGAGAGTGTTCTGAGGAAGGGGCTGGTTGCCTCCGGATCCGGGCGGCGGCTGGCCCGGCGGCGGGTTCTGGGGGAACGGGTTATTGCCATTCTGGCCGGGAGGCGGCTGACCTTGAGTAGGACTGCCCGGCATCTGGTTCTGGGGTTGGCCGGAGGCGAGCATTTGTTTGTAGAACATCCGGTAAGTACCGTCAGGGAGCTCGATTACCGAGGGGTCACAGCCCTGAGGACTGGCGCTTGCCGGCGTGCCCGTCTGCGCAGTCAGCTTGCCTTCGCCGGCGCCGGTGGCGTACTGGATCCCCTGGCCGCAGTAGTAGGTCCTGAGTTCGCCATGGTAGTTCCAGGTGTCGCAAACGCCGCCATTTGACCAGCTGAAATTGGGATCTCTTACGAAAGTTTTGCCGCCGTCTGTGGAACTGGCGAGGATCAGGTTCCGCTCCTGGGAGACGAACATGCGCAGGTCAGAATCCGTGGTGAACACATCAGGATCGGTGGTCGGCTGGTTGGCAGAGAATACTTTTTTCGGCGCATCGAAACTGATGCCGTCGTCTGATTCTGAATAGTAGATGGTGAAGGTCTGACTTGGCGGTCTGGATTCGTTGCGGGAGAAGAAGTCCCCGAGGTAGTACAGTCTGATCCTGCCGTCGACGATCTCAGGGTGAGGATCGACCGCGTCATAGGAAGACATACCGTCGAAGACCACTTTGGTCTTTTCGCCAAAAGTGACGCCGTAGTCCGTACTTACTGCCACCGAGAGCTGGTCTTCGTCGTAGCTGGCGTCCACCATGTACAGGTAAGTCTTGTCGCCCAGGATGACAGCGCCGGGTACGGAGGAGTGGTCGAAAAGCAGCACTTCGTCGGTCGCCCAGGCGATGCCATCGGTCGACGTCGCTGCGTATACCTGATGATAGTAGGGCCCTTGTTTCCCTGACCGGCTGGAGTGCTGGCTGGAGTTCTTGTTACCTTTGGAATCCGTCGAGTCCTTGGTGCCGGTCTGGTCTGAAGTCCCCTGGGTGCAGGATGACAGGACGAGGCAGACCGCGCAGAGCGAAAAGGCCAGGATCTTTTTCATTTCTTTCTCCTTTGTTTCCAGAATCTATCTATGAGGTCACGGCACTCTTCTGAGAGGACACCCGAAGTGATCTCGATGGTCGGATTGGCGCTGTGCACGGAGGTCAGATCCAGCTTGCCGCCGCAGGCGCCCATGACCGGATCCGGGGCACCGAATACCAGTCTATCTACTCTGGCCTGGATGATGGCGGACAGGCACATGGGGCAGGGTTCCAGCGTGACATAGAGTGTGCAGCCCGTCAGACGCCAGTTCTTCAGCTTGTGTGCCGTTTTCTTGATGACCAGCAGCTCCGCGTGCGCAGTAGGGTCGGCGGTGGTCTCCTTGCGATTGTGCGAGCGAGCCACGATCTTGCCGTCCTTGACCACGATCGCGCCGATAGGGACTTCGCCGAGGGCGCGGGCCCGTTCGGCTTCGCTCAGGGCCAGGGACATGTAGGTGAGGTCGGTGGGCATGAGGTTCGCGGGTTAACGGGTTAATGGGTTTCCTCCTACGCTGATGCAGCTTCGGAGGACAAGTGCGGGTTTTACCACAGAGCGCCCATCCTGAGTGGAGCCGAAGGACCAAGGCGCGGGAAGGGAGGTAAGAGAATTGGTAATTGTCAGTGCGGTCAGACGCCCTCACCCCCGCCCTTGGCGAGGCTCGCCTCAGAAGGCGGCTGCCCTCTCCCATCAGATGGGCGAGGGGAACACTACTACTTTAGCATACTTTGAATTGAGCCCGCCATGGCTTATACTGGTGGCCGTTACGAGAAGGAGCAAACCGTGCAAAACAGAGGCAGGATAATAACCTTCGAAGGGATCAACGGGGTCGGCAAAACGACCCAGGCGCATCTGCTGGCAAGAGCTCTGGAACAGGCCGGCAATCAGGTGCGTCTGATCAAATATCCGCAGTACGAAGCGCCGGTCGGGGAGCTGATCAGGCGGTATCTGAAGGGGGAATTTGGACCCAAAGAAAAACTTTTCGATTTCGCGGCCATGCTGTATGCGGCTGACCGTGCGCAAAATACCTCGCTGTACGAAGAGCTGCTTTCGTCCGGGGTGACCATCATCCACGACCGGTACAAGGAAGCCAACTGGGGCATCCTCACCGCTCTTTTCCCTGACCCTGCGGTCCGGGAGGAAAAGCTGCAGTGGCTGCTAACGCTGGAAAAGCATATGCCGTCTTCGGATCTCGTTATTTACCTCGATCTTCCGGTGGAGGACGCCTATCAGCAGATGGCGCTCAGGGAGCTGTGGGACACGCATGAAGTGGACCGATCGTTCATGCAGGCATGCAAGGAGCGCTATGACGAGCTTTCTCTCCGGTTCCGCTGGGTCAGGATCTCCGGGCTGTCCGGCAACATCATCAAATCGACCGAGGACAAGCAGAAAGAGATTCTGGAGGAAGTATTCGCCTACTGTCCGGACCTCTCGGCTGCGAGGTACACATGAAACGCCGCACCTTCGTGTTTTCGGTCTATGCATATCCGAAGAAAAAGGCTGAGGCCCAAATAGATCACGAGGAATTTGTACAGCTTATCAAGGCTGCTGGCTGGCAGATCGCCGGCGAGGAGATCTATCAACTGCGGACCCTGAACGGTCATACCGGACTGGGTACCGGCAAGGTCGAGGAACTGAAGGAGACGTTCAAACACTTCACCGGCGGCATCGACCTCATCGCGCTTGACGCCGGATTCCGTCCCTTTCAGGTCAAGCATCTGGAGGACGCGTTTAATATCGAAATATCTGACCGTACCCGTGTCATTCTGGAGATCTTCAAACGCCGCGCCGTGAGCGCCGAAGGCAAACTCCAGGTGGAACTCTCCGAAGCCCAGTACGAGATCGGCAGGCTGGTCGGAGGTCGGGGTCTTGAACTTGGAAGGCTTGGCGGCGGTGTGGGCACCAAAGGCCCGGGTGAGACCGTGATGGAAAAGGACCGCCGGGCGTTTAAGAAACGTATCAAAATGCTTCGCGACAAACTTGAGCATGTCAAAAAGAACCGTGACCAGCAGCGCAAGCAGCGCGTCCGGGATGGCTTCTTCACGATCTCGCTGGTCGG
>MNZT01000051.1 GCA_001873755.1 Candidatus Wirthbacteria bacterium CG2_30_54_11 | reverse complement strand
TTGTCTACCATGTCAGTTCCGGCGGATTACAGCGTGGACCAGAGCGACCTGGTCGAATTTTTGATCGACTACAAGGATTATCTTTCCACGGTTTTGACCATCCTTTCGACTTCTGACGTTGCTTCCATCACGGCCAGGCAGTTGACCGACATGGTGTCGACCGGGCAGGAAGTGGGCCGGGAGGCCGGACTGATTCGACTGAATTCTGATTTCATCCGTCAGGATATGAATACGGCGGTGTTCGAAGTCATGCCGCAGAATCTCAAACGCATGATCGAAGACGCGAAGGCGCTCATCCTGGGTAAGACAGCTCAGGATGAAGCTGACAAGCTCGCCAAGCAGAAGGATTTGCAAGATGTGCAGGATACGGTAGAAGCATTCCTGCAGGCGTATATCGAACTCGATATAGATGCTGCCCAGGCACTCCTGACCGATTCAGCCGGAAGAACGTACGAGCTGTTCGCCATGGGGAGTGATGCTATCGTTGATTTCCTGGTTGTTTCAACGGTCGAAAAGGAAGACTACTACATCATCGTAGTCAAAGTTACCCGGGAAGTCGCCCAGCCTCCCATAAGCGGCGCGATCACTGAGGTGACCTTCGACCGGGTGACCAGCAGTCAGGAATTCCAGGTCATCAAAGAGAGCGATGCCTGGAAGATCCGGTATGTCGAATTTCTGGAGCAGGACTGAGATGAAGTCACCCGCACTGGTATTCCTCGATGAGATCGAGAATTTGAAGCTGGTACCCCGGACGGGCTACCAGAACCATAGTATACCACAGGTGGAGAGCGTCGCCGAACACAGCTTTGCCGTCGCCTGGTACGCCTGGCTTCTCGCTGAAGAGGAACATGCTGACGTGCCCAGGGTGATCAAAATGGCGCTCATGCATGACGCTGGAGAGTCACGTATCGGAGATCTCACCCTGGGGGCGGTGGAGGAATACATCGGCAGGGAAGTGAAGAGAACGGCGGAGTTCAAGGCGGTCATGGATATGGCTTCAGAACTCAGCGAAGAGCTGGAGCAGCATCTGATAGCGCTTTTTTCTGAATTTTCCGAAGGCGCGACCTTGGAATCCAGGATCGTCGGTGATGCCGATGCCCTGCAGATGCTGGGGCAGGTGCTGCGCTACGAACAAGTCTATCGGGTCGATCTGTCCGACTTTTGGATGCATACAGGTGCGCGCGAGTGGTTACCTGCTGCACGGGCATGGTATGAGGAACTTGTTGCATCTCATGAGGCTTTGGATCACACATGAACCCGCACTGGTTTGATCGTACAGCTCCCTGGGTAGGTCTTGCTTTGATCGTCGCGATCATCTCAGGCGGCGTCATCCTGTGGCAGCGTGGAGGTGCCTCGCCGGAGATCAGGATCAACCAGACGGATAGTGCGGCAGACCTCGTGATGGTAGATGTAGAAGGGGCGGTTGTCTCGCCCGGAGTGTATTCCCTGAGTACCACCGCCCGCATCGAAGATGCCATCCGGTCAGCCGGAGGCCTGCGGGAGGATGCGGACATGGACCATTTTCTCTTGAGCAGGGCTTCTCTCCTGCAGGACGGACAACTCATCCGTATCCCTGTGAAAGGGGAAACTGCTGCCTCTACTTCCGGAACCACTGATACTGCTCTCGCCGGGACCTGCGTTAATCTCAATCTCGCGTCTCAGACCGAACTGGATACCCTGAACGGTATCGGGCCTGTCTACGCAAAAAAGATAATTGACAATCGTCCATACACCCAGATCACTGATCTCGTGACGAAAAAAGTCATTTCACAATCGATATTCAACGGTCTTTCGGATAAAATCTGTATTTAGGGAAATCCATGATCAAGTATCTCTTCAAACGGATCTTCAGTGACCTACCTACCTACCTGGTCGGTGTGGTTTTTCTGAGCGTTTCCATGATGGCGGTGGTGCTCTATCCCCAGCCATGTCCATCGGATCTGTTCGGTGATTCTCTGGCGTCAGGAGGTGCTTTTGATTTATGGAAAGTGGTTTTCCTCGGCCTGTTCCTGCTGGCAGTACTTCTGGTTTTTTTCTCTTTTGATGCGCAACGCCGGGATGAACGGAGGGTTTTCATGGAAAGCGGGATGCCCGGCCGGACCGTGACCTGGCTCAGAGCCGCTGAATTGATGCTGTATCTGGTACCGCCGATCCTGATCTCCATTGCAGCTGTTGTCCTGTTGTCGTCTCAGACTGCGGATACCTGCGTGTGGACAGGCTCGATTTGAGAACTTTGAGGAAATCAGCAGAGAAAGGAAGAGCATGACCAGCGAATACGTCCTCGACGTGCAGAGTGTTTCCAGAAAAGTCACAACCCCCCAGTCCGGCGCCTGGGTCCTGGAGGATATCAATTTTACAGTTTCTCCGGGTGAGATCATACTGATTTCCGGCAAAGCGGATTCCGGTAAGAGTCTCCTGATGAGAATTATGACCGGGCTGGAGCGGCCTACCCGCGGTAACATCATTATCGCAAGCAAAGACATAGCCCGATTGACGCCGGATGCCTTGCTTGGTATCAGAGCGACTACTATAGGCGATGTATCCAGGGATCTGCGCTTTCTCAGCTGGCTGACCGTACGGGATACCGTGGCACTGGCTGCTTCCATCGCCTGCGGGCAGGGCAAGAAGATCCCCCCGGATATGATTGATGCCGCGCTCGCTATCTGTGGGATTACAGCCTATGCTGGCAGACTGACATCTGACTTGACCTACAGTATCCAGAAAAGGGTAGCTCTCTCTCGGGCTTTAGTGCGTGCTCCGCTCATCATATTCATCGACGCGGTCACCGAGGGATTGAATGACGACGAGTCCAAGGCGTTTCTCGAGATCATTCATACCTTTGCAGCGAAATCAGAGACCGCAGTCGTCATGACCTCTGCCTATAATACAGCTGAGAGCATCGCCGACAGTGTCTACTATCTGGATCAGGGGGTGGTCCAGCAGAAACTTCGTTCTTCTGCGGTGGAGGAAGGTTCGTCCAGGGATATCGACTGCGGGCTGTATGTGGTGGACGAGCAGGGCAGACTGATCACCTTCAACCGCAAGGCGGAGACCCTCCTGGGTTTCCGTGAGCCTGACGTACTGGGGCAGGTTTTTGACCGGGTACTGTCTTTTCAGACCAAGACCCGGGAGCCGGTCGCACATGAGACTTTGCCAGAAGTGATGATCCAGAGCGGAGAGGAAACGGCACTGGAGAGCACCTCGTACATCGAGAGCGTACACGGCCACTGGCGTCTTTTTGCCCTGCATGTGGAGCCCCGGTTCGGAGCCGAAGGCAGGAGGTGCGGTGCGGTCACGACGCTCAAGTATATCGGAGAAGAGCAGGAGATCGACCGCATGAAATCAGACTTTGCGGCGATCGCTGCGCATGAGCTCAGGACCCCGTTGACCACGATCAACGGCAGTCTCGAGATGTATCTGGCCATGCGGGAGGGTACCCTCTCAGCGGAAGATATGATGCTGTTGGGAGGTATGAAATCGAATGTGGTGCGACTGCAAAAACTGGTGGAAAATCTTATCCGTATTTCCCGTCTGGAACAGGGGAATTTTGTCCTCCGTACTACGGAACTGGACTGGCCGGTCTTGATGAAAGCTTCGAATACTGAATACGCACCTATAGCACAGAAGAACAACGTCGCTCTGGTCTTTGAAATAAACGGAGCCGCTTTTCCCAAGGTTCAGGGTGATGAAGCCGCTCTGAGGGAAGTAGTGGACAATCTGGTCCGCAATGCGATCGAGCACACGCCGCCGGGCGGGTCGGTCAAAGTCGTGTATTCCTATGATCCGGCAAAAGAACGGGTAGAGACTTCGATCCAGAACAGCGGTAAAGGACTTTCGAAGGAGGAATTGCAGCACCTGTTTACGAAGTTCTACCGGGCTTCCAAGGAGCGGACTTTTACCGATATGCATCTCGGGCTCGGGCTCTATATCACGAGGGCGCTGGTGGATTTCCACCACGGCGAGATCGTGGCCAAGTCAGAAGAAGGCCAGGGTGCAACTTTTTCGTTCTGGCTGCCTGTACATCAACCAGTCACAGGTGCATGATGAACCGTTCTGCCGCTGCGGTGAAAGCCTGGGGCCGAACGATCCCGTACCTGGCGGTCGCCTCAGTCGCCGTGATTTGTGGACTGATCAGCGGAACAGTTTTGAGATCTGATCCCTGGCTTGGATGGTGGATCTCACTTTCCTTCCTCGGAGTTGCGCTTTTCTGGCATCGCTATCCGCTGGTTCGGTATACTGCTTTGACCTGCCTGTGCTTCTCGGTCGGCCTGCAAATCAGCTGGCAGGCGGCCGGTCGCTTTTCCCTTTCGGCCGTTGAGCCGCTCTATGGTGAAAAAGTCGAGTGGAGAGGGGAGATTATCGCCGAGCCGGATGTGAGGGATATCTATACCCGCTATACGGTCGAGGTCGAGAGCATCAAACGTACGTCAGCCTGGGAGCCAGCCCATCTCAAGCTGCTCGTTACCGTTAACCGTTATCCCGAGTTCCATTACGGTGAGGTCATAGAGGCCGGGAGCGAGATCGAAGTCCCTTTTGAAACCGATACCTTTTCCTATCGGGAATACTTGAGCCGTCAGGGGATCTATGCTCAGGCCATGACCAATGACATCGAGTCGACGGGGATCAGGCGGGGGAGTCCCCTGGTTTCGACCCTCATCGGTCTCAAGTCTTTCATCGGCGACGCTATCAACCGGCTGCTCCCGGAGCCCGAATCATCCCTGCTCTCCGGCCTGCTGCTGGGCATGCGCAAAGGTTTTTCTGAGTCGTTCAAGTCAGCGCTCAGCACCACCGGCACTACCCACATCATCGCCATCTCCGGCTACAATATCAGCATCATCGTGCTTATGTTGGAAATGCTTCTGAGGCGCTGGCTTTCGCGCCGCTGGCAGTTCATCTGGATCAGCATCGGGTTGATCTTTTTCATCATTCTGGTCGGCGCTTCCGCCTCGGTACTCAGGGCAGGATTCATGGGCTGGCTGGCATTGCTGAGCAGGCAGGTGGGCAGGCCGACGAGGATAACCACGACCCTGCTTCTGGCTGCCTGTGCCATGCTGATGCTCTCTCCTCAGTCTTTCAGCGATCTGGGTTTTCAGCTTTCGTTCCTCTCGACCGCCGGCATCGTCAGTCTCCAG
>MNZT01000099.1 GCA_001873755.1 Candidatus Wirthbacteria bacterium CG2_30_54_11 | reverse complement strand
CCATAACTGCACAAAATGTATTGACCCAGCACCTGAAATGGCAACTGGAATACTGGGAGCTTTGACGCTAATTGTCTGTTCATATATACTATAAGGAATAGCCCAATTACTTACTTGAGTCGAAACGGTGCTTTCACCTCGGCTGTTTTACCGTTGGTGTGGATGTTTTGGCAGAAGAAAAAAAGGAAAGCTGCTGGCTGTATTTGTCGCGTCCTGGTGTCTTCCTTTTATCCTGTCCTGCCGTCAGGCTGATGCTGCAGTCAATGCGTCGCTTTCCTTTGGCGGGTATCCTCTGTCTGCGGAGGCTGATGGCAGTTATTCCATACAGGAGGGGGCTGTACTATCCATAGCGCTGCCTGGGTTCAGGGCTGACAACACTACGACGCTCGCCCTCGATGATGAGATCGGTACGGTCCAGCCGGCTGCCGAAATCGGAGCCTTCGAGGGACTGATCACGGTACCCCATCGTGTGGGGGAAAAGTTCCCTTTGATCCTGATCTATGGAGCTGACGGCAGTACCCGAGAGACGCTCGCTACGGTTGTGATCATCAAGGCTCCGGTAGTGCTTGATTCCTGGGACAATCCGGCTTTCAGTGTCGCCATGACGCTCTACTATCAGGACATGTTTGGCCTCAAACAGATCTGGGTATCCCCGAACAGCCAGCAGCGCAATCCCCAGCGGACCACTCTGGACGGCAACTATATCCTCTATGTCCCGGCTGGCACCTATTCGCTGCAGGCCGAAGCTGTGGGGTATCAGCGGATGCAGACCGAGATTATCATGGACAAGCCGGGATTTATCAACAGTGCGATCAAGCTGGAATATGTGGCAGAAAAGAACATGAAGAGTGTGGCTTTTGACCCCAGTGTGGTCGGGATTATCGATGCCCTCCTCACCCGGCTCCGGGAGCTCAGCCGCGATGAAAAAATGGTGGAACTCACCTCCAAACTCCTGTCACCGATCTCCTGGCTCATGATGATCTCGTCCATATTTTTCTACATCATTTCGCTCCTGATGCAGTTCGGAGTTTCGCTCTTCAATCTGCCGAATCTCGGGATGCATGCGCTCAATTTCATTATGCAGATCTACCGGGGAAAGAGCGACAAACATAAGTGGGGCAAGGTCAGTGAGCATTTTACTTTTGCTCCGGTGCCACTGGCGGCGGTCATGCTGTTCCATGAACCGGATCACAAGATGCTGGAGATGACCATGACCGAGCCGGACGGCACCTACGGTTTCGGGGTAAAGGAAGGATCTTTTTCACTGTTCGTCAGCAAAAAAGGATTCAAATTCCCTCCCGAGGCGACCAAGCATGTATATCGCGGTGAAGTGTTCAGAGTTACCAAAGGGATCACTCCGCGGATTCACATTTCAGTCGATTTCGTCCTGAACGGCAAACCGAACGGTGAAGCGCTTCTCCTGACCCAGAGTCTCATCTCGTATGGTTATCTGACCTTTCTCATCCTCGGCACACTGCTGGGGCTATGGACTATGCTCGTCAAATTCTCTATATTCTCTGTGATCATGCTGCTTTTGTATATCTGGCTGATCGGCAATCAAATCTCCACCATGGCCCGGCAGAAGCAGCTCAGAGAGATCGGCCACCAAGTAAAACTAGGAAAGACCAATGAAAACCAACCAGCTGGCAATTAGTTCTGTGCTGCTCATACTCCTGTCCGGGATCATCCTGGCTCTGTTCGTATGGTATTTCCCTGTCTGGTCTCCCAGGTACTATCTGTTTCTGGGATTACTGCCGGCCGTTTTCAGCCTCTTTCAACTGGCCTCCCTGAGGTCATCCGTGGATGAAGAGGTGAACCTATTGCATCATCTGGCGTTGAAAGCATATCCGTTTTTCGGTGCGATCCTATCGCTCGTGATCATCTGCCTGCCCATATATATGCAGAAGCTGATGCCGCACTTCTGGGAGATCACCTGGCCCGCTCTGCCGGTGCTTTTCGTAACTACCCTCATAGGACAGCGGGTAGCCCATCACTCGCAGCTCACCCTGGAAAAGCAGAATATCATCGGCCGGATGACCGGTGAGGTCCAGCAGATGAAGGTCGGGCAGGACACCCTGATCGAGCAGATCGTGAACGGGGTACTGATCGTGGATCAGACCGGGAAGGTCGTCCTGTGCAACAAGGAAGCCTGCAAAATACTCGACATCGAACACGAAAAAGCACTGGGCAGGGGGATAGAGGAGCTGATCAGCCCGAGGACGGCTGAATACCTGAAGCTTGGTTCTGACAGCGATCCTGCGGCCGTGTTCAAAAAGAAACTTCTCTCCACCCGGGAGCCGGGTATTTTCAACGCATTCGACACGGCCAATGCCTCGGGCGGTATGCTGACGCTCGATCTGTCCATATCTCCCATGATTGAAGAAGGGGAGCGGGACCCGTCAAAATTTATCCTTGTTTTCGAAAACATCACCGAACGGCATCAGCTGGAAAAAATGCAGGGTGACTTCGTGAACATCGCGTCACACGAACTGAGGACCCCTCTGACCGCGATCAACGGATATCTGAGCATGCTCCTCTCGGGACAGGACCTCGGCGAGGAAGATCGCAAACTGTACCTGAGCCGTATCTATGAAAGCACCCGCCGTTTGAGCAAACTCGTGAAGAACATCCTGAACGTGTCGCGCATCGACCGCAACAAGATGAAGGTGGAGTTCAAAGCAATTGATCCTCTCAAGGTGCTGTCCGAAGAAATGCAGAATCTCAGTACAGTCGCTTCGGCCAAAAATATCAAGCTTTCAATCGTAAGCATGATTGACCCGGCCCAGCGCATGAGGGGTGACGAAGACATGTTCCGTGAGATAGTCATCAATATGACCGACAATGCCATCAAGTATTCCAAGGAGAATACGCAGGTGGAGGTGACTGTCCGCAATATAGCCAGTGGATCAGTCCGTATAGAATTCAAGGACCAGGGCATGGGCATCGAAGAAAAGAATGTGACCCGGCTCTTCAAGCAGTTCTACCGGGTCGAAAACTCCATGACCGAGGAGCAGCAGGGGACTGGACTCGGCCTCTATATCACCAAAAAGTATATTGATGCCATGGAGGGCGAGATCGGCGTGACCAGTGTTTTCGGCACCGGAAGTACCTTTTACTTCGACCTCCAGCAATTCCAGGAGCAGGTGGCTGCGGTATCTGCGCCGGCGGCAGCTCCGGTTCCGGCCCAGACCACAGATCCTGCTTTTGTTCCGGCGGCACCAATTCAGGTAACAACTCCGGCAGCAGCCTCTGTTCCCTTGACACCTGCGCCGCTACCTGCTAAAGATACAGCCACAGGAGTACCCGCCCCGGGCGGCACTCCGTCAGCCAGCGAACTGGACCTCAGGGCCAAAGACCCGACCATCCCGCAGCTGACCCTCTAGCGAGCCGACGATAGTGAAAGGCCGGCAAGATATGGCAGTTTGATTGCAGTATCGAAAAGAGTCAGGTTGTTGCTTTTCAGGAGTGGATGACCTCCCTTTATGAAAGGGAGGCAGCCGCCATCAGAGGCGACCGTCGCAGCGACGAGTCTCGCAAAGCGGAGCCTCGCCAAGGGCGGGGAGGGATTTTCCGATTCAAGGAAGACAGGAAAACAAATCCCCCTTAATCCCCCTTTCATAAAGGGGGAGACCACTACTCCGAACGATAGCAGCCTGGAAAAAGGGTGGAACCGCGGGTGAACCTCGTCCCTTGTCAGATTTTTCTGGCAGGGATTTTTTATTGCGAATGTCATTCTGAAACCGCATCGGTTGAAGAATCTTCTGAGCAGCTCAAAATGCAGACCCTTCGTTGCGCTCAGGGTGACTCTATTTATCATTAACGAGGAAATAAAAGTGGCTACACAGGACGTCATGGACAAGATCGTTTCACTGTGCAAACGGCGGGGATTCATCTTTCCCGATTCCGAGATCTACGGCGGCATCAACGGGTTCTGGGATTTCGGGCCGCTCGGAGTGGAGCTGAAGAACAATATCAAGCGCGAGTGGTGGAAAGCCATGGTGCAGATCCGGGACGATATCGCCGGGCTCGACAGCTCGATCGTGCACAATCCGCGTACCTGGGAAGCCAGCGGTCATATCACCAACTTTACCGACCCGCTGGTCGATTGCAAGCAGTGCAAACAGCGCTTCCGGGCTGACCACCTGGCCGAGGAGCAGGGGATCACCATGGAAGAACTCTTTGAGAAGGGCAAATGCCCTGCCTGCGGGTCAAAGAAGCTGACCGAGCCCAAGGCGTTCAACCTCATGTTCAAGACCTTCATCGGTCCGGTGGAAGAGGCTGCCGCCACTGCATTCCTGAGGCCCGAGACCTGCCAGGGCATCTTCATCAATTTCGACAATGTGCAGAAATCCAGCCGGCTCAAAGTGCCTTTTGGTATCGCCCAGATCGGCAAGGCGTTCAGGAACGAGGTCAATCCACGCAACTTCATCTTCCGCTCCCGCGAGTTTGAGCAGATGGAGCTCGAGTGGTTCTGCCAGCCGCCTGATATGGGAGGAGACAAGACCCCGGAACAATGGCATGCCTACTGGAAGGAGACGCGGATGGCCTGGCACCGTTCGATGGGGCTCACGGTTGGAAACCTAAGGTTCCGTGATCACGAGAAAAAAGAGCTGGCGCACTATGCAGCAGCTGCCACTGATATCGAATACAACTTCCCGTTCGGCGGGTTCAAGGAGCTCGAGGGTATCGCCAACCGCACCGATTTCGACCTCAAGCAGCACAGCCAGTTCAGTGGCAAGAACCTGCAGTACTTCGATGACGTGACCAAGGTCAAGTATTTTCCCTACGTCATCGAGCCCTCGCTCGGGGTGGATCGTATGACGCTTGCGTTACTTTGTGATGCCTACCACGAGGACGAGCATGAAGGTGAAGTGCGTGTAGTCCTTCGTCTTGACCCGAAAGTCGCTCCGGTCAAGGCAGCGGTATTTCCGCTGACCAAGGACGAAAAGCTGGTCGCAAAAGCCCGGGAGATCTACGACGAGCTCAAACAGTCCATGGTCGTCACCTACGATGCTGCCGGCTCTATCGGCCGCCGCTACCGCCGTCAGGATGAAGCAGGCACCCCGGCCTGTATCACCGTGGACTTCGAGTCGCTGGAAGACGGAGCGGTGACGGTGCGGGATCGGGATACGCTGGAGCAGAAGAGGGTGAAAGTTG
>MNZT01000112.1 GCA_001873755.1 Candidatus Wirthbacteria bacterium CG2_30_54_11 | reverse complement strand
ACAAGACCAAAGTCCAGGCCAAATACTAGGAAACCCGCCATGCCCCAAAAGCTCGACCTCAAAAAAGACCTCAAGCACCTCTATGCACCATCCGCCAGGGAAGTCTCGATCGTCACCGTACCCGCCATGAATTTTCTCATGATCGACGGCATGGGAGACCCCGGCCATTCGCAGGAATTCACTGACGCCATTGAAGCATTGTTCCCGCTGGCCTACACCCTCAAGTTCGCGGTCAAAAAAGCAGGCGGCCAGGACTTCGCGGTCATGCCGCTGGAAGGGCTCTGGTGGGCAGACGACATGGCTGATTTCGTAGCCGGTAACCGCGAAAATGGCGCTGGACGCTCATGATTGCCCAGCCAGCATGTGTAGCGGCGCGATTCATCACGCCTTCTTTTGACGCAGTGCGAAAGAAAAAGAACCCGAAAGCGTTAGCCAAGGTCAGGTTCGACCGGTTTGAAGAAGGCCAGAGCGCCCAGATCATGCACCTGGGCCCGTTTGCGACCGAGCATGATAACATCATCCGTCTCCACGACCATATTCACGCCTCCCACCACACCGAGAACGGCAGACACCACGAGATCTACCGGGGCGACTTTCGGAAAGTCGCCCCGGAAAAGATGAAGACCGTGCTGAGGCAGCCGTTCTGTTGATCAGTGCCGTGTCATTTATTTGATGCCATTCCGGTCCCCGAACCGGAATCCAAAAATACAAAAAAGACAAATTCTTTCTTTTCTCTTTCTGGATCCCCGGTCGTAGCCGAGGATGACATCTAACACAACCTCTACCCAAGGAGCCCCCATGGCAGCCAAAATCAAACTACCCCACCAGCCCTGTTGTCCGGTATTCGACCCCGCGACCCTGGATGAGCAAACGCAGGCATGGCAGGACAGGCTGTTCGTCCGCGACGAAGTGCGGCAGTTGTTTCACATACCGCTGAACATGGGCAAGGTCGTGACCCGGATGTGGGAACGGGTCCAGGAATCCGGCGCCGCGCCGAAAAACGAAGACTTCCTGCTCCTCGCCTATGACCCCTCACCCTGGAAGTCAGAGCTCTACATGACCGTGACCAGAGAGGTCGAGGGTACGGACATGGCCCGTCTCTCCGGCGTCTTTGTCAGCAAGGTGTTCGACGGACCGTACAACGCAGTACCGAGGTACCTGAAGGAGATGGAATCGTACCTGAGGACGCTGGAAAACAAAGCGCTGAAATACTATATCTACTATACCTATTGCCCCAAATGCGCTAAGGTGTACGGGCACAACTACTGTGTAGTTTTCGCCCAGGTATCTTAGTTAGATAGAGGAACTGCATGCCCAAGCCCGACCACCTCCTGACCACCATCTTCCTCGTCGGTATCGTCTTCTATGGTGGCATCTTCGTCTATCTGCATTTGAAGGGACCGGTGCCGGATTACATCCCCGAAGTCCCGGTAGACATCTACACCGACACCTCAGCCATCCTCGCCTGCAACACCTACGGCATCAGCAACTGCCCCTCCGCCTGCGGCGTCTGTCCCCCGACAGAGGCCAGCAGCGCCCTGGTCTGCGAAGCCCTGAACATGTGTCTGTGGCGCGGCTTCGACATCGACTGGCAATCCAAGGCCCGTTCGCAAACAGCCGCCGGTTCGACCCGGGGTTCCGAGTACGGCAGTGCTTACTGGTCAGAGGTACTCGGCTTCCTCGGTGCCGGCATGGTCCAGGGCGTCACCCAGCGCCCCGGCCTCGAAGCCGTCATCCACATGACCGACGGGACAAAGAAGATCGCCCTCGAACCCTCACCCGACGCCATCTACGCCGCGGTGGAAGAGTGCGGGACACCCTGCGCACAGATCACGGAAGTGATGGAATAATCTATAGGTATTTTTTTACCAATTTTCAAGGGAAAGGAACCCAATGCTGACAGTGAACGCAAAAATTACGGCTCGATTGACTGAGCGCTTAAAACGATTCCAACCAATTCTATCTTCTGCAAAAGCAAGAGATATTAACGAATCTGATACGGTTGTTATCGTGACGGACATACTGTCTGACCTCTTGGGCTATGATAAATATTCTGAAATAACGACAGAGCATTCCATTCGAGGCACTTGGTGTGATCTTGCTATTGTTATAAACGAACAATTCAAACTGCTCATCGAAGTCAAAGCAATAGGCCTTGAGCTGAAGGATGCTCATGTCAAACAAGCGGTAGACTACGCTGCCAATAAAGGCGTAGATTGGGTTGTCCTTACTAACGGAACAAAATGGCAAGTATACAAAATTTCCTTTACGAAGCCGATAAATCAAGAGTTGATCCTTGACCTTGATTTATTGAGCCTCAACCACAAGAAGAAAGATGATGTTTACTGCACATTTCTGCTATCCAAGGAAGGACTTCTCAAAGACGCCCTCGGCGATTTCAGCAATCAAAGACAGGCAACCAGCAAATATCTGATCGCTAATTTGCTGATTACGGATTCCGTTCTGAATTCAATACGCCATGAGCTTCGGCATATATATCCGGACATCAAGGTTCAAACCGAAGATATTAAAGACACCATTCTCGAGGAGATACTAAAACGAGATGTTGTTGAAGGGGATAAAGCCTTACAAGCACAGAAAAAGATTCAAAAATCTATACGTAAACTCTTGAAAAAAAACAAACCAGAGATAGAGAAAGAACCAGCAATCAAATAAACAGTTTCTACAAATACTTCCCGACTCGCGTGTTCACCGTGGAGGACGTCGATGGCAAATGAAATTGTTCTGTACCAGAACGCTGACGGAACGATCCGCCTGGAGACCCGTCTGGAAAACGGCACCCTGTGGCTGAGCCAGCAGCAGATGGCGGAGCTGTTTTTGACCACCGTGCCAAATGTCAGCATGCACATCAAAAATGTGGTTGACGAAGGTGAGCTATCTCTAAAGGCAACTGTTCAGGATTTCTTAACAGTTCGCCAGGAGGGAGGGCGTCAGGTTCAACGTACCGTCACCCATTACAACCTCGACATGGTGATTTCCATCGGCTATCGCATTAAAAGTCGCATCGCCACGCGCTTCCGCATCTGGGCCACCCAGCGATTAAAAGAATATATCGTCAAGGGTTTCGTCATGGACGACGAACGCCTGAAAAACCCACCCATAGACGGTTCATCAGTACCGGATCATTTCGATGATCTGCTGGCGAGGATCCGCGATATTCGTGCGAGTGAACGCCGCCTGTATCTGCGGGTACGAGAAATTTTCGCTTTGGCGGCGGACTACGAGCCTGGTTTGCCGGAGACCAGTCATTTTTTCAGCCTCATCCAAAACAAGCTGCACTTCGCAGCGACCGGTCATACCGCCGCCGAGCTGATCGCCCTGCGTGCTGATCACGACGCTCCGCATATGGGTCTGACCAGCTGGGCACGCGGTGAGATCCGCAAAACTGATGTTACTATTGCCAAAAATTATCTGGACAGCGTGGAGATCGCCGAGTTGAACCGTATCGTCACCATGTGGCTGGACTTTGCCGAAGACCAGGCGACCAGACGAAAACAGATCTTCATGATGGACTGGCAGGTCAGGCTGGATGAATTCCTCCGCTTCAACGACCGTCAAGTGCTGCCGGACGCAGGCACCGTGACCAAAAAAGAAGCAGACGAAAAAGCGGAGGGCCAGTATGAACAGTTTGCCGTAGATAGACGTGAAACGAGAGAATTGCAGGCCGAAACTGACCTGATGCAGCAGATCGAGGCCACCACCAAAGTGATCGCCAAACGCCAAAAAGTACAATCAAAAAAAGGAAAATAGAGAATGATTAGCAGAACAATGAAAATCTTCATCATCGGCGCCGGCGGCGTCGGCGGCTATTTCGGCGGTAAACTGGCTCATGCAGGACTCGATGTCACATTCGTGGCGCGCGGCGCGCACTATGAGGCTATGAAGACCAGGGGGCTGGAGGTCAGGACTACTGAGGGCGACTTCACCGTCTCCCCGGTGCAAGTCATTTCCAAGGTCAGCGAGATCGCGGCGCCTGACCTCATCCTCATCACCTGCAAATCCTACGACCTCGTGTCTGTGGCTCACGAGCTGGACCAGGTCGTACTGCCCTCCACCGTCGTCCTCACCACCCAGAACGGCATAGACAACGATCTGGTGGCCGCCAGGATTCTCAGACAGGGCAAGGTATTTCCCGGACTCATCCATATCGTCTCCGAACGGCTCTCCCCCGGCGTCATCTCCCAGACCGGCGGACTGCGGCGCATCACCTTTGGTGAACGGGGCCAGTCCAGTAACGCAGAGCTCACCGCGATAGAAACCATGATGACAAAAGCAGGAGTAAGGGCAGTCGCCTCTGACGACATCGTCCGCGACCTGTGGAAGAAGTACGCCATGATCATTCCCTGGGCCGGTGTGACCTCCTACAGCCGAAAATCCATTGATCTGGTTCTCAGCGATCCTGCTTTGCGGGAGCTCTTTTGCAGCAGCCTCCGCGAAGCGCTCTCCGTCGCCGAGGAGGCAGGGGTCCATCTGCCTGACGGCACCTATGGAGAAATAGTGAGCTTTGCCGAAAAGACCGCCCCCGGCTCCCGGTCGTCCATGCTCGTAGATATCGAAAACGGCAGACTGACAGAGGTCGAGACGCTGCATGGTACACTGTTGAAGCTGGCACAGGAACACGGGATCGAGACTCCGGTCAACGAAATGATTTACCGCGCGATCAAAGAATTCTGATTTTCATCATCTTCCCCCTCTCCTCGAGGAGAGAGTTAGGGGTTTATCCTCCGTAGCTCGCCGCGAGCGAAGGGGGATGAGGTCCTACAATAATCTCCGTACCGCTTCCAGCACCGCCTCAATTTCTTTCAGCACATCAGTATCCCAAAATCGAACAACCTTGATGCCAAGAGTATTCAATTGATCGGTCCTCTCTGCATCGCTTATTGCTGCTTGTTGTTCTGCATTGCTATCTTTTCTGCATGCTGTCCGCCATCCAGCTCGATTGCCAGTTTCTTTTCTGCACAGTAGAAGTCCAAGGATATAACGATCTACCGGAAATTGCCTATGGAACTTCAATCCTTCGAAGCGTCTACCTCTCAGTTGTTGCCACAGTTTCTTTTCAGCGTCCGTCTGGTCTCTGCGTAAAATGCGGGAAAATGCTTTATTGTGGGTGGAATATTGATACATAGGACCTCATCCTGCTCTGTCGCTCGCGAGCGACAGAGCCTGCCTTCTCCTCCGAGGAGAAGGTCATACAATTCAAAAACATCTAGAAGTTCTGGGTCATATTTCTCAGCAGATGATCTGCCAGTGTGATCGCGACCATCGCCTCGACCACCGCCACGGCTCTAGGGACGACACAGGGGTCATGCCTGCCCCTTGCCTTCATGGTCGTGTTCTTCCCTGCGGTGCTGACTGTCTTCTGCTCCTGCTCGATCGTAGAGGCAGGCTTGAACGCGACCCGCAGAATGATGTCCTCGCCGGAACTGATGCCGCCCAGAATCCCACCTGCGTGGTTGGTCACTGTTCGAACTGCTCCCCTCTTCATGACGAACGGATCGTTGTGCTCTGACCCGCGCATCCGGCTGGCTGCGAACCCTTCGCCGATCTCGAAGCCTTTGGTCGCGGGTATGGACATGCAGGCTTGGGCCAGATCGGCGCTCAGTTTGTCGAAAACCGGCTCACCCAGACCAACCGGCACATGACGAATGATGCACTCTACGACGCCGCCAATGGAGTCGCCCTCTGACTTCGCTTTTCTGATCAGTGACTCCATCTTCTTCGCTGCTTTCGCGTCAGGACAACGGACGATATTCGACTCCAAAAGCCTGGGAGTAACTTTGGCAGAATCAATATCGGCTTCGATGTCGCCCACACTTCTCACATAGGTCACTATCTCAATCTTCGTCTGCGAAGCAAGCACCAGTCGTGCCACTGCCCCGGCCGCCACCCTGCCGATGGTCTCGCGGGCGCTAGCACGACCACCGCCCTGCCAGTTGCGGATGCCGTACTTCTGTTCGTAAGTGTAGTCGGCATGGCCGGGCCGGTACATATCCTTGAATCCCAGATAGTCGTCACTGCGGGCATCCTCGTTCCACACCAGCAGCGAGATAGGCGTGCCCAGGGTTTTACCCTCAAACACTCCCGACAGGATATGCACCTGATCGTGCTCGTCCCGGGCGGTCGTGATATCGCTCTGCCCCGGCTTCCGGCGGTCCAGGTCCCGCTGGATCAGCTGCTCCGTTAGCTCCAGCCGGGACGGACAGCCGTCGACGACTGCGCCTACCGCGCCTCCATGCGACTCTCCCCAGGTGGTGACCCTGAATAATTCACCAAACGAATTACCTGCCATACTGCATCCCTAAGTACGACTGATAGCTGCTAATTCTGCCATGGCATCTTCCCAGGGAAAAAGTGTGATGCCACGCCTCACAATGCGGTCGGCCACACTCTGCGGGTCTGCCAGCCCGAGCTCGTCTGATTGTATGCCATAAATATACTTCTCCACTCCCTCATAGCTGTCTGGGCCCCCGTACACTTTCACCACCGTGGAGTAATACAACCGGCTCCTGGGGAACTGCCCCTTCACCAGTTCAATAGTCCGTCGGGCTACCGAACCGCGGGCTGTATTGTTATCGCAGATCAGGATGCTCGGATCCCCTGCCCCGGGCTCGAGCATGGTGGGCATGGAAAAAAACTCTTTGATCCCGTCGCCGTCATGATAGACCTGAATCGGGAGGAAATGCTGGATGTCGAGATTGTGCGCGATGATGGCTGCCGGTATGGCGCCACTTCTCAGGATCGGCACGATAATATCGAATTTCATATTCTGCTCGATACAGTACATCCTGAGCCTGCTGGTGACCGCAGACACTGCCGTGGCATACTCGTCATAAGTCATGGGATTCAGATCAGCGATCGTGTACATTCTCTTCATGGTTAGTTCGCCCGGATAATAGATATTTCACACCTGCGGATTATACATCCTGCTCTTCTGCCAGATAAGCCTGAGATCGCTGATGGTGAGCTGCCCCGGTGCCGAGCCCAGGCCTTTTTCCAAAGCCGCAAAGGTGAGATAGGAACCCCAGGCCGGACTGTTGATCCTGCTCGCTGTCCCCTTGTCTCCCATGCAAAGCGCTATGCAGTCTTTTCTCGCCTGGTGTACGCGGGAGAGAAGTTCCCGGATCTTCTGCACATCAGCATCTGACAGAGCCATGGTGGCGATCTTCCCGACATCAGCGCCCACAGACAGCTCTTCCTCAAATATCCCCCACAGTATCCCGATGTCCGGGGTAATTAAAAAATCATGATAGGAAACAATGATCCGGGAGGCACCTTTGCGCGCGATGAGTTCATCCCGGAGAACCGCATCTGAGCGCAGCTCCACATCCACGAACGGTGCCCCGCACTCGACAGCCTGACGCAGGAACACAAACCGTTCAGATTCGGTCAGATCCCACTTCCCGCCTTCGGCAGCGCTGCGGGCAGTCATGATAGACGGCACCGGGCAATCTGCCAGGAGTTCTGGTATCGTATGGGAAGAAATATCTTCCAGATAATCAAGCCTGAATTCAACGAAATCCGCCCCCAGTTCCACCGCCTTTTTGACGGCCGCCAGCGCCTTTGCCACGGTACCTGCCGTGATGGGTACACAGACCTGAGCCTTCATGGAAGGGTTGATGGTCCCCCCCTTTTGCAAAGGGGGACCAAGCCGTCCTTGACGAGCCTCGCCGAAGGCGGGGGGGATTTTCTTGTCTATATATTCTTTGATCACGGTGTACACTCCCTCCATATGTGTCAGGACATCGTTATTCGCTAATCGGATGACATGCAACCCTTGTTTTGCCAAGGCTGCATCGCGCACTCTGTCGTTTTCCTGCTGGTGCACTTCCCAATGCTGCCCGCCATCGATCTCTATGACCAGTTCGGCTTTCGGACAGTAAAAGTCTGCAATATACTTGCCCAATGGCTTCTGGCGATAAAAGGACACACCCATCTGTTTCCTGCGTATCAGGCGCCAGAGCTTGCTCTCCGCATCCGTCATCGAACTGCGGAGCTCACGGGAATTCGTCTTGAGATCTGAACGGTATGGTTGAATAGTCATGGCAATCACATTCCTTTTAGGTTCTCCTGACCAGTGATCCCCCCCTAGTATACTGAAAGGGATTAAGCCGCCCTTGACGAGCCTCGCCGAAGGCGGGGGGATTTGTTTCCTTGTCTGACTGTCTGGAGAATCAATCCAAAATCCCCCCTGCCATGTCGCTCGCGAGCGACATGGCCTGCCCCCCTTTCACAAAGGGAGGTCATTTCTATCTATTCTTCAAAGTTTCTACCAGCGCTTTATCCATGGCTTCTACTGGTGCTTTCTCCACCCCGGTGTACAGTTCGAACTGCCTGACTCCCTGATAGAGAAGCATACGGTAGCCCAACGAAACTTTGCATCCGGCAGCTTTTGCTTCCCGGATGAGCCGGGTTTCCAAGGGATTGAAAACAGCCTCCACGACCACCAGACCCGGATGAAGAAACTCTTGAGGCACGATCGTTTCCAGAATATCAGGATGCATGCCGACTGAGGTCGTCTGAAAAAGGATATCCGCCTGACCCAGGGATCTCTCCAGCTGATCCAGTCCTCCCCATTGTGCTCCCAGCTCCCCGGCCAGTGCCTTTGCTTTCTCTTCGCTGCGGTTAAGGATTATCAATCTGCCTGCGAGACGCTGGAGGAAACCATAACCAACCCCTCGTGCTGCCCCACCGGCCCCTATCATGACCACCGTCTTCCCTGCGATGCTGGCCACTTCCTCGACTGATCGCATGGCACCTTCCCAGTCGGTGTTGTAGCCTTTCAAATGTCCACTTGTATTCACGATCGTGTTCACGGCACCGATCTGCTGCGCTACCGGGTCTATCTCATCCAGATACTGCATCACGGCGACTTTGTGAGGGAGCGTAACGCTCACCCCGCGGATCGTAAGTGAACGAACAGCTGCCATAGACCTCGCAAGCTCTGACGATGTGACTCTCAGTCTGCCGAAATAGTACTTCAGCCCCAGCGACCGATAACCGGCTGTATGCATGGCCGGCGAAACCGAATGCTCCACTGGATCTCCGATGACCGCGCAAACCGTAGCCCCCGAGGGAGCCTCGGAGACCAGAGATCTCCATTGTTCTGTCACAGGATCATGTTCCCGGGTCATGTCTGGTCCTTTCAGCAGGGTCTGGATTTCGCGTACGATCTGATCTACTGCCTTCCCCTCGGTCTTCAGATGGACATGACAGGCCTGCCGGTACCAGGGATGGCGAAGCGCCATGACCTTCTGGACTTCGACGACCAGGTCGGCAGAGGTGATAGGAGGCCTGCCGCCGCTGTCTGCCGCCAGACGCTGCTGCTGGACCAGGACTGGCGTATCCAGGAATATGACCAGACTGAAATTTCTCAGGATGCTGACCTTCCGCAGGCTCAGGGACTGTCTGCCGAATTCATCCTGCTCGCAGACGATGCCTCCCCCGCAGTCCCAGACCGCATTGCCAGAAGTCGCTGCCTCCTGAAGTACGCGGTATTCAAGTTCGCGGAAGTACGGCCAGCCATACACTTTCACCAGAGATGAGATGCTCTGCCCCGCCTTTTGTTCGATCATCTCATCGAACACCAGAACAGGATGATGCAGCCGCGCCCCGAGCGCCTGGGCTACAGTGGTCTTCCCGCTGCCTCGACCGCCGATCAGCGCTATGTTAGACTTCTTTGCCTCGTCCATCGCTTTCCTCTCCTTGCAGGGTTATACCCGCACTTTTCAGATCCCGCCAGAATTCCGGATATGATTTCGTGACCACTTCAGGGTTCTGGATGCGGATCCCGGGCACGACGCAGCCTAAAACTGCAAAAACCATGGCCATGCGGTGATCTCCATAGGTCTCGATCACAGCGCCGTGGGGATTCCCTCCCTGGATGACCAGACCGTCCTCAAGCTCTTTCACCCGTACTCCGACCCGTCCCAGCTCCTTTTTCAGCGCGCTCAGACGATCAGTTTCCTTCACTCTCAGGTTGGCGACATCGCGGATCTTCGTCTCGCCTTCCGTGCAGGCAGCCACGATCGCCAGAGTCTGCACCATATCCGGCATGGAATTCATATCAACATCAACCGGTTTCAGATCTTCGACTCCCGTCACCCCGATGAAATGATCACCGCGCGTCACCTGACACCCCATCTGTTCGAGCACCTGGGCAAAAGCGATATCGCCCTGCCTGGTATGAGGATTGATCCCCAGCACCCGTACGGTACCGGCGGTCACGGCAGCCAGAGCCATGAAGTACGAAGCGCTCGACGCATCGGCTTCGATGGCATATTCCCGGGATTGATATGTGCGCCCGGCCTTGACCTGATACACCTGCTCCGCTGACTCGACCACCCGGACACCCCATTCCCGCATGATGTCGAGGGTCATATCGATGTAGGGCTGCGACGTCTGTCTGCCTTCGACCTGCACTGCCACATCCCGGTCAGCGTAGGGTGCGCACATGAGGATGGAACTGAGATACTGGCTGGAAACCTCACCCCGCAGGTGGCAAGTACCTCCCGGAATGCCGGGCCCGTCCACGATGATCGGAGGACAGCCATTATTGCGCTCCGACCAGGCCCTGACCCCCAGCTCCGCAAGCGCCGCCAGCAGGTCTCCCAGGGGCCGCTCCTCCATGCGCTCACTTCCGGTCAGACGCGTCTCGTCAGGCGCAAGGGCTGCCAGAGATGCCAGAAAACGCATGGCGGTGCCGGCATTCTGCACGTCTATCTCACCGGACGGTGACTTCAACACTCCGCCGGTACCGTATACCACGAAATGATCCTCATGCTCCTCGATATCTATCCCAAACTCGCGCAGCGCCTTGATCATCACCGCCGTATCATCGCTTTTGAGCGGATGGAGCAAGGTGCTCGTCCCCTGAGCCAGAGCGGCGATGATGAGCGCCCGGTTGGTATAGCTTTTGGAGCCAGGGATGCGTACCTCTGCCTGGACGGTCTCTACCGGAATGATCTCGATCATGACGGACCTTTTATAATTTTCTGATGTCGTCCTCGCTGAGCAGACGGACATCCTGTTTTTTCAGGATACTGATGGCTTTGGCATTGTCATTGAACTTGAAAAGCACGAGCGCCTTTTCCTTGTCCTCGCCGCTGGCAAAGGCGTAGATATACTCGATATTGATCTCATCAAACGCGAGCTGACCCAGGATGCTGTTCAGTCCACCCGGCTTGTCCGGGACCTCGACCGCCACCACCTGATTGACCTTGACCACCAGTCCTGCTTCACTGAGCGCAGCGCTTGCCTTGTCGACATCGTCGACGATGATGCGCAGCAGCCCGAAATCAGTAGAATCAGCGATGGACAGGGCCCGCAGATTGACCCCGGCCTGAGCCAGGACCGAAGTGATAGAAAGCAGACGACCCGGTCTGTTGTCCATAAAAATGGTCAGCTGTCTGATCTCCATAGTGCATCCCTCGGAAGTTAAAAGTTAAAAACGAAAAACGAAAAGTTAAGACGCAACTCTCAAAAATGAAGGAAGGATCGTAAAACATCCGGGTCCACAGGGTGAGAAAAACTGCCACCCCTGCTGAATATAGTACCTGTATTTGCGGCAAAGACCAACCGGATCTCCTGATTCCGGTTCTTCTTGTCGCGGAGCATGCAGTCGATCAGCTCCTCAGACTGAACCGATCCCGGCAGGTCGACCGGCAGGCCAACCTGTTGAAGCAGCTGCTTCAACCGCTGCGCCGTGCCGGGGGTTGTATGACCCAGATGTTCACCCAGACGTGCGGCAAATACCATGCCGATGGCAACCGCAGCGCCGTGCAGTATCGCATATCCGCTCAAGATCTCAAGTGCATGGCCCAGGGTATGGCCGAAGTTCAGTATTGCCCGCTTCCCCTGCTCCAGGGGATCATCCTGTACGACCGACTGCTTGATGCGGACATTCGTGATCGCCAGATGGAGCAGTATTTCAGGATCAACCGCTCCTTCGCGCCCAAGTTCAATAGCATGGTTTTCTAAATACTCAAAGAAAATAGCATCAGCGATAACTGCATGCTTGATCGTCTCGGCCAAACCGTTCCTGATCTGTTCTTCCGGCAACGTCTGCCACGTCGAAGTATCGATATACACCCGTTTGGGATAGTGAAATGCGCCTATCTGATTCTTGCCTAAGTCAGTATCAACCCCGGTTTTCCCGCCTATGCTCGCATCTGCCGCACCGAGCAGTGTGGTAGGAATGTTGACATAAGGTATCCCGCGCTGGTAGGTAGCCGCCACAAAGCCTGCCAGGTCGGTAACCACTCCGCCTCCCAGGGCGATGACGCAGGTATCCCGCCCACAGTTAAGCTTCGCCAGGGCATCTTCCAGTTTTTGCTTGGTCTTTCGCGTTTTGGACACCTCTCCTTCCGGAAAGGTCAGCCAGTCAGTTTTCAACCTCTGCCCCCTGAGAAAACTCAGAAGTTCCGGGCCCCAGTAGCTGTCCACGGTCTCATCCGTGATGATGACATAGCGGTTCACCTGAGGGACAAGCCCCCCGGCCAGGTCGGCGGCCACAGTCGCGAACAGATCATTTCCCACGACCACCTCGTAGGTCGTATCCTCCACTGCCCGTACCTGTACAAGTATCTTCTCCATAGCGTAACCAGATGAGTTTAAAGTTTAAAGGTTAAAGGTTAGAGCTTTTCGCTTTGAGCTTTTCACTTAGATCGTCCTCCCCACCGCCCCCCCAATCTTCTCTATCTCCCCCATCAGTATAGCGAAGGCTTCAGTGCTGATGGTCTGGTCCGCATCGGTCTTGGCGTGCTCCGGATCGTAGTGGGTCTCTATGATGAGTCCGTCCGCACCGGCCGCGATGAAGGCCCGGGAAATAGCAGGGACGAGGTGCCGCATGCCTGTCCCGTGGCTGGGATCGCCGATGATCGGCAGATGCGTCTTTTCCTTCAGGTAGGGGATCGCATTGATATCGATAGTGGACCTGGTCTCGGTGACAAAGGTCCTGATCCCCCGCTCACATAATATAATATTTTCGTTGCCCTCCGCCATGATGTATTCGGCAGCCAGGAGGTACTCGTTGTAGGTCGCCCATTTACCGCGCTTCAGGATGACCGGCATTTTTGACTTGCCGACCTCACGGAGCAGAGGGTAATTCTGCATACTCACTGTCCCGACCTGCAGGATGTCAGAATACTGGCATACTGCCTCTACCTGCCTGGGGTCCAGCACCTCGGTGGCTGAGAGCAGTCCGACCTCTTCCTTGATCTTCTTCGTGATCATCAGGCCCTCAAGTCCCAGGCCCTGAAAGGCGTGAGGCGAGGTACGCCATTTGAACGAACCGCCACGGAGGATCGTGGCTCCGGCAGCCTTGACCTCCAGCGCGATGCGCCTGAACTGGTCTTCGGATTCAACGGAGCAGGGCCCTGCCATGATGGTGAGGGCTTTGCCGCCGATCTCGACGCCTTTGATGCGGATAATGCTTCCCTCGGGACGATGCTCGCGGCTGACGAGTTCATAAGGTTCCTGGATCTCCATCAGTTTCTCGACACCTTCCAGCCCCTTGATCCGTTCCTGGTTCAGATCCTGCTCTCTGCCGATAGCCGCGATCGCCACCTTCGCAGCTCCGCTCAGCCGGATCTCCTTCAGTCCAGCATCCCTGATCTCGGCGATCACCTCTTTGATCTGCGCTTCATTTGCGCTGCTTTCCATGATGATGATCATGTTCCCTCTCTCCCTTCATGAAAATAAAAAAACCCCTGGCTGGAGCTAGGAGGCGATTTGACAGAACTGACTACGGCGTTGCCTAGCTCATCGGTACCATGAGGGTAAAATAAAAGTAGGAGCTGCAGGTCCAGCGCGTAGTGGTATTCATGTCTATATACTAGCATGACTGAAACCAGTGTCAAGGAAAATATTGATTTTTGCCGGGTTCTTGTCTACTCTATACCTGTACTATCGCTACCGGGGAGCAGCCATGACAGAACCGCAAAAAAAACTGTATCGTTCCAGAGATGACCAGATCATCGGTGGTGTCTGTGGCGGCATCGCCGAGTATTTCGACCTCGACCCCTCCCTGGTGCGAATCATCGCGGCTGTACTCGTCCTGGCCGGAGGCGCCGGTCTTCTCGCCTATCTGGTGGCCTGGGTCGTCATACCCGAACGACCGAAAGACTCCAAAGAGCCAGGCACCTCTATCGGCAGGACGGCCAGCGAAACAACCGATAGCAAAACACCCGTGCAGAAAGACGGCAGCCGCGACCAAAATTTCCTGTTTGGCGCCATCCTCATCTGTATCGGCGGCGTCTATCTGATCAAAGACCTGATCCCCTGGCTCTCTCTGGCCAGATTCTGGCCGGTGCTCCTCATCGTCATCGGTGCGGCGCTCCTGGTCAAACGGGCCGATTAAGCTATCCCCCTACGAGGTGCAGACATGAAACGCGTATCCACCGGGCTTTCGTTCATTTTCCTTGGCTGCCTCCTGCTGGCTGCCAATTTCGGACTGTTCCGGTTCTCCATGATCTGGAACCTGATCCAGTTCTGGCCGTTTATACTCATCTTCATCGGTCTGGACATCATCTTCAGCCGGACGCCGCTCAAGTACCTCGGCTCGACTCTCAGCACTATTTCCATTCTTGGCCTCATCGGGCTCCAGATCATGGCCCGGCAGAACCTGCCCGCAGGGAGCGCCTGGACCTTCGGTCCGGTCACGGTGACCCGCGACTCGCTGGAGCTCAGCTCCATGAACCTGTGGTCCTGCCCGAAACAGGATACTGAAGATCTCTCAGACATGACGGGTGTGCGATCTCTCAAGGCCAGAATCTCGTTCGGTGCAGGCACCCTCTCTCTGGGAGCTTCTGACACGGACGAAGTCGCCGGTCATTTCAGCACCTGTGGTTCCTCTTCTCCTGCCCTCAGTACCAGGGGGAACCGAACCGCCACGACCGTGACCATAGACGCCCCTGCCCGAGGCTGGATGATGAACAACGGGGCATCCGAATGGACCCTCGATTTTCCGGAATCGATCCCGACCTCGTTTGAAATCGAAACCGGCGCTTCTGATAATAACCTTGATTTCTCTCACCTCACCCTAACCAGTCTGGATCTGAAAACCGGTGCTTCGAACACGACCGTCACCCTGGGCGGGGGCGCAGACGGCGGCTCCGCCACGATCGACATGGGAGCCGCTTCGCTCACGATACGGGTACCGAACGGGATGGCCCTCGATATCAAGTCAGACACTGGCCTCAGCACGCTGGATTTCCCTGAAAGCATCACAAAGGTATCTGCCGGGCACTACCAGAGCGCCAGATATACCGAAACGACCATGAGCTTCAGCATCACGCTCGAATCTGGCGTCAGCTCCATCTCGGTCGAATACTATGATCCGGACGATATCCCTCCGGTCAAGGATGTCTCTATCCCGTTCGAATCCATAGACAGTGGCTCTCAGTCCCCGTATCCCGATTCAGGCATGACCCCTCAGATCAGCGTGATCGACAGCACTCAGATCCCCGGCCCACGCGCAGCTCAACCAGATCTCCTGCCTTTTCGATACGATGAGTATCTGCTGCTCCTCATCCTCATGGGACAGCAGCCAGATTGTCCTGGATATTCAGTAAATACTGACAGTGTTTCTCTATCCGACAATATCCTGACCGTGGATGTGACCATGACCGAGTCATCTCGACCCTGCATCATCGCGTCCATCAGCTCCCCGTACGAAGTGATCTCTGTGCCCAAGGAAGACCTGCCGCTCGATGATCAGCTCACGATCGTGCTTCGAGATCAAAGCAGTACGACGCTTGACACCATCTCCTATCTGGAGATCCAGAAGACCATCTCCCCTCTGTAGACCAAGATAAACCCGCCCTGAGCACACCGAAGGGCGGGTTTATCTTACTAACCTTGCTGGCCCACGGTTTCAACCGTGGGTCAAACGGGCTATACCGCAGGCTTAATCATGACGCGACGATCTGGTTCTACACCTTCGCTTTCGGTCATGATCCCGGGATAGCCCTGCAGCACCAGATGTACGATGCGGCGTTCAAAAGGCTGCATAGGCTCCAGCGTGATCGGCTTCTGGCTGAGCATGACCTCTTCTGCTGCACGCTTGGCCATATTGGTGAGAGCTTCCTCTCTGCGCTCACGATAGTGTTCGACATCGACGACCACATGGATCCGCTCACCGACCCGACGGGAAAGCATGAGCCCTACCACAGTCTGGAGCGACATGAGCGTATCACCATGATGGCCGATCAGCAGACCGGAATGCTCGGTCGCGATGTCGACGTAGAGGAATTCCTCATTGGCCCTCAGCGTGATCTCGGAAGCGATGTCCATTTTGGCCAGCAGTTCTTCCACGATCTCTCGGCACGAATTGACGGTCGTTATGGAGATGGTCATCGGTATGATTCCTGTTATTTCTTCTTCGTAACCTGGACTGCCGGGACTTCAGCCGTTTTGCGCTGGGTGAGGGTCTGGAAGACTGCTCTATACCCACCCATCTGCTGCACGATCCCCAGGAGCGTCGTCAGTAGTATATAAAAACTCAACCCTGAGGGCAAATTCAATGATATGAAAAGGAACATGAGCGGCATATAGATCATGGTGGTCTTGGCCGTATCACGGGCCTGGCCGGTCATTTTGCTCATCATGGCCCTGGACTGGAGGTACTGGGTCCCCGCGACCAGGACCGGCAGGATAAAAGTCTTGTCCGGTTTGGTCAGATCGAGCCAGAGGAAATTGGTCACGAAGTGCTCAACGGCAGGAACGAAGGAATACAACATACTATTAACCTGATCTATCCGATCCGGTCTGAGACCCTGTTGAAGGACCTGATAGAGCGCGATGGTGAAGGGGAGCTGCAGGAGAAGCGGAAGACAGCCGGCAGTAGGATTGGCCTTGTGCTCGGCATAGAGCTTCATGGTCTCTGCATAGAGTTTTTCCTTGTCCTTGCCGTACTTCTGCTTGAGCTTTTCCATCTCCGGCTGCATCTTCTGCATCGATTTCTGATAATCGAGCGACTTCTTCATGAGCGGTCCCAGGACGAGCCGGCTGAGAAACGTGATGATGATGATGGCATACACAAGGTTCCGGACCGGGAAGACCTGATAGATGCCTACCATGATATTGAGCAGCGGTATGTAGAGGACTGTGTTCCAGATCGTTCCGATGAATGCCATGTCACGCCCCGGATAAGGGATAATTCACTATTTCGAATTGCTGAGGATCTCCTGCTCCAGTTCCCCCTCTCTGTCTGACCCCGGCACCGGATCATACCCCCCGGCCGTAAAAGGATTGCATCTTAAGATCCGCTTCGTCCCCATCCAGATCCCCTGCAGCAGTCCGAACCGTTCGATTGCTTCATAGGTGTAGTGTGAACAGGTCGGAGTGTATCTACACTGACCGAGGCGCCACGGAACTCGCTGATACAGTCTGATCAGTGCCAGACCTGCGCGCCGCGGGAGGAGGGATATGAAACCGCGCTTTTCCCGAGAGGTCATAGGGAGCTTTCAATAAACGTGCGAAGGCCAGCGACCTGAGAATGCTGTTTTCTATCTGCCATAATACAACATGAGGATCGGCTGACTTGATCTGAATGACGACATCATACCCGCTGAGGATCTGACCGAGATTGTGCTGGATAGATTCCCTGAAGAGACGCTTGATCCGGTTCCTCTCCGTGGCCTGCCCGAATTTCTTCCCCACTACGAACCCGAATCTGCTCTCCGGAAAATTATTCCGGATAAAAAAAATGATCGCCCCCGAGGTCCGCACCGTCTGTCTGGTACGGTATACCCGTCTGAAGTCCCTATCCGCGGACAATCGGTTCTGCCTGGGCAGCATACCGCTACCTGCTAATTTTGGCTAATCTGCGACGGTCAACCGTTTGCGGCCTCTGTCTCTACGGCGTTTGAGCACGTTCCGGCCGGCGAGAGTAGACATGCGTTGACGGAAACCATGTACTTTATTGCGGCTGCGGGTTTTGGGCTGATAGGTACGTTTCATGACTTCACCTTGCAATTCTGACTAAAACGACAAAGTAAATTATATGAAATGCAGAAAATTGTGTCAACCACGGTCTCAAAAAGACAAAACCCGGGTCTCGGTCACCAGATGGTCCATCCCTACATCATCATCATTGGCAGGTACCGCGTGGACCACCTGGAAGTTGAAGGCCGCTGCGATTTTCGTGGTATGCATGGCACCACTTTGAAAAAATCTGTCATAAAATCCCCTGCCCCACCCGAGGCGGTGCCCCAGCAGATCAAAGGCGCAGCCCGGCACGATGACGATATCGATCTTCTCCAACGGCACCTGCTCGCAGGTCGTGAGAGGCTCCCGTATCCCGGCATAGCCGATCTCGAAATCCGCTGAGAGGTCAGAGGTATAGTATGCCCTGATGGCATCTCCTTCGACCCTGGGGGTCACAGTCTTCTTGCCCAGGCGCTGAAAAACGGAAAAAAGCGGGTCCAGGTCAGCCTCGTTGCGCACTGACCGGTACAGCATGATGGTCTGGGCCTTCTGGACAGCTCCAAGTCCCAGTATCTGCGCACAGATCTGCTCGCTCCACTTCGAATACTGCGCAACCAGCAGCTGACTGCGCAGCTGTTTCACCCGGCTGCGCATACGATGCTTCTGAAAATTCAGATCTTTGTCCACGGCCACGGTGGTCATCGTTTCCATCCTGTGACATGACGATTCAGGCCCAGCTTGCGCTCATCGACTCCCAGAGCAAGTCCGATCAGCTGCGGGAGATGCAGAACAGGAAACTTCTTCTCCTCAAACGACCGTACCTGGCTCTGCATACCGTCCAGCACATTATGGCACAGCGGACACGAGGTGACCAGGATATCAGCTTTTGCCCCTTCAGCTTCTATGAAACGCTCACGCAGAAGAGCTCTGGCTGCCTTCTGGTCTACGAACGCGATATCAAACCCGCAGCACTTCGTCCGTCCCGGATAATTCACCGGAAGGAGGCCAAGCGACTCGATGATCTCTTCAAACTTCCGGGTCTGGTCAAGACCGCTGCTCGGGGACTCGCTCGAAGGTCGAAGCAGCCTGCACCCATAGAAGGGAGCGATCCTGAGACCGGTCAGAGGATTGGGCGAAAGCGCGAGTTCCTTCAACGAATCCTTATCTTCGTGTAAGACATCCAGGAGGTGGATGACCTGGACGGCTGAAATGTCACGGAGGACCAAACCGCTTCCCTCCATACGGAGGTTCACGGCCGCCAGGGCATCCGGATCTGTTTTGAGAATATGAAGAGCATGGTTCATCGTCCCCTGACAGGTGGAACACACGGTCAGGATCGGAAGCCCCTGTCTCTCAGCCAGGGCGAAGTCGCGGGCACAGAGCGCGATCTCGGCGTACGCATCCTGCTCTCTGACCATTCCGGCTCCGCAGCAGGCGAATTCCGGGATATCCACCAGCTCGATACCCACCAGCGGTGCGATAGCGCGCATGGACTGATCCAGCTCAGAGCTGATGCTCTCCGTATTGCACCCCGGGAAGTACGCGTATTGTTTCTGATGACGATGCATCTACGATTCCTCACTTCTGAACAGATTTTGATTCTTTGATTCTTTGATTCTTTGCTTATTTGATTGTTTGACTCATTGATTCTTTGATCTGAAATACCGCCGTACTTCTCTGCTGCTCTTCGCTTTCTTCCCCCATGGCCAGGGTATTTTGCCTCTGATGGCCATGGCGAGACCGGTGGGCAGATCAAAAATGATCCTCCAGCCTCTGGTACCCGCGAGGGTCCAGAACTCGTTCATTTTACCATTCCTGCGCACTCCCCGGGTAAACCAGGCGACATGACGGCCGCCGGCATTTCTTCCGAGACCTGCCGCCAGCGCCTGAGATCTGAGGTCCGCTATCGCTCCGCCGATATCGATATCCTTGGGGCAGACCTCAGAACAGTTATACGAATGAGCGCACGACCATAGACCTTCGGTCTCCAGCAGTTTCAGGCGCTCTTTTCCCCCGTGATCCCGCTTGTCAGCGACGAAACGGTGAGCCTGCACGAAGCCGGCCGGGCCGGTATATCCGGACGGTTTGACCGCCTGCACCTCGCACTCGGAATAACAGGCCGCACAGAGGATGCAGTCCGTACCATTTTTTACCTGAGGAGGCACCACCGCCTCGTGCTCGTATCCCTTGTCACTCCAGAGCCAGGGCTTGATGGCCTCGATCGCTTTCCAGAACGGCCTGTCCTGCACAACGAGATCCTCTTCAACCGCGAAATTCAGCAGCGGCTCCAGCACTACTCTGCCCTCGATCTGCACAGCCGAAAGAAAGGTAGAACAAGCCAGTCTGGCGCTGCCATTTACCCGCAGGGCACAGCTGCCGCAGATGCCGCTTTTGCACTGCGCCCGGAACGCCAGGGACGGGTCTACCGTATCCCGCATCTCCTTTAAGGCATCGAGGACCGTCTTCCCGTCCGCTTCCACCTGGTGCTCCATGAAAAAGCTGCCGGAATCACCGGGTTTCTGTCGACGGATGACGAGGGTGATGGTGGTGCTCACGAATCTATCCTCCAGTGCGCCCCGACGCTTTTGGTCCGCTTGCGCGCACCCTCTACCATCATATGCGCTATCACGAGCGAGTGAAGCAATTCTTTGCGCTCAATGGCCTGATGAGCACGCCCCTTGCGGGGCAGGTACTTGATGGAATTCATCTGATTGCGGATTTCCTGGATCTCCACCTGCTGTTTGCGAAGTCCCTGATCCTCTCGGAACACGCCCGTCCTGGCGGTCATACCCTGCTGCAGACGGGCTCTGAGCTGGCCCGAAGAGATATCCAGCCGAGTGCCCCTGGTCCAACGATGCATCTCCTCGCTGACAATGCTGGTACGGACATCCGGGACGCTGATCTGATCTGATCCCCTGGCAAAAGCGGCTGCGCTCACCCCTGCCCGTTTGCCGAAAACTGCGCCGTCCAGCAGGGAATTGCAACCCAGCCGATTGGCCCCATGGACCGAAAGGCACGAACACTCGCCGGCGGCAAACAGCCCGGGGATGACCTGCTGCGATGAACCCTCCTGGTATACTTCACCGTTCAGTGAAATGGCGATCCCACCCATGAAATAATGAGCGGTCGGCGACACCGGGAGGATCTGCGTCGCGAGGTCAATATTGGCAAATTCCCGTGCTATCTGAGCCGCCTGCGGTATCTTTTTCATGATCTCTTCCCGTCCGAGGTGACGGACATCGAGGCCGACACACGGTAAACCCTGTATCCCCCTGCCGGCATCGATCTCGGTCTGAATCCCGCGCGAGACGATATCCCTGGTCGCCAGATCACCGCGGGGATCGTAGTCAAACATGAACCGTTTGTTCTCTGCATTGATGAGATACCCCCCCTCGCCCCGGCAGGCTTCGGTGATGAGGATGCCCCTGGGGTACAGACCGGTCGGGTGGAACTGGACCATTTCCAGATCTCTCAGTCTGGCACCCACGGCCCGGGCCAGACCGATCCCGTCCCCGGTAGAAGCAAAGGGATTGGAGGTGACAGAAAAAAGCTGCCCGATGCCGCCGGTCGCCAGGACCACTGCCCGGGCCTGCACGAGATGCACGCTGGCGTCCCTGATCTCCAGGGCGACGCACCCGCAGACCGTGCCTTTTTCTTCTATCAGTTCCCAGACATACCATTCCGGATAGATATGGACGCCCTTCTTCACACACTGCCAGTAGAGCGCATGCACTATGCTGTGACCGGTTTTGTCTCCGCTGTAGCAGCACCGGGCCTTGCTGTGACCGCCATACGGCCTCTGGGCGACGGAGCCGTCGTCGAACCGGTCGAAAAGCACACCGGCTGCATCGAGTTCCCTCACCGCATCAGGACCCTCCCTGCACAACACCTCAACTGCATCAGCATCACACAGCCCGGCCCCGGAATGCAGGGTATCTTCATAGTGCGCCTTCCATTCGTCGCCGTCCTGTACATTGTTCATAGCCGCGGCCATACCGCCCTGCGCCCCGACCGAGGCCGAACGGATCGGATGGACCTTGGACAGCAGCCCGACCTCGGCTCCGGCGTCTCTGGCTGCTAGAGCAGCGCGAAGCCCGGCGACCCCCCCTCCGATGATGACGATGTCATGACGGATAGTGCTCATAGTGTCCACAGCAGAAATCATTCTGTGACACTATAATCTTTTTTAGTCTGACGGACAATCGGCAGAGATCCCAGGGAACGATGCTAACCATTTTTCTGAAACTGGAATTTGCTGCTTTTGACAGCATTCAACCAGCTTTTGCCGTGCTATCAGCCTGGCTTGCTGCATATTTCTCCTCTTATTCATGACGAACTGAGCATGTACCTGGCTTGGGTCGGCGCTATCCAATCCTTTTTCTGCCAGTTTCTCCATCACGGCCTGTTCCAGGTCAGCATAGCGGCCTTGCTCTGCATTG
>MNZT01000117.1 GCA_001873755.1 Candidatus Wirthbacteria bacterium CG2_30_54_11 | reverse complement strand
TTTTGGATATGTGACGGCAAAACTGCGGGGCTATTTCAGAGAGAGGCGCTCTCTGAACAGCGTCCTGCTGGAGATCAAGGTCCCCAGAGAGACGGAAACACTATCTGATGCCGCAGAAGCAGTATTCAACGGCTTGTACAGCATCTTCAATGCCATTACCTGGACAGCCAGGACAAAGCGATTCTTCCTGGGTCAGGAGCAGGTCAGCCTAGAGATCGTGGCCAATGGAGGATTGATCTCATTTTATACCTATGCGACGGAGGACCTGTCCGAGCTGCTGGAACGCCAGATCTATGCCCAGTACCCGGATGCCGACATTCACCGGGTCAAGGAGTACAACCTGTTCGCACCGGGCTGCAAAGCCGTGTTCGCTGAGCTGTGCCAGTCCAAGGATCCTGCCTATCCCATCCGCAGCTACCGTGACCTCGCCAAGGAAGCCGGGACTCAGCAGCTGAAAGAGATCACCATCGACACCCTGAGTATCCTCACCAACGCCATGTCTAAACTCGAAGAGGGCGAATCAGCGGCGATCCAGCTCATCATCCGGCCGGTCGGCAGGAAATGGCAAAAAAAAGGCAGCCAGATCATACATGGCTTGTATGGTAAAACCCGGGCAGCTGAAAATAAACCGGGAGAACAGATGACTTCAGGTGAACAGGAGGCCGTACGGGCGATCGAAAATACGATTTCCAAACCGGGATTTGAATCTGTGATCAGGCTGGTCACCACTGCCTCTACCGACGTGAAAGCAAACCTGAATCTCTCCCACATCATCGCAGCTTTTGAACAGCTCAATACCGTGGACTACAATCGCCTCAACCGCAAACGGAAACTGAACAAAAATAAGTTCTTTACCTCCTTCATTTTCCGGTATTTTCCAATTTTCAACTTTCACCCCAACCCCTGGCTGCTGTTCGTAAACCCCATACTGCACAGGCAGTGCGGCCAGCTCATGATCTTCAATACAGAGGAACTGGCGAGTCTCTACCATCTGCCGAACAAGCTCATCGGCACGCCTCAGATCGACTGGCTCAAAGCCAAGAGAGCTCCCTCTCCGGTCGAAGTCCCGACCCTGGTCAGCAAGGCCGGCATGATCGCTGAGGTCAAGGAAGACGTCATCACGCCTGACCGTTCCATCCTAGGGTTCAATCTGTACCGCGGCAAGCAGAAAGAAGTCTGCATCCTGAGGGAAGACAAACGCCGCCACATCTACAGCATCGGACGCACAGGCATGGGAAAATCCGTGTTCATGGAAAACCAGATCTACCAGGACATCGCCAATGGCGAAGGAGTCTGCGTGGTCGACCCGCACGGCGATCTAGCCCGCAAATGCCTGAGTTTTGTACCGAAATCCCGCATCGAGGATGTGGTCTATTTCGATCCTTCGGATATTGACCGCCCCATGGGGCTCAACATGCTGGAATTTGACAATCCTGAACAGAAGGATTTTGCGGTCCAGGAAATGGTCGCCATCCTGTACAAACTGTTCGCAGACTTCATAGGTCCCCGCTTCGAACACATTGTCCGCAACTCCATGCTCGCCATCATGGACCACCCCGATGGCGGGACCCTGGTCGAAATGATGCGCATCCTCACTGACGATGACTATCGCGACGAGTGCCTGGAACATGTGACGAACCCGCTGGTCCGCGCCTTCTGGCAGGAAGAGATGGCCCAGCAGGTCCAGTTCCACAAATCCGAGATGCTGGGTCCTGTGCTTTCGAAATTCGGCCGCTTCGTGTCCAACGACATGATGAGGAACATCATCGGTCAAACGAAATCCTCGTTCAATATCCGCGAGATCATGGACAAGAAAAAGATCCTCCTCATCAATCTGGCCAAAGGCAAAGTCGGCGATATCAACTGCAATCTCATGGGCATGATCATCGTATCCAAAATCCTGATGGCTGCTCTGGCCCGCACCGACATGCCGGAGGATGAACGGGAGGACTTCTACCTCTATGTCGACGAATTCCAAAACTTCGCCACGGAGAGCTTCGCCACCATCCTCTCAGAAGCCCGCAAGTACCACCTGAACCTGAATGTGACCCACCAGTATGTGGGTCAGCTCAAAGAAGAGATCCAGAAGGCAGTATTTGGGAACGTCGGTACATTCATCAGTTTCCGCATCGGTGCCCCTGACGCAGAGCTCGTAACCAAAGAATTCAAGCCCCAGTTCGACGAAACTGACCTCCTCAATCTGGAAAAATACACCTGCTATGTCAAACTGCTGGTCGACGGCGTAGCCACCAAGCCATTCAGTATGCATACGTACCCTCCGGTCCATGCCAAAGGCAAGGACCATACCGACCAGATCATCCAGCTGTCCCGTCTGCGCTATGGCCGGGGACGCAAAGAAGTCGATGAAGAGATCAGACATCGCGGCAGATTTGACATGATGCTCTAGGACGATACGAACGTGTCTACGGCATCATGGACTTTGACTTGAGCTGAATACCGGTAGACGCTCTGGGCCAGTCCGAGCAGGGCAAAAGTCACCCAGAGCGAGGTTCCGCCGTAACTGACCATAGGCAATGGGATTCCGGTTACCGGCATTATCCCCAGATTCATCCCGATATTGATGAAGTACTGGGCTCCGAGGATGCTGAAGATACCGATGCAGAGGTACCGGCCGAAATTATCAACCGCTCCATTACTGATCCGCAGGATTCGCCAGAGCAGGATGAAAACGAGGCTCAGCAGGATCGTGGCCCCGACCAGCCCCATTTCCTCTGCTATGACGCTGAAAATAAAATCAGTATGCCTGACCGGGAGGAACTTCAACTGGCTCTGGGTCCCCTGACCCAACCCCACTCCGCCAAGTCCTCCGGCTCCGATGGCGATCATGGCCTGGATCACGTTATACCCGGTATTCTGAGGGTCTTTGGTGGGGTCGAGAAAGGTAAAGATCCGCTGCTGCTGATAGGGCTTTAACAGCGGCCAGAGCAGCGGCATCATGCAGACAAGCGAAAACAGGAGTAGGAACAGCATTTTGGAATCAACCCCTATTCCCACCATCAGCCCCAGCCACAGAGCAAAAAAGATCAAGGCTGTCCCCAGGTCAGGCTGCAAAAGTATCAGCCCCACTGGTATGATGAGCAGTCCAAGTGAGAGCAGGATGAAATGTCCGTGAGATGCATAGCGGGACCGGCGCGCCAGGACGCTACAAAGTACCAAAAGCATGACTATCTTGGCCACCTCGGACGGCTGGATCCGGATGAAGCCCAGATCGATCCATCGTGTAGCACCATAGACCAGCTTGCCCGTGATGAGTACCGTACCCAGAAGAAGCACTACCATGCCGTAGAGTATCGCCGTCCAGTGCTGGAATAGGTGATAATCAAGATAGGAAAAAAAGAAAAAAAGAAAAATACCCAGCAGAGAATACAGCAGCTGAAGATTAAAAGCACCCTTCCCCTCGGTGACAGTCTGGGCATTGAGTGTCGTACTGAAGATCATGACAAGCCCGAAACAAAAAATGAGCACGTTGGTGCCCAGCAGGATCCAGTCAAAATGCAGCCACTTGCCTCGGAACATGTGCTGTTAACTCCTCTACAGCTTCCCTCTGGCAGCAGGATCAACCCGTCTGATCAGCTCGTCGGCCAGGAGGCGGTAGGCTCTGGCTCCTATGGAGCCGGAGTCATATTCAAAAATGGATTGCCCGAAACCCGGGGCCTCGGCGAGACGGACGTTCCTGGGTACGATGGTGTCAAATATCTGTTCGCCAAAAAATCGTCTGACCTCGCTTACTACCTCTTTTGCCAGATTGGTGCGCCCATCGAACATGGTCAGTATGGCGCCCAGGATGGTAAGTGGGCTGTTCAAATGCTCCTGAACCATCGCATAGGTCTGCATCAGCTGACCTAACCCCTCCAGGGCATAGTATTCGCATTGGACCGGGACGATGATCCCGTTGACCGCAGAGAATGCATTGACCGTGAGTATCCCCAGCGAAGGAGGGCAGTCAATAAAGACCAGATCATAGTACTCCTCGACCTCAGACAGCGCATTTTTCAGGCTGAATTCCCGATCCGGGAGATCGATCATTTCGACTTCTGCTCCGGCCAGGTCGAGGCTCGCGGGCGCGAGGTCCAGCCGGGGATGCCCGGTTTTGACGATCACCTGCTTCAGACTCTCTCCGGACACGACCGCGTGATACATGCTCGTGGTGAGCTCACGGCGGTCAATGCCGAATCCCGAAGTGGCGTTGCCCTGCGGGTCCAGGTCAATGACCAGGATGCGATAACCCTCCAGTGCCATCTGGTACGCCAGATTGATGGTGGTCGTGGTCTTGCCCACGCCACCCTTCTGGTTTGCAACCGCTATCTTCCGTACCGGTATCATCGTGCCCATACTCTCCGCGCGCTCCTGACTGCTATTTGGGAAATGAAAAATGGAAGATGCTGCCTTTATGCACTTCTGACTCTACCCAGATGCGGCCGCTGTGAGATTCCACGATGAGTCTGGCAATATAGAGACCCAGGCCGACCCCCTCCTGGTCAAAAGCACCCAGGACAGAACCGATGCGGGAAAACTTCTGGAACAGCAGGGGTATTTCCTTCGGAGGAATTCCGATCCCCGAATCCTCGATCTGCACATGTACCATGTTCTGCTCATGCTGGGCACTGATCTTGATAAATCCCTGCTCCGTGTACTTGAAGGCATTTGAAACAAGGTTGAAAAGCACCTCTCTCATCCGATTTTCATCAAAAGAAACCGTTTCCAGCCCGATATGGGCAATATCTGAAACATAGCGGAGGCCCTTTTGTTTTGCGATGCCGTCAAACTGGGACAGCACCGCCTGCAGTACGACTGCAAAATTTCCCTGGGTCTTGTGCACTTTGATCCTGCCGTTTTCCATGGATGCTGCTAAAAGCAGGTTTTCGACCACGGTCTCGATCTTTCGTACCCCTGAATCCAGCCGCTCTACGATCTGCTTCTGCTCAGCGTTCAATTGCCCGGGAGCACCCTGCATGAAATAATCAATATAGCCCTTGATCCCCGAAAGAGGCGTCCGCAGATGATGCGAGGCAAGGCCGATAAATTCGCTTTTCTCCCTGTCCAGGTTCACCAGTCGGTTCTTCTCTGCCTTTTCAGAGATCAGTGCAGCTGAAAACCGGTCTATCCAGAAAGCAACAAAGAGGATCAACCCGATCTGGATAAAAACAAGCGGAAAATGGGTAAGTAAACCCTGCCGTGAACCTTCGGTCAAAAACGACAGAACGATGAAAATGGCATAGGTCCCGATCCCTGTCCTCATCCCGATCCCGCCCCCTGATTCGAGACTGGAGATGATCACGGGATAGAGGAGGATGATGCAATACCCGGA
>MNZT01000059.1 GCA_001873755.1 Candidatus Wirthbacteria bacterium CG2_30_54_11 | reverse complement strand
CATCTCCGAACTCACCGGCAGTAGCTCCTGACCCGACCACCGAGGCTACATTGAGCGAAACAAGCCGTTTGTCTTTGAGCGCATCTGCGACCTTCCCCTCCACGATGCGGTGAGCCAGACCTTCTACTATTGCATTCTTGCCAACTCCCGCCTCCCCGATGAGGATCACGTTGCTTTTAGAAGACCGGGAAAGTGTTCGAACGATCTCGTCGATCTCTCTTTCCCGGGCTACTGCATTGCGCAAATAACCTTTGCGGACCGCCTTGGTGAGGTCCCGGCTGTGCTTGTCGAGAGTAAGTGACCATCCTCCAAGCCACCCCTTGTCCTGTTTCCCGGCGTGATGGAAGTAATCGATATGTATTCTGCGCCACCAGGCATTACGCTCGTCCTGCATATCGAGCCAGTACACGACTGAACGGAGTTCATCCAGATGTACTCCGGCATCCCGGAAATAATCTCTGATGCTTTCTCTGGCACGCAAACAACCGAGCAGAAGCGTCCGACGCCGGATATCATCATGCCCCAGCATACGCGCTTCTTCAAAGGCATTCAGTAACACTTTCTTTATGTCTTTGGCAATGACCAGCCGGGAATCATTTCTCCTCACATCCTGGGAGGCAGCGTTCCAGAAATGTTGAGAAACCTGTGCGGTGCTGAGATCCAGACGATACCCGAGATTTTTTGCCATCCCGTCACAACACAATTCAGCAATTATCAGCTCGGTGGTATACTCACGTTTCCCGCTTTTTCGAGCACGTTCTATCGAATTATTGAGAACGTCTCTAGCTCTGAGAGAAAGATGAGGCGTGAGATCGATGAAGCGGTCAGGCGTAAGCTCCCGTCTGAGCTGCTGCCAGTTGGAGGATATCGCTTCGCTGATCGGCTCTCTCTCAGCTATGGAACCAAACCGTCTCGCTCTGGAATATCGTCCTTCGGCGAACCAGTAGATCATACCCAGGGCGATCAGGATAGAGGAGTACGACAGAAAGCCCCACCAACCCATGGAGGAAAAATTGTACCACTCGTCATGAGCTTCCTCGATCCGGACAATAATATTCCGGACCCAGCTCGCCAGACCGATCACTACCCAGCCGGAAAAGAAAAAAGCCAGAAAGCGGCTGATCAAGCGTCTGTAGAAATACTCAAAGGAAAATTCAACCACCAGCGGCAGAGAATAATACCAGACATACCCTCGATACGTTGTCCATATCCCGGCCCCTTCACACGCCGGACATGAAGAACCACCCGAAAACCCGTTACCGTCACAGGCCGGACAGGACTGGATCACATATTCCGATTTTTCCCCTTTTTCATCCATAGGTGATCCCGGTCACGAGAGGAACGTAAATACACAGCCAATGATCAAGACCAGAGGCAGCGTAAGCCAGCAGAGCGCCAGTGCCAGTGCCAGTGCAAAAAAGAAGGCGAGAACCAGGGTCCCGATCCCTACCCAGAATAAACGGATGGTGATCCCAATTCCCCTCCCAACCACCGAAAAATCCTGATGCAGGGGCTGCAGGGTCAGGATCGCTTTGAACATGACCAGGACAGAAAAAAAGTCTTCCACCGACGCCAGGACATAAAGCAGGACGAACAGCAAACGGACAAATGCTTTGCCGTACCACCACAGAAAAAAGTATACGGGGTGCATGATCCAGGACTTGTCGGACGAGACAAAAGTGTGTGAGAGCATAGTGTACCCGCTACCGCTTGTTTCGTCGGATGATTATTTGGGACCGGGCTCCTCTACCTGAGGAGCGACCGCAGGATCGACGACAGATGCCTGCGTATCATATGTTACCATATTTTCCAGCGCCGGCACGATCTCCACCCAGATATTTCCGGGTACGAGACTGATCACATTACCTTCTGTATCCAGGAGCTGGGTCCGGGCTTCCCGGGAGTCCTTTCTCCAGGTCCCGGTGACAGCCTGGCCATCCCGGAAGACAACGAGATCCCCTTCTCCCACGATCTTCATATCTCTTCTGCCTTTCTCATCGCCTGCCCGGAACCACACCGAAACATATTCAATGATGACATTTCTGGCTGAAATCTGTGCTTCCGTCGCTACATCCTCATGCATGACTCCACCGTCCCATCTGAGATAGGCATTTAGCCCGGGATCATAGCTCCACTCGGAGAGGTATGCTTCAGAGGAATAATCAATAGAGATGATCTGAGAAGCGGGCCGACCGGCTGGATCGCTTTCTGCATCCAGAAATGACCAGCTGTCAAAACTGTCCTTGAATCCCCATCCCTTTTCATCAGCCACTTCTCTGAGGCGAAGGATGGAGGTGTACGCCCGGTGCTCCTGAGCAGGACGGGCAGCAGAATAGGGATCCCACCAGGCGCCGGTATCTCTGAGATCATCAATGCCGTAGGGCCCGGTGAGGGTCAACACCTTGGGATCCTGGCCGATATGGGCAAAGATCGCATCATATTCCTTGACCCACTCCAGCATATAGACCCGGGCACTTCGCTCCGGCCCGACTTTCTCCGGCTCGTTCTTCTGATACAGGGCCAGAAAACGGGTGATTCCCGCTTCGACCGGCATCTCATAGACGATATCCGCCAGGGCCAGTCCGGTCGGCGGACGCGAAGCCTGGTGATTCTCGATCGAGACCGCGATAGGACGCAATGTGGCGGTCTCCGGCGGGATCTGCTCTCCGGTCAGATAGCTGGTTGCCAATACGACTTTTGGTTCTTCGGGAACGTCCTCGGCGGGTTCGGCAGCCGCGTTCTCCTCTGTGGTCGCCGAAACATCTTCTGCCGGATGCTTGGGCGCGAGAAGCGACCAGGCCAGTATTCCGCCTGCACAAAGCAGAATAAACGCGGCAATACCTGCGAAAACAAGCATTTTCTTCTTTCGCTTCTGGTCCTCGCCGGTGAAATCAACTTTCTGCGCAGCCAGCGACTCTAGCCCCATAGGAGACTCCTGGTGATAGGTTCTTTCCCGGTGGTTTCTGATTCCCTGACCGGGCCGACTTCGACATGCAACTGTATGATCTTTTCTATCCCGGCAGCAGTACATAGTCCAGGTTGAGCACCATAGCTGCGGACCACAGAGCTGCCGTTGGCAGCTGCCATCTTCAGACATTCGTCAATAGCTTTGCCCTGAATCCTGCCAGCGACGAAGGTCGCGGCAAAAGCATCTCCTGCTCCCAGGGTATCAATAGGATGATAAGGATACACCGGCATCCAGGAATACTCTGAGCCGTCATAGGCATGCGCACCTTTGAGTCCGTCCGTGATGACGACTATCCTGACCCCCAGGGAATGGATCATAGTGAGAAGTTCGCGGACATCGCTGATCCAGGGTTCCCCCCTCATGACATCGATCGGGACCAGGGCAGGATCAATCGCCCGGTGCGGAGCTCTCTTCCCTGTCAGCTGCTCAGCTTCTTCTTTGTTCAGGATGAAGACTTCGCATGCCTTGAGGACATACTCGAGGCCATCCAGCCCGAGCGACAGCTGCTGCGCACCCGGATTGCAGGCGATCTTGATATGGTTGCTCGCAGCAAAGCGCACGACGTCGGCCAATATAGCATGCGCTTCTCCGCTCAGAGAAGGGATGTACAGCCAGGATGTCTCGAGCAGCTGGTCCCAGTTGATCATACTGCTTGTGAGTTTATCGTTGGCGCCCCGGAAACTGAAAACCGTGCGCTCCCCGTCGAAGCTGTTGATGATCATGGACAGACCGGTATTCTGTTCCGTCACCCGGGAGACAAAATCGGTTCTGATTCCTTCGGTCTTCAGCGCCATCAGAATTTTCCGGCCTTCCTCGTCCTGGCCGATGCAGCCGATGAAGGCGGTACGGAGTCCCAGTCGGGCAAAGGCCACGGCAGTGTTGTTGCCGCCTCCACCCATGGTGTAGATCACATCTTCGACATAGATCTTTTTCCCGTACTCAAAGGCCAGGTAGTCCTGCTGAAAGAGGGCTTCCTTGACGCTGATGATACGGGAGGCAGGAGTCCGGATGAAGAGGTCTACCGTTGCTCCGCCCAGAGTGACTACGTCGAACATGGGTGTGCCTCTATTTGTGTTTCGACTTGTTCTTTGAAGCTGCTTCTATAAATTTCAGAAATATCGGATGAGGCATGAGCGGTCTGGATTTGTACTCGGGATGGAACTGGGTGGCCAGGAAAAAAGGATGGTCTTTCAGTTCTATCGCTTCTACCAGCTTGCCGTCGGGTGACGTACCGGAAATTATCAAACCTTTTTTCACTAGCTGGGTTTTGTATTCATTATTGAACTCATAGCGGTGCCGATGGCGTTCCGAAATTGTTTTCTTTCCGCCATAAATTTCAGAAAGCAGTGTCCCGCTCTTGACCGAACAGGGATAGGCACCCAGTCTGATGGTCCCGCCATAGCATTTCTTTGCCAGTATCTTTTTCTGATACTCCATGATATGGATGACCGGATTTCTGGTCCTGGGATCGACCTCTTCCGAATTCGCATCCTTGATCCCTGCGACATTGCGGGCAAATTCGATGACCGCATGCTGCATGCCGAAACACAGGCCGAGGTAGGGAATTTTATGTTCCCGGGCATAGGTGATGGTTGCCAGCTTCCCCTCTGAACCGCGGCGGCCCCAGCCTTGCGGGACGATGATGCCATCCAGACCTTCGAGGGTCTTCGTGCCGTTCTTCATGATCTCTTCGGCATCGAACCAGACGATCTTGGGCTGGAGCTTGTGCCCCCAGGCCGCATGCTTGATGGCTTCGATCACACAGACATACGAATCCTCCAGCTGGAAGTCGCCGGAAGTGATATATTTTCCAACTATGCCGATGGTGACAGGCCTGGTCGCGCCTTTGATCACCTTGATGAGCCTGGCCCAATCCTCCATGTGCCCCTTGCGTTTACGGATACCGGCGCGTTTGAGGATCTTGTCCCCGAAATCCTGTTCCTCGAGGATCATGGGGACTTCGTAAATACTGGCGACATCATGGTTCCCGATGACATTGTCCAGGTCCATGTTGCCTGCTACTGCAATCTTCTTCTTGCGCTTGGCATCGACAGGATGCTCGGACCGGCAGATCAGAAAATCCGGCTGGATGCCTGCTGCGTTGAGTGATCGGATGGAATACTGTACCGGTTTGGACTTCATTTCTCCGATGCTCGGTGGCAGAGGGAGATAGCCCACATGGACATGGATGACGTCGCCGGGCATCTGGAAGCTCATCATGCGGGCAGCTTCCATGAAGAGGATATTCTGGTATTCACCCACGGTCCCACCGATCTCGGCGATGACGAAGTCAACCTTCCGTCGTCTTCCGACTTCTTTGATCCGGTGGATGATCTCCTCAGGGACATGAGGTACGACCTCGACGCAGGCGCCATCGTACTCCAGATTGCGTTCTCTCTGGATCACGGTCTGATACACCTGACCGGTCGTGGTGTAGTTGAAACGGTCAAGATTGACCTCCATGAAACGCTCGTAGTGTCCGAGGTCCTGGTCGGTCTCCAGGCCATCGTCAGTGACGAATACTTCGCCATGCTCTATCGGATTCATAGTGCCGGCATCGATGTTCACATACGCATCGCATTTGATAGGTGCGACCTTAAACCCTCTGGCCTGCAGGATCCTTCCGATCGAAGCAACGGTGATGCCTTTGCCCAGCCCCGAGATTACGCCGCCGGTCACAAAAATGTACTTTCTTGGCATACAGCCCCTCTGCTATAGAAAACTAAGAATGTACGCTTTCTCTCACCCAACGTAGATACGTCTGATCACCATGGCTGATCTTCCAGGCAATGATATCAGGAACCTCGTAGGTATGCAGCTCTCGGATCCGTTTTTCCAGAGCATCATACCTCTCTTCGGTCGTCTTCATGAGTACCATGTACTCTCTGGAGGATTCCAGCTTTCCTTCCCAGATAAAAAAGGAGGTAATCCTCGGGATCACCTGGCCGCAGGCTATCAGATGTTCTTTCACCAGCGTCTTGGCCATGGATTTTGCAGCTCGTGGTGAATCCGTCATGGTCTGTACCAGAAGGCAGTCAGCAGATGCTGTTTTGGGAGTTGTTATACGATTGGAAACCAATACTATGCCCTCTGCAATACAACTATTTTCCTCGACTCCTGGGGTGTCTGAGATGTGATCGAAAGAGTATCCAGATTTTCAACCGGGGATCCTTCGGCGCTGATAAATGGTTCGACCGGGGTCAATACCGCACCGGCGTCATACCCCTGCTCAAAATAATGCATAGGAAGTATATATCTGGGGTTCAGCTGCCGGGTGATCTCCACGGCCTGTCTTGAGTCGATGGTATAGGTTCCACCGACCGGGATCATGAGAACATCAAGTCCGCCTATCTCCTCAAGGGCCTCTTCTTCCAGGAGCGTTCCCAGATCACCGAGGTGGGCCAGTTTCACCCCGTCCGCGTCTATCACATAGATGGTATTTTTGCCCCGTTCGCTGCCTGAACTAGCATCGTGAAAACTGTCGATCCCCCGGATGAACACTCCTCTGACCTCGTATTCACCGGGTCCCCGGAACACTTTCAATTGTTCATTTTCCCGGATCGCATCGAGATTATTATGATCGGTATGCTCATGGCTGATAAGTACTACATCTGATTCCTGTTTTTTCATTTTCAGATCACCTGACGGAGCAAAAGGATCGATAACGATCACCGAAGTTTTGGTCTTGATACGAAAGCAGGAATGGCCGAGAAATGAGATCTGCATGGCTGTTTTTTCCTAACATAGAAAGATAAAAGAACGGAGCTGTACCCCGCCTTTTTCATACTGGATCTACTCTACACAAAAGCCACAGAGTTGACAAGGTAGTACCTTTGACGAATATCCCCTGAGTTGATATAATAGAGTCTAAAATACTGACCACAAAACAAAAACCGGAAACAAAACAGGAGCGTCGCTCGATGACCATTATACCGAAAACCATGCGTGATATATCCGGCCCCACGCGACATCCTACGCTCATCCGACCCAAAGGCCGGGGGCAGCCACTAAAATATTCCACCTTTGTTCTTTCGGAAATACGCTCTCCTCAGGAGATCAAGATTGACCGGCAGCTGCAGTCGATCTTCAACCGGCTTAACCAGAGTTACTCCACCTCGATCAATACCCCCCATACCGCATTTCTCCGTGAACAGATCGAAGATTTCCTTCACCTCAGCCAGACGCGCTATCTGTTCCAGAGTCAGACTCGAGCGGAGCCGCCCGAGTATGTACCGGACACCGGCTCCCAGACATCGTAGTACCGATAGTATCCGAACAAAAAAAACCACTTCTCAGGCTTGAAGTGGTTTCATAGTGTCTATCAGCTGAAACGCAGAGTCGGCTTGATCTGTCGTTTGATCACAGCCGTTTCCTCTGGCTGCGGCTCAGAAAGGTCTTCTTCTGTCTGCAGATCCTTGACCCGGACCATGATGGTTTCCTCCGGCCGGACGTTCAGGTGAGCGGCAGACAATGTCGTGGTGGGCATACGAACGGCAAGATGAGATACGATCTTCACCGATCTGGGTAAAGAACTGTGCTCTTCTGGGGCCGGTTCAGGCCGTACAGTGGTCTTCTTGTCGATCGCAAGCACCCTTTTGGCCCGGCTGGCTGGCGATACTGAGGAATCCGAAACCACGACCTGACGTTCTTCTGCCCGGGGCAGGGAAAGCCTGGCCGGAATATGGGCTTCTGCACTCTTGATCATGATCCTGACCCTCTCAGGCGGTGCTGGTTCTTCTGCCTGAATGGGAAGCATTCTTTCCTGAGGCACATGCAGCGGCAAAGCGGAGATGGACGAAGGATCGGGAGCCTGCCCGCCAGCAGAAGGAGCAGATACAGGAAGTACATTCTGCGCGGTCAATACCGGACCGAATATCTGCGCACATTCAGAAACCAGGATGCCATCTTGAAGCAGTCCGGAAATGTATAGTTCCCTGACACGGGATATGATCCGCAGGTGATCAACCTCCCGGATTTCTCCCTGGGTCTCTTTGGGGGGACTCTGTCTGACAGTTCGAAAAAGTGAGCTGAATATCATAGCAATTCCCGGATAAAAAACTCCCCCCGTGCCGTGTGAAATCGAGCGTTGACCCTGGTATAACCAGGTGGGAACCCGCTTCTTCAGACCAAGGTCTGAAGAGTAAAGGTCAACCCTTGACAACAGTGTTGGATCAAACGAAGTTTCAGCACGTACACAGTAGGAGCATCGGTACTATAGCACACAAACATAAGACCGACAACCAAATCGGCTACCCCGTCAAACCCCAACCACCACCCTGAAAAACCACTGCTGAACCATCCGATAGACAGGGTCGAACAGGAACAGAGAGGCGATCAGAAGCCACATGAGGCCATTTGCGGCCGACTGGGTCCGTGCGAGTTTGTAGGCCCATCTCGCCGGAAGCAGCCCGAGCGCGATCTTGTACCCGTCCAAAGGTCCGAACGGCAGCAGATTGAACACCGCCAGACCGAGATTGATGCTGATCAATGCCAGCACCAACGCAAAGATCTGCTGGGAATACGGGATCAGATCAAATCTGACCGCAAGCCCGAAAGCCGTGGCGATCAGCATATTGGACACCGGCCCGGCCAAGCTGACCAGAGCTACCCCGAATCTGCCTCTTCTGATCTGAACAGGGTTGATGGGAACCGGTTTGCCCCATCCAAAACCCACCAGCAGCAGCATGAAAAAACCCATGGGGTCGAGGTGCGAACTCGGGTCAAGTGTAAGTCTGTGCCTCATCTTTGGAGTAGGATCGCCAAGCAGCGTAGCCACCAGCGCATGACTGAACTCATGCAGAGTGACCGCTATGATGATGGCCACCAGGCCAAAGAAAAAAGTCATCAAATCCACATTGCCACGAAACAAATCGAGTAACATACTACCCTCGCCTTTGGCAATTCAGTATGAGTAAGCAAAGCACGAATCCTGGGCCGATTCAGGAGATCGTCTTGAGGCAACTCGTGCAGAGCTTTAATTTTTTCTTCACGCCCTCTACCATCACCTTGTGTGACTGCAGGTTGGGGAGAAATGTTTTCTTGGTACGGTGTTTGCTATGGGGGACGTTTCTGCCGACCATGGAACCTTTACCACAGATATCGCATTTGATAGACATGGATGATACCCTTTCTAAATACTTTGCGCGAAAAGCGCTGTATCAGCTTAAGAATAAACTCAGATAAAGTCAAGCCTGGGCATTAATCCCCGATCAGCTGCAGCAAAGAACCCGCAGCCTCATCCCAATTGAAAAGGTGAACCCGGGCCAGGCCTTTTTTGATCCAGGACTGCCGGATGGTTTCATCGTCGAGAAGGGTATGAAGCCCACGAGAGAGATCAGGCGCATCACCTGCTTTGCAGACCTGACCGGCGTCTTCCACCACTTCCAGAAGTCCTCCCGCATCAGTCACGATGACAGGGACGCCGCTGGCCATGGCTTCCACGACCGGGATCCCGAACCCCTCATAATGGGATGGCTGAACATAGGCTTTTGCTCCGCTCAGCAGGTGGCAGAGATCAGCATCCTCGACAAACCCCAGGAAGTGCACCCTGTCTGCTACCCGGTATTTATCTGCCAGAGCGAGGAGAGAATTCTTGTAATCCTCTTTTCCTGACCCGATGATCACGAGATCCAGCGCTGAAGTTTCAAATGCATCACTCCCTTCCTGCTCTGTTTCAACTGCTTTTGAACTGCCGGCAGCTTTCTCGAGGCGTGTTTCGAATTGATTCTGCTGCTTCTCAAACAAGAACAGACTGAAACCCTCGATCAGTGTTTCCAGACCTTTCTTGGTCGTGACATTGCCAACGAAAATAATATATGGTGACGAGAGATCATATTTCTTCTGGATCGCATGAACAGTACGCGTCGTACGCGGCTTGAACAGGTCCGCAGCATAGCCCGGGTGGAGCACGTGGATGCGTTCAGCAGGCAGGTGAACAAAGCGCATCAGATCCTGTCTGGTCTTATCCGAGACCGTGATGACGGTCCCGGCCCTGCGGGCTGAGTACGATGTGCTGAAACGCAGATAAAGACGTTCAAACAGAGAATAGTGTTCCGGCACAAATTCATACCCGAGGTCGTGAATGGTCACGATGCACCTGCCGCTGTAGCCCAGAGGCACTACATGACCCGGTATGAACAGCAGGTCGACGGGAGCCTTCTTCAGTTCGGCCCGAAGGGCAATATGCGTCCAAAGCTGCGGGAGAAACCGCAAGATCCTGCGGCAGGAGCTCCACCAGGAAGGATTGCTTATGATCTTTACTTCAACCCTCCCCGGCAGGTTCTGAAGTTCCGCGACAGGCGGCTCTCTGATATAGAGCACAAACCGATGGCCTGACTTCTGCCGGATGAGGGCAAGGGTCATCTGCAGGGAATAATTCTCGATCCCGCTTCGATTGTTCCTGTTTGCGCGCGAGGCGTCGATACCGATCAGCATGCGGACACCGGCTCTATTTGGGTAGATCCTTGGGCGACAACTTCCCTATTCTACTCTTTTTCCTTTTTTCTTTCAAAACCATGACCACGAATTGTGGCAGCGCTAACATACGCCGCAGGCGCCAGGGCTGTCGTACCAGCCTGAACAGCCATTCCAGACCGGCTCGCCGAAGCAGCTTCGGTGCTCGTAACTGCCTTCCGGACAGGTAGTCAAATGACCCGCCGACTCCCATGGCGATCTTCACCTGAGGAAGAAGAGGGAGATTCCCGGCAATCCATTTTTCCTGCCTGGGCGCCCCGTAGGCCACGAAGAGGATATCCACCGGACCGCTTGCCTGAACGGCAGCCATGATCGCATCTGACGACTCGGAGGTAAATGATTCACTGTTTGAGCCACATATTTTCAAGCCTGGATACCGCTTTTCCAGAACCTCACTACAGCCGGTCGTACTTTTTCTTTCTCCGCCGAGGAGAAAGATCCGCCAGCCCTTTTGCGCCGCCTGCGCACAGACCGCTTCCATCAGATCTACTCCGGCCAGCCGCGGGTACGATTGAGCTGTACCATACAACATCCGGGCTGCCCAGACGAGACCTGCGCCGTCCGCGATCGCCAGATCTGCCTGGTTGAGTATGGCGGCGAATTCGGCGTCTCTCTGAGCGGCCATGATCATCTCGGGATTCGGTGTGGTCGCATACCTCTGAGTATCAGAATTCATCCACGCCTGGAACATCTCCAGCGCAGATGAAAGCGGGACAAAATCAACTCTGATGCCGCCGATCACGCAGTTCATGGTTCATCCCTGCCTGGCTGCAAGGGCATGATAGTTTTCGAAACTTTCGCTACTATCTCCCGGATCGCGTCCTTGAAATGCCGGGTATCAAAACGCTGTGCCTGACCATGGATAGCCCTGGCATCATAGCCCCCGGCCCTCCATGAATCTTCGAAACGCCGCAGGGTATCCATGAGCGAACGGGTGCTCTCGCGGTCAAAGAATTCACCGCTCGTACCCTCTTCGACGATCTCCATGGCTCCGCCGTCCCTATACGCTATGACCGGCTTGCCAAATGACATGGCTTCGGCCATGACCATGCCAAAATCCTCAGTCCCCGGCATCAGGAGAGCTTTGCACTTCCGGTAATAGCCGTCCAGCTCCGTGCGGATCACCTGACCTGCAAACCGGACACTGCCCCAGGCCAGGCGCCGGAGTTTCTTCTCCTCCCGGCCGGTACCGACGATGACCAGCGGCAGCTGCAGACGGTTACAGGCATCGACCGCCAGCTCAATCTTCTTGTAGGCGGAGAGTCGCGCTACTATCAAGTAATATGGAATATCTCTCTCTACGCCGTCATAAATATCCGGTATGGTGCGGTCTATCTGACAGCTATCCAGTTCTTCTGCTCTCACCTCTACCCCCACCGGCGGGTAGACCACCTGGGACTCCCGGCCATAGTATTTTTGGATCCGGGCCTGGACGTTCTTCGAATTTGCCAGAAATATGTCGACCCTGTCTGCAGCCCACCGGTCCCAGATCCTCAGATAGCTGAGAAAAGGCACGATAAAAGCCTTGGAAAACCAGTTGAGGCGCTGTTCCTGGATATACCGTTCATGCCAGTCCCACAGGTACCGCGTCGGGCTGTGGCAGTAGCAGATGTGTACGGCGCCGGGTCTGGTCAAAATCCCTTTGGAAAAAGCGCTGCTGTCGGAAATGACAATATCATAGGCTGAAAGGTCGAACATCTCTACCGCCGTGGGATACACCGGCATGAGCAACCGGCTCCCCCTCAGCCAGGCAGGAAGACGCTGCAGGCCTGACATGTGGAGTAAATCTTTTGGCCACTGCCCCTCTTGTTCAGGCGGAAAAGCTATGTTTTGGGGAATCGCACTGTGCTCACGATCATAAAAAAGAGTATAGATCGGTGCGTCGGGAAACAGCTCATGAAGCACGAGCAGGACTTCTTCTGCTCCGCCCCATTGGTTGAGATAGTCGTGTACCAGTGCGATCTTCATACGGACTCCCGCGTCAGGCCTGCTGGGGCACAAGATAGAGGTAGATAGGATATTTGAGCGAACGGTCAGTCGATGCCGGATTCCAGGCATCGAAAGCAAATCGTGCCGAGATGACTTTCGTCCCCGGTTTCAGCTCAGAGAGAAATTTGTCTCTCAGCTTCAGGAGGACTTTCGGCTGCTGGTACAGGAATACCACGGCAGCGGAACTGAGGTCCTGATGGAAAAAATTCTTGCGCTCTACCGTTATGCCTTTGCGCAGGGTTCGGTTCCGCCAAAGCCGCAAGCGACAAAGGATATAGGGATAGATGGCAATCTCGTACCCGCAGGCTGTCACGTCAGCACTTCTGGTGGCGCGGAACAGGATCCGTCCGTCGCCGCTGCCCAGATCATAGACCTTCTGCCCCGGTTTCAGCTCAGCCATGTCTACCATACGCGACACGATGTCCTCCTCCAGAGGGACAAAAGGAGCTCCGTAATGATCTGACATGAGCAGGGATATCATCCTGATGGGGAAATACAGTGAGAAAAAAAGGCCAATAGAAAGCAGGGTCAGGTAGAGGATGACGACAGCGATGATGATCAAAACGCTCCTTTGAAATTAACGTCTTCCCAGCACTGCTTTTTTATACGCATCCAGATGTTCCAGTGCCGCTCCCGTCCCCTTGGCCACACAGAGGAGAGGGTCTTCGGCCACATAGCAGGAGACCTGGGTAGAATCCATGATGAGCTGGTCCATGTTCCGCAGCAGCGCCCCGCCACCGCTGAGGACAATGCCTTTATCGACAATATCCGAGGACAGCTCCGGCGGCGTCTGCTCGAGCACAGCCCGGATGGTATTGATGACCTGAGTGAGCGGCTGCTGGATGGCTTCGAAGACCTCATTGGTTTTGACATAGATCGTACGCGGAAGTCCGGCCAGCAGATCTCTCCCCCTGACCTCCATCTGATCTTCCTGTTCCATCTCCATGGCGCTGCCGACCTGGATCTTTATCTCTTCGGCGGTCTGCTCTCCGATCATGAGATTGTATTTACGCCTGACATAATTTGAAATGGCCTCATCAAGTTTGTTGCCGCCGACTCTCACTGATTTGCTGACCACCACGCCCCCCAAGGAGATCACGGCGACGCCGGTCGTCCCGCCCCCCATGTCGATAATCATCGATCCGCTCGGCTGAGCGATGGGGATACCGGCGCCGATAGCAGCAGCCAGAGGCTCCTCAATGAGATAGGCAGCTCTCGCTCCAGCCTGAATAGCGGCGTCCAGGACTGCTCTGCGCTCCGTACTGGTGACCCCGGTCGGTACGCAGATCATGACTTCCGGACGGAACAGGCGGAAACTGCCGTAGACTTTGTTGATGAAGTACCTGAGCATGGCCTCGGTCACCACATAGTCGGCGATGACGCCGTCGCGCATGGGCCGGCTCGCCGTGATGTTGCCGGGCGTCTTGCCCAGCATTTCCTTGGCTTCCTTGCCCACGGCCAGGATCTTGTTGTCATCCGAGATGGCAACTACCGAAGGCTCGTTGATCGCGATCCCCTTGCCACTCACATACACGATGACATTGGCGGTGCCGAGGTCGATCCCTATACGTTTGGTGAACATGGTTTTAGTCCAAATAGATCTATACTCTCTCTATGCGGGCTCCCAGTGACCTGAGCCGTTCCTCGATCTGATAATACCCCCGGTCCACCAGCTCGACCCGGTCGATGACACTCTTCCCCTCGGCACAGAGAGCGGCGATGACCATGGCCATGCCAGCCCGGATATCCGGGCTTTCGATGTCCTTGCCCCGCAGCTGGGTCGGACCGGATACGATGATGCGGTGCGGATCGCACATGGTGATGTTGGCGCCCATGGTGATCAGCTTGTCGATGTAGAAAAGTCTGCCGTCGTACATCCAGTCATGCACCATGCTGCTGCCCTGGCACTGAGTGGCGAGCACGGCAAACGGTGCCTGCAGATCAGTCGGGAAGCCGGGCCAGATATTAGTGGTCAGGTGAAATGCCGAAAGTCTGTCGTTCCGATAGATGGACAGCACATCACCCTTCAGGGTATATGAAGCTCCCATATCATCAAACTTGAGCAGCAGCGGGTCGATGAGATCCCGCTCCACCGGATGCAGATCAATCTCGCCCCGGGTCGCCAGTGCGGCAGCCGCAAAGCTCCCGATCTCCAGCTGGTCGGGCACGACCGCGATCCTCGTGGCGCCAGGGGTACGGGTGCCGCAGACTCTCAGCGTATTGGTGCCGATCCCCTCTATATGGGCTCCCATGATCACCAGAGACTTCGCCAGATTGCCAACATGCGGTTCGCAGGCAGCATTTTTGATAACTACCTCTCCCTCAAACGAGCTGGCAAGCATGAGAATGTTTTCGGTCGCCGTCACGCTCGCCTCCGTGAGGAATACCCGGGAGGAGGAGAAATCATGTCCTTTGACCACAAAATGATCATCCCGCTCTTCTACTCTGGCCCCGAGGGCTTCGAACGCCCTGAAGTGTGCATCCAGCGGCCGTCTGCCCAGGAGGCAACCGCCCGGGTACGGGATCTTGACCTCACCGAAGCGAGCCAGAAGCGGCCCTACCAGTAGTATCGAAGCTCGCAGCCGCCTGACCAGATCGTAATCCAGTTCGCGGTTATCGATCGCATCGCAGGTGATCGACAGGGTATCCTCACCCTGCCAGGATACTCTGGCACCCAGGGACTTCATGATCTCCAGAAGCGAAAGAACATCGGAGATACGGGGAACCAGACCGAAAACGCATTTTTCCCGGCTGAGGATGCTGCTGGCTATGAGAGGCAGCGCTGCATTTTTTGCACCTTTGATCTCGATGGTGCCGCTCAGAGGCTGCCCACCCTGTATGATGAATTTTGACATGATCGTCGTCCTGTCGTAGCGAGGCTGATGCCCGAGCGATTTTACCCCAATTGCCTACCCAAAGCAACGCCCTGTACTGCACCCGGCTTGGATCAAGACTTAGGACTTAATAATAGAGCTCACAGCTTATAGCCGAACATCCGCAGGAAGTCTTTCCGTTTGCGGACATCCTCTTCGGTCTCTACCCCTTTTGGACTGTCGCCGTCGATGATACCCATAATTCCTCTGCCCTGGTCGGTTTCCGCCACGATGACCTGCGTGGGGTTGCCGGTCGCACAGTAGATCTGACAGACCTCCCGGACTTCGCGGATCGCAGGAAGTATATTGATGGGATAGGCATTCCCGAGCACGATCATGAAGCAATGTCCGGCAGCTATCGCCTGGACATTCTTCACGGCGATAGCGATCAGTTCCGGCTTGTTACCACTTTTTCTGATCAGACACGGACCGGACGCCTCGGCAAAAGCCAGACCGAAATTGATCTGGGGATTCACATTGACGATGGCTTCGTGGAGATCTTCTACGGTTTTGATGAAGTGAGCCTGCCCGAGGATGAAATTGACATCCCCCGGCTTCTCGATCGGGATGGATTTGAATTCCACGGCACTTCCCTCCGAAAAAAAATAAATTACGAAAAAATCATCGTCTGCCACAAGTCCACTCCTGCAGCACCAGAGCCGGGATGACGATCCCGGCGGTCTCGGTCCTCCAGATGCGCGGTCCGAGAGAAAAAGGAACCACACCGCTCTTTGAGGCCAGCTCGATTTCAGATTCTGCCCAGCCTCCCTCCGGTCCTACGAATACGGCTATCGTTTGAGCCTCAGGGAACCGGTGATGGATATCTGCGAGACCGGTTTCTTTTTCTCTTTCCCACGCGATCATCCGCAGGTCTGCTTCCCGGCTCCGCTCCAGCGCCTGCGCATATGCCACCGCGCCGCCGTAACGCATCAACTGTACCCGGCCTGACTGCTCGGCAGCCTCTTCAATTATCTTGACGATGCGATCCTCTCGTCTGGTGCTGCGGGACGCACAGTGCTGAGATATCACCGGTATGAGCTCATGGACACCAATTTCTGTTATTTTCTGGGCGATGAACTCCAGCTTGTCTTTTTTGGGGATGCCCTGATAGAGCTGCACCTGAAGGCTGCTCTCGGTCTGCACATCATGAAAAACCCCAACCTCGATGGTGCAGTGATGCCCCTGAATTGAGCCTATTGTAGCCTCAAATTCTCCCCCTTTGCCGTTGAAGACAACGATCTGCTCGCCCTCGGAGATCCGAAGCACACGGATGAGCTGGTGCGCCCGATCCTGGGGCGCTGCCAGAATCTGCCCGGTAGTGAGAGGGAGATCGAGAAAAAATCTGTGCATCAGGAAATCCGCTTGAGTTCTGAAAGCGCCTCGAAATTGTCGGGATCCAGAGCCACCGCACGGCTGAGCGCCTTGGCTGCCTGCTCGGTATCTCCTTTCCAGAGGTACACCTTTCCCAGGAGAAAATGGAATTTCGATACATCAGAAGCGAGATCAACCGCTTTTTGTACAGAAGAGGCTGCCTCATCGTACTGCTGCAGGCCGATATACGCCAAAGCGAGATTGTAGTGATTGACCGCCTTGCCGGGATCTGCCTGCGATAAAGTGGTCAGATATTCTACGGCTTCCTGGAAGCGGTTCAGGTGATAGGCTCCGAGACCGGCGTAGCGGATGAATTCCGGGGAATCGGGATACAAGGCGAGCATTCTGGCTGTCTCGCCCACCAGAGCGAGATGGTCTTTTTTCAAAAACAAAAACTTGACGCGCCTCAGACCCACAGCCTCATCCTGCGGATGATAGGTGCTGAGCGTATCGATCGTCTGCTCCAATTCAGTCATCATATGCTTACGCTCGTATTCCTGAGCCACCCTCAGACCGATCTCGATCTGATTGGGGTCCAGCTCGAACGCCTGATGGTATGAGAGAAATGCATCATCATAACGTCCCAGGACTTCGTATGCCTTTGCTATTCCTATAAGTCCCTGCACGCTCCCGGGATTCTTTTTCAGGATCGACTGGTAGCAGAACAGGCTGTTATGCACATGCTCCTTGTTACTGGAGGTGCTGGAAAGCTCACAGAGGACCTGTCCTAAGAGGAGCATGTTCTCTTCGGTTGGCTCCAGTCTGGTCAGTTTTTCCAGTGTCACCCGGGCCTTGTCCAGCTTGCCCTGTCCCAGCATGGCCGTGGCGAGATCCCTCAGCAGCCTGGGGTCATCATCCCCTACGCCGCTGGCCTGGAAAAGAAAATCCTCAGCTGCCTGAAAGATCCCTTTTTTCACCGCTTGTCTGGCCTTTCTGGTGAGCGAACGCTTTTTCTTTTCGTGCTCATCCGAGGTCTCGGTCTGCTTCTGCTGGAGTGTTTTCCGGACAGGATTTTCCGGCTGCTCTGCTGACCTCCGGGGCAAAAACAACACGCTCCTGATCACGATCCCGATCAGGAACATGAGTACCAGAAATCCCAGACCGATCTCAAACACAAATCCGCTCATGCCTTCTCTTGTTTTGAAACCACAACTTTATCCACCGGGAATTCCATGCGTCTGAACACCTGACCCTCTACCTCGACCAGCATGGTATTCTTCAGGACGCGAACCTCGAGTATCCTGCCTCTGCCCTCGGGGGTCGTCACCACGGTCCCGGGCTGGAGTAGCTCGGCCCGCAGAGACTTATACACTTCATCCTCATAGTTCAGGCAGCACATGAGCCTGCCGCACTGACCGGAGATCTTGTCCGGGTTCTTGGTGCCCAGGTCCTGGTTCTGCGCCATTTTCACGGAAGTGGTGGGAGGACGCACGAGAAAATCCCGGCAGCAGAGGTTCTGACCGCACACCCCCATGCCACCTATCAGCCTCGCTTCATCCTTGGGCCCGATCTGCTTCAAGTCGATCCGGGTACAGAAAGTCGAAGCCAGATCCTTGACCAGTTCCCGGAAGTCGACCCGTCCCTCAGCCGTAAAGAAAAAAGTCAGGCGCTTGCCGTTGTAATTATAATGAGCCCCGACGAGCTTCATGGGTAGCTTGTGCTCCCGGATCTTTGCTCTGGCCTTCTGAAAAGCTTCTTTTTCTTTGGAACTGAACAGCTCGCGGTCCTTCAGGTCTTCTGCTGTGGCCAGACCTTTGATCTTTTTCAGCGGAGTGGCCATGGTAGATGGATCCACGTCATGCGTGAACTGCACTACGCCGAGCTCAAACCCCTTGGTCGTGGACACGATCACCCGGTCTCCCCTTTTGCAGGGAAAACTGCCGGGTGAAAAATAGTAAATCTGACCGCCGGGATAAAAGACGAGCCCGACGATCGGCTGCACGCCCTTCAGCTGGGAGATCTCACTCGTATCCTGTGATTCTACAACCCCTGTCGTATCCATGTATGACTACTCCAGACAAATAGGTAAGCTGAGTAAAAGATTTTCTATCTGCAGCTGGGCGTTCATCCCGGCTTTGAAGTCCTCTCGTAGCGTGACCACGGAATTGAGGACCTTCTGAATACTGCCGGTCGTACTGTGTGCTGCCTTACCGATGAAGTCACGGATGATCGGATGGTGCTCTCCTGGTGCCGTGTCGGGTGACAGGCCTTCCAGAAGCGCGATATTCCAGAGTATCTCGAGGCGGCTGCAGATATCCAGTATGTCTTCGACTCCCAGCTTCCCCAGACTTCGAACCCAGTTGAGCCTCTCAGAAGGTGTTTTGGTCAGTAAACCGGTATAGTCCGCGATCTGAGATAGCATGCGCTGCCTCAGGTCAGAATCCTCCAGGATCTTCACGATGGAGCCGATCTCTCCGCCGAAAAAACTGAGCCACAGATCCTGGGCTGCCTCATCCTGTCCCAAACCGGTCAGATACTCCGCTACCTGACCCAGCGGCAGCCGTGAAAAAGTGAGGACCCGGCAGCGGGAGAGCACGGTTGCGAGTACACTTTCCTGATTTTTTCCCAGGAGTATGAAATGAACATATGCAGGCGGTTCTTCCAGTGTCTTCAGCAGGGAATTCTGAGCCTCGACGGGCATGTCATCTGCATCCCGGATGACGACCACCTTCCGCCCTCCGAGATACGGCCGCACATTCACATACTGGATCGCTTCTCTGGTCTGGTCGATGGAGATCGAATTTTTGCCTTCCGGCACCTCCAGAACCATGAGATCAGGATGGCTGTCCTTTTCGAACAAACCGCACGATCTGCAGCCGTCGCCCTCCAAGGCATGGTGTTCACACAGGAGCTGACGGGCAAAACCGAGCGCTACCTGGAACCGCCCTATGCCCCTGGGCCCCTGAAAAAAATAGGCGTGCGCCACCATGTCCTGTTCCAGATGCATGGCAAGCGCCCGGAGCGGCTGTTCGTGCCCGATAATAGTTGTGTCGCTGTGCAAAGCCATGCTCAAGTTCCCCCCCGATAGAACGGACGTATTGTAGCATACTCCAGAAAAACTGCCAGGTTACGGGAGCGCGATGAAACCCATGATCCTTCCTGCTTTTTCGTGCTCCCGCCGCCAGGAGTACAAGTCATCCTGACGGCACGACGTGCAGACATCGACGGAAGAGATCGATGAAAAAGGAACCCCGTGTTCCAGCAGGATATACCGCACCGCTCCCCGCAGATCAGCAAAGTCGCGTCCTGATCGGGAAGTGAGGCACCCGGGAGATCTCAGGGCCAAGAGTTCAGCCACCTCGCCACCCACCTCATAGCAGCACTGGCCTATGGCCGGTCCCAGTCCGACCCTGAGCTGCCCCGAAGCAAACCCGAGAGTGCGAAAAGCCTCAAGTCCCCGTTCGATGATGCCACCGGTGATCCCCCGCCAGCCGGCATGGAGCGCTCCGACTACACTTTTCGAAGCATCGTACAGGAGCACCGGCACACAGTCTGCCACCCTGATCGCAAGGGTCAGGTTCCTGGAAGTGGTGATCAGTCCATCCACGCCTTTGACCGTGGTACTTCCATCGGCACTGCTGACCACGGCAACCGAGGCGCCGTGCACCTGTTCAGCCTGGACGAACGAACCAGCCGGGATACCGAGCTGGTCAAGTACGGCGCTTCGCGCCTCAAGGCTGCGCATATCTCCGGACATCCGGTCCGTGAAACCATGGCATTGGATACCGACGGCCAGAAAGGACTGCAGCTGGTGGATCATTTGTTCACGAACGAATCACCGGCCTTCTTCAAAGCCTGCCACCAGACCGGATGAGCTCGGTACCACTCGACAGTCCGGGCCAGACCTGTCTCAAAGGAAACCCCTGGCCTGAAACCTAAAGTATCACTGATTTTTGAGCAGTCGATGGCGTACCGGAGGTCATGCCCCGGTCGGTCCGCCACCCGTTCGATCATGCTTTCGTCGCGATCAAGCAGACCGAGCAGCTGCCGGGTGATATCCAGATTGCTGAAGCGGTCCCCGCTGCCGATGTTATAGACTTCGCCAACAACGCCCTGGTGAAGGATCAGGTCAACAGCGCGGCAGTGGTCCTCGGTATATATCCATTCCCGGACATTCTGCCCGTTGGCATACAGCGGCACCTTTTTCCCTTCCAGCAGATTGGTGATGAAAAGAGGTATCAGTTTCTCGGGATACTGATGGGGACCGTAAAAGTTACAGCTGTGCGTGACTATGACCGGGACGCCATATGTCCTGTGATATGCCCGGCAAAGCAAGTCGCCTCCGGCCTTGGCGGCAGAATACGGACTGTTGGGTTCGAACGGGTCAGACTCCTTGAACTCCCCGTATTCGGTACTGCCGAATACTTCGTCGGTGCTGATCTGTATCATGCGTCCTACTTTATACTTCCTCATTCCCTCCAGCAGGGTAAAAGTCCCGATGACCTCGGTAGTGAGAAAATCTTCCGGGGACTCGATAGAGCGGTCCACATGCGTCTCCGCCGCGTAGTTGATCACCGCGTCGATACCGGGGAGCAAGTTATTGACCACTATTTTGTCCCTGATGTCCCCATGGACGAACTCGTACCTGGGGTCATGCTCGATGTTTCTGAGATTTTCCAGATTGCCGGCATAGGTCATCTTGTCGAGATTGACGATCTTGTAGTCAGGATACTTCTCCAGGATATAGTGGATGAAGTTGCTGCCCATGAACCCAGCGCCGCCGGTGACCAATAATTTCACGCCTGCCCTCAAACTTACAAAATAGGCTGTCTTAGTATAGTATATGGACCGTCAGTCGCAAAGCCTTTTAGTCTTAGACCAGCTCTTCATGAAAACCATCACCATCCCAGTCGATCCTCGCCAGTCTCCACTGCGCATCGACCTCTTCCTGGCCGCCAGGATTCCGAATTTCAGCCGCACCCAAGCCCAGAAAGCCGTCGAGGCCGGACTGGTCGCCGAAGGATCCAAGATCGTAGAACGGTCGAACTACAAAATCGTCCCCGGCACCACGCTTGTGGTCACGCTTCCCTACCGGGAAGAAGTAACGCTGATCCCCCAGGACATCCCGCTCGACATCCTGTACGAGGACGATGACCTCATGGTCATCTGCAAACCCGCCGGTCTGGTCGTGCATCCCGCCTTTGGCAACTGGGACGGCACTCTCGCCAACGCTATCCTCCATCACCTCCTCCAGCAGAGCGGATCCAGAGAGGGCACCCCCGCCGGGGTCGCCCCCCGTCAGGGCGGCTACCGTAAGGGCGGTTCACGAACCGCCCTCCAGAGCGCAGCGCCAGCCAGCTCAGCCCCCCAGTCCGCCCTCCTGAGCGCCGCGCCAGCCAGCCCAGTCTCCCAGACCGCCCCGCTCTCCCCTCCTCCCGACCTCCGCCCCGGCATCATCCACCGCCTGGACAAGGACACCTCCGGCGTCATGGTCGTGGCCAAGAACGCCGCTGCCAAATCGTTCCTCCAGAAACAGTTCCAAACCCGTACGCTCGACAAGAGGTACACCGCATTGCTGCATGGCAAACTGGCACCGAAAGAAGGCAAGGTCGACGCGCCCATCGGCCGCGACCCCAAAGACCGTAAGAAAATGTCCATCAGCCCGACCGGCCGTACCGCCCAGACCTCGTACCGGGTATTGGAATATCTGACCGTAGACAAGGGAAACTGCTATACGCTCATCGAAGCCCGCCTGCACACCGGCCGCACCCACCAGATCCGAGTGCACTTCGCCTCCATCGGTCACCCCATCTACGGCGACCAGGTATACGGCCACGAAGACGCGCTGCTTCGCCGCCAGTTCCTCCACGCCTCCCGGCTAACCTTTGCTCTGCCAGGCGGCCACGAGCGAACCTTTGAGGCCCCGCTGTCCTCAGACCTGCTGGAATGCCTGAAGGAACTGACTGCCTAGATTCTGGTATTGACTCCCCTCGCCCATCTCATGGGAGAGGGCAGGGTGAGGGCGAATTCGCTCCCCTCTCCCCGCCCTTGGCGACCGTTCCTTGGACGAGTCTCGCTAGGCGGAGGCTCGCCTTCGGCGGCTCAATCCTCCCCCGCTCAGGGGGGAGGAGGCAGATCACTTCAGCAGTTCAAACACCAGGCCCCCCTCAATCACCGCTGCAATGACGAGCAGGACAGCGCAGGCGGCGAAGACGGCGACGCTTTCGAGG
>MNZT01000096.1 GCA_001873755.1 Candidatus Wirthbacteria bacterium CG2_30_54_11 | reverse complement strand
CGGAGGCAAATAACTCCAGCAGTGGATAAAGGACGAGAGAACCCTGATGAGGGGCGCGCAGGATGATGGTATTGCCCATGATGAGCGCAGGTATGAACAGGGAAAATGTCTCATTCAGCGGATAATTGAAAGGACCCATGCAAAGCACGACCCCGAGCGGGGCCTGCCGTATCTGGCCTATCACCCCTTCTTCTATACGGAATTTCGACGCGACCCGATCGACATCCTTCAGCGCGTCGATGGTGTCATTCACATACTGGACGGTGCGGTCAAATTCCTTTTCGCAGTCCGGCAGGGTTTTGCCTATGGACCACATGAGGATATTGATGATCTCAGAGCGTTTCGACTTCATCTGATAGACAAAATTCTCCACCTGCCTGATCCTGCCCTCTACCGGCATGGTGGGCCATTCCCCCCGTCCCCGGTCATAGGCTGCGGTGGCCGCCTCCACGACTTCCCCCACCTCTTTGACACCCAGGTCCGGACAGGACCCGATCACAAATCTCTGCAGACCTTCCGGTGACTGCACATAGAGCGGAGAAAGCACATCCAGGGACGCCCCGTGCCAGGATCGCAATTCGCCATTGACCAGATAATTTTCCTGTCTGATCGGCTGCATCCTGAATTCAGCCGGTATGTCGTCGAGCCTCGGAAAGATCGCATGGATCCTGTCGTCCGTACTCATGTCGTATCCTTTTGCATAAATGGATTGGGACTTGCCTGCACGGTGAGCAGAAGATCGCCAGCAGAGGTTGCGCAGATGATACCAGAAACCGGTCACGAATATAAGGAGGCGCAAAAAAATAATCAGGGCCTATCGGCGAAGGAGTTCATAGGCCGGCAGCGCATACCCGTCGCGTTCGAATACCACTTCGCTTCCGATGTCAAAAAACTGCCCCACGGTCGGAAGTTCCGCCTCCATAGGAGCGATGAAGGGAAAATTAATATACAGGATGCGCTTGGTCGGGATGCTGTCTGCCACGAGAGGCAGGTACTGGATATACGCCCGCTCAGGCGCAGTATCAGAGACAAAAAGGTAGGATTCGGCATCGGCATTGAAGACGACGGTGGCGTCCTGGTGATAGGCAAAGTCAGCTATCCTATCGGCAAGCTCACCCAGGTACCGGTACTCCAGGTTGTAGATGATCTGGTCGCGCCCTGCGAGGCCGGCGAATTCATGCGTGAACGAGTTCATGGCCAGCATCTCATGTTCTCCGACCTGCACGGTCCCCAACAGCTGCATGGAGACCGGGTCCACGGTACGGTACACCTGCACTACGGCGAAAACAGCTATGACGAAGATGACAATAACCCGCACCTGAGACGACCGGATCAACTCCAGGAGCGCACGATAAAACAACAGGATCAGCAGAGGCAGCGCCGGCAGAACATACCGCGGATTGGAAAAGGTGACAAAGCTGGTCAGGACATAGACATATCCGAGGAACACCAGGCCTATCGCCCACAGGTCACTTCTCCCGGCCAAGATGCGACCAGTTCGTCTGCGCCGCAGGGTTCTCAGTACAAAAGCTCCTGCTCCGATCAGAATACTCAAGGTCAGTATCCAGGAACTGTTGAGAATGAAGAATTGAACCAGCCGGGTGACCTTGGCCGGCAGTTCGGCAAAGATGTTGAAAACGAAAACCGAACCGCTTCCAGTGAGACCATTCCCCTCCCAGAAAACCTGTCCCGAACCGGCTCTCGTACGATAGTAGACATACAACTCCAGCAGAAAGATGGGACACAGATAAAAAACCACATTCCAGAGCTGCCGCAACCATAATTTCGGGGACGATACCTGCATACAAAGCCAGGTCCTCAGCCTGCCTCCCGATGCGGGCTGCGGTATCCTCGCCGCCTCGATCACACGCATGATGCCAAAAGAAAACGCCAGGAGCAGATAAATTAGGATACCTGTTTCTTTGGAAAAAACCAGGAAAATGCCCGCCAGCAAAAAAAGGAGACGTTGACGCCTGACCATTGCGCAGAGTGCGATAACCGAAAAAATCGTCACTGGAAAATCTAGGTTGAAATTGAAAATACAGGCAACAAAAAGCGGATTCAGACAGAGGAGCAGAGTAAGCAGGGCGTGTTCCACCTGGTGCCCTCTCCGGAAAAAAAGAGCGCGGACGAGTAAATAAAAGAAAATACCGCCCATCAGCGCCAGAGCGATATTGATCAGATTGACCGCCTCGACAACCTGTGTTTTCACCAGGCGGATCGGGGCGAAAAGGACTATGTACGCCATGGACGGATGGTTGAAAATATTGAGGTCCATCAGGTCCCAGTCCTGACGCATGAGATCGACCACGGCGCGCAGATAGACTTCCCCGTCAAATATTGGCCTGACGTGGACGAACTGCAGGTAAAACAGCCCTGTTAACAGAAATATCCCTGAGAAGAGGATGTACGGCCAGTTTTTCTTCAGGTTGAGCATACGCGCATTATCGCTCATCATCCCCCATCTGCAAAACATCCTGCAGTTCTGCCTTGATTCCATAGTCGCCCTGGTTTACTATGGCTCCTGCCCGATCCCAGTTCATTAGCCAAGCAAAATGCCAGATTTTCGTCGTATTCTCCGCTCTCCTGCCCGCCTCTCGCAGTATGCCCTCATGGCGATCACCTCTCTGTGCCTGCTGGGCTACCTCACGAGTTGCTGGGATTTCATCACCTATCCCTTCAGCCTGGAATATGGTGAAGGTCATATAGCATATCTCTCCCGGATACTAAAGCATACGCATGACCTGCGTGCCTTGTACCCACCATTTTCCCAGGCGCCTTACATCCATACGCCCTACCCCCCGGTCTTCTTCGTACTGCACGCCCTGGGTCTGGAGTTGTTTCCTGACCTCAATCCTTTCATCTCCGGTCGCCTGATCAGCCTGGCTGCTTTGACCGTTACGCTCGGGGCAACTTTTACCTTCATCAGGCGACTGACCGGACGTTCGCTGTACGCCTGGCTCTCACTCCTCGGATTCCTCTCCTCATATCCTTTCCTTCTCTGGGGTTTGTTGAGCCGGGTCGATATCCTGGCACTCATGTGGACAGCACTGGGGATCACCTTCTACCTCACCTCCTCTCGCCTGACCGGCAAATGCCTCGGCATGCTCTGTCTGGTGGCTGCTTTATTCACCAAACAGACGTTTTTCCTCGCCCCGCTCCTGCTCATGACCGTGGAGTTCATTTCCCGGCGGCGACCGAAAAACTGGTATCTGCCCGGTCTGGTGTTCATGATTTTTTCCTGCGGTACGTTCCTGATCCTGAACCAGATGACCGGCGGCAGGTTCGTGGATCATACGATCGCGGCAAATGCGCTTCACACCCGCCACTGGGATCTGACCATTTATGGTTTTCTGTATCTCCTGACATCCGCCGTGCCACTGTTGCCACTTTTCATCTGGTATTGCGCGCTGAAACAAAAAACCGTCGCTCTCTATCTCCGCCGTGACCCGGTCACCGCCTTTTGCCTCCTCTATCCTGTTTTTTCTTTGCTGGTGTCTGCGGTATATATGGGCAAAGCAGGCTCGTCCACAAACCATAGTATCGAAACCACTTTTGCCTCTCTCCTCAGCCTCTCACTCCTCAGTCGCCTTTCGGGTATACACCTCTCTTCAGCCCTGCCCCGGATCCCACTGATCCCTCGGAAGCACTACCGGTTACTCGCCTTCGGCCTGATGACTGTCTGTATGGTATATTTGTACCTGGGCTCCCAGATAACGCTTTCCCACCACTTCACCACCATGCAGCAGGATCTCCCGGCTTATCGCCTGCTCCTTGACCGGATCGAGTCTTCCCATGGCCCTTTCCTCAGCGATGATCCGTCCTGGGCGCCCCTGACCGAGAAAACTGAGTACCTGATGGATCCATTCGGACTCATGCAGCTCATCGAACATGGTCTCTTCGATCCTTCTCCCATCCTCTTCCGGTTACAGGACAAGACCATCAAGCTGATCCTGCTCTCCGACTCTTGTCAGACTGAAAACTCGCAGGCCCGACCTGATGCAGGTCGCATGAACGAGGGACTGTGCCAGGCCATCACCTCCAATTATCACAAAGAAGCTTCCACTTCTGATGATTCCTGGCCTCAGCACCTTTGGATTCCTGACTGATCTTTCCCCTCTTTCGAGGATACCGACCATGCCCGAACTCGTCCTGCTCATCATTTTCTGTGTGCTCTTCCTCCCGCTCGTCTACAGCAGCATCGTCGCTGCCCCGCCTGTCCCCACCAAAGCCGGCGATGTCCGCCGTATGGTAGATCTCGGCAGAATATCGCCAACCGATACAGTCTACGACCTGGGCGCCGGCGACGGACGGCTGCTGCTCGGTGCCGCCAGATTCTCCAAAGCTTCAGCCCTCATCGGATACGAACTTTCGCCGGTCCATGTGCTGATATGCAGACTGAAAACACTACTGAGCGGCCAGGCAAAACGGGTTTCTATCCGTATGGCCGACTTTTATAAAGCAGACCTCCGTGATGCCAATGTCATCTTCTGCTTCCTGAACCCCTATGCGCTCGAACGGTTGCGCCCCAAGTTTGAAACAGAGCTGAACAAAGGGACCAGGATTGTCTCCTACAGTTTCCCGGTGGCAGGCTGGTCGCCCGTGGCGGAAGACCGTCCTGACACTGACCGCCTTCCCATATTCGTCTATGAACGGTAAGCCATATGCCCAAAAGCACCGCCTCGGCAGACCTGAAGCTCTTCGTGGCCATACTGCCGCTCCGCATCCGCACCGCCCTCCAGAAGATCAAAGGACACGATCAGCTCGTCGAGGTCATTCTGGACCTGGGCCGTACCCCCACCATCCGCTGTGATGGCCGGGAAACAGCCCTGGGCAAAACTGTGGTCAGTCCTGCCGATATTTCTCATGTGACTACACATCTCGGTGAATTCGGGGGCGACAACCGCGCCGGTATCGAACGGACACTCCACCGCATCTCTGCCCTCAGGAACCGCAGCGGCCAGGTGATCGGGCTGACCTGCCGGGTCGGCAGAGCGGTGTTCGGCACCGCCGAGATCATCCGCGACCTCATCGAGTCAGGCCAAAGCATCCTGATCCTCGGCCGGCCCGGGGTGGGCAAAACCACCATCCTGAGAGAAACCGCCCGCATCCTGTCTGACGACCTGCACAAAAGGGTCGTCATCGTCGACACCTCCAATGAGATCGCCGGAGACGGCGACATCCCTCACCCCGCTATCGGCAGCGCCCGCCGCATGCAGGTGACCCATCCCAGAGAGCAGCACCATATCATGATCGAAGCGGTCGAAAACCATATGCCGCAGGTGATCGTGATCGACGAGATAGGCACGACTGACGAAGCCGAAGCTGCCCGCACCATCGCCGAACGAGGCGTCCAGCTCATCGCCACTGCGCACGGCAATACACTCGAAAACCTCATACAGAACCCTACCCTGAATGACCTCGTCGGCGGCATCCAGAGCGTCACGCTCGGAGACGAGGAAGCGAAGAGACGCGGCACCCAGAAGTCAGTCCTCGAACGCAAAGCCCCGCCCACCTTTGATATCGTCATCGAGATTCTGGACAGGGACGATCTGCTCATCCATCCCGAGGTCGCCGCGGCGGTCGATCTGCTGCTGCGGGGAACAGAGCCGGCCCGGGAAAAAAGATTGAGAAAAGCAGACGGAACCGTCGTCAGGGAATCCTATACCCCGCTGATAGCGCCGCGCGACGATCACGATCTGTGGAGCAAAGGAGTTCCCGCTCCAGAACCGCACCTCTATACCATTTACCCTCTCGGCGTGAGCCGTAAACACATCGAGGCTATAGGACAGAGACTCGGACTGAATATCCGGATCGCGCCCCGCATACAGGATGCGGATATGGTATTCGCCCAGAAAAAATTCTACCGCAACCGCGGCCCTTCCATCCGGCTGGCAGAGTCAGAAGGAATACCGCTCTATGTCATCAGGGACAATACTCCTGAACTCATTGAGTCCTGTCTGCTCGGCCTGATGGAGAGCTGAAGCGGGACGAGACCAGGGTCGCCAAGACTGCTTTTACGACATCGCCCAGCCAGAACGGCGCGACTCCCAGCCAGAACGCTTTGGGCAGCGCCGTCGACAAAGGCATATGCGAAATCGTATTGAGGTACACCGCCAGCCAGATAGTGCCGGCAAGATAAATGACCGCGACCCCGGTCAGAGAAGCTGTGATGCCAGATATTCTCTGGCGAAGCACTGCGATAACGCCGGCAGCAACCATGAATCCAACCAGATAGCCCCCGGTCGGTCCGAGCAGATAACCTGCCCCCCCGCCGCCGTTGGTAAACCAGGGGATACCGAGTACTCCCAAAAATACATACGCAAATTGAACGCTGACTGCAGCCCTGGCATCAAGCAACAATCCTGTACAGATCACCCCGAACACCTGACCGGTCACCGGCACCGGGGTGAACCAGAGCGGAATCCGTATCTGAGCGCCAAAAGCCGTCAGGGCGAGACAGGCAGCCATGCTGAAAACCCTGACGATTACCAGACGGCGGGAAGATGCGACAGCATCAAGTTCTCTCATGAGTATTTCCTAGACAAATTCGAAAAGTATATGACCGCTCATGACTGATTGTCCTGACTGGATACCGACCTGCCTGATCGCCCCGGTCCTCGGACTTGTAATTTCATTTTCCATCTTCATGGCCAGGATCATGCACAGGGGCTGCCCTGACTGAACCTCGTCTCCCTCTTTCACAAATATACTGGTGACCACTCCGGGGATCGGGGATATCACTTTCGATTCACTTCCCTCCTCCTCGAACTCGTCATCATGCTCAAATCGGTTCTCAATATCCTGAGATGAGACCATGCGGTCCAGGTCCACCGGCACGGTCGCACCATCGATACCCACCAGTAGCTCTTGCGGCCCGTTTTCCACAAAACGGATCGTATGCTTGGTTTCTTTCAAGATGATATTGATCTTGGTAGTTCTGTCCGAAGCCATAGACCACCTGTACTAGACCGGCATGGAACCGTGTTTGCGGCTGACCTTGGGGACGCGTTTGGTGCGGAGGAAGGAAAGGCTGGAGATCAGGGTCTTTCTGGTCTCCCTCGGGTCGATGATCATATCGACCTGACCCATCTGGGCAGCAGTATAGGGATTCATGAATTTTTCACGGTATTCCTCGATCTTTCTGGCTCTGAGCCGTTTGCTCTTCTTCTCGCTCAGCTCGCGGCCGTACACGATATCGACTGCCTGCTCCGCTCCCATGACCGCGAGCTCCGCCGTCGGCCAGGCGATGACCTGATCGTAGCCCATCTTCTTCGACGAGAGCGCGATGTAGGCCCCGCCGTACGACTTGCGCAGAACTACCGATATCTTGGGAATGGTAGATGCGGCGTACGCATAGAGAATTTTGGCCCCGTGGCGGATGATGCCCTGATGCTCTTGATTGACGCCCGGAAGATACCCGGGAACATCAACTAGGTTGACCACTGGGATATTGAACGCATCGCAGAAGGTGACGAACCGGGCGATCTTGTCCGAGGCGTCGATATCGAGGCAGCCGGCGAGGATCTTGGGCTGATTGGCTACGATGCCGACCGGAAATCCATCCAGCCGGGCAAGCCCGATGATCACGTTCCGGGCATAGAACTTCTGCAGACCGAAGAAAGAATCCCGGTCGACGATCTCCTCGATGACATCCTTCATCTCGTAGGACTTGGTAGAGTCGGCCGGTACGAGATCCAGTATCCGGTCGCACAACCGGTCAGCGGGATCTTCGCTCGGCACCCGGGGCGGGTCTTCCAGATTGTTGGATGGCAGATAGCGGAGAAGCTTTTTCACGAAATGGAAGCAGCCTTCTTCGTTGGCCATGGCGAAATGCGCCACCCCGCTCTTCTGGTTGTGCACCATGGCGCCGCCGAGTCCCTCGAAATCGATCTCCTCACTGGTGACCAGTTTGATCACCTGGGGACCGGTGATGAACATATAACTCAGATCCTTCACCATGAAGATGAAGTCCATAAGCGCCGGGGAATAGCAGGCGCCGCCGGCCGAAGGGCCGACGATGACGGCGATCTGAGGGACCACGCCGCTGGAGCGGACATTGCGGTTGAACACCTCGGCATAGCCGTCGAGGCTGTTGACTCCCTCCTGGATGCGGGCGCCGCCGCTGTCGATGATGCCGATGATAGGACAGCCACAGCTGATTGCCATATCCTGGACCTGGGCGATTTTGGCCGCATGCATCTCCCCGAGGCTGCCGCCCATGGCCGTCGCATCCTGGGCATAGATGGCGACCTTGCGGCCGTTGACCCTGCCGTAGCCGGTCACAACCCCATCCCCGTCGGTCTTCTTTTCCTGCAGGTTGAAATTGTGGCTCCGCAGCTGCACATAGGGGTCCAGTTCTACAAAGCTCTCCTTGTCCACCAGCATGAGGATGCGTTCACGCGCGGTCAATCTGCCTTTCTCGTGCTGGGATTCTGTCCGTTTGCTGTCAGAGAGCGCCACCCGACGTTTTTTCAGGATCTCGATCTTATCTTTCATCACTCCTCCTTTTGAACACTGGTAGGATCTGTCTGGGGTTGATACAGTCTTTCTGCTTCAATATAACGCTCAATCACTTCGGGAACCAGCCCCTGCATGTTCTTGCCTGCAGCGAGTCTCTGGCGCACGAGAGAAGCGGATACGTCCGGCATGAGGCGGGGTCCCAGCAGCAGCTGCACGCGGTAACGGTCCACCAGCTGTGCATTGACCGGGTAGCCCGGCCTGAGCACGCCCAGAAAAGTGACTTCCGTGGTAAGTGCCTCGATATCTTTCCAGTCCGAAAGCTCATAGAGGAGGTCAGTACCGATGATCCAGCAGAACTCGCAGTCCGGATACAGTCTCTTCAGCTCACGCACCGTATCGATGGTGTAGCTTTTCCCTTGTCTTGCGATCTCGGCCTCAGACGCCCTGACCCGGTCGCCGATCTGACCAGCCAGGAGCTCAGCCATGCGGAACCGCTGCTGTGCGGTGGCGGCCATGAATTTACCAAATGCGCGCTCCTGATAGGGCATCAGCCACACTTCCTGCGCCGCATCCTTCTGGAGCACAGCTCTCACAATTTTTTCATAGGCAATAGTCGGAGGATTGTAAGCTCCACCGAGAATCGCGATCCGACGATTTGACTTGGCTTCAGTGGTCATGCTGTACCTACATTTGATCCTTACGCGCCGAGGTGACCCAGGCGTTCGACCCGCCATTGCCCGCGGTACCCATTTCTCGTTTCAGGTTTTTGTAGACCGACGCGGCGATGAGCGCGATCTCCCGATACCGGATGGATTCGACCTGGTCGTTCAGCAGGCTGGGCTGCCTCATCTTTTCGGCGTTCTTCCTGATCTGGAGACTGATCTTGTTCTTGGGGATGAAATCCGTATCCACGTCGCCTTTCTGAAAATTCCGGTTGTCCATGACCGTCCGATGGAACGGCAGCGTCGTCTTGACCCCTTCGATGATGCATTCTCCCAGGGCTCGCCTCATGCGTTCGATCGCCTTTGCTCTCGTTTCGTCCCAGACCATCAGTTTCAAAAGGAGCGTATCGAACTGGGAGGATACTTCCTGACCGACAAAGATCCCGCCGCAGACCCGAACACCTGTCCCTCCGGGCGGCAGGTACTGTTCGATCACGCCCGTGGAGACCGCAAATTCGGATAAGGGATCTTCTGAATTGATGCGGCACTCGATGGCGTGGCCTCGGAGCACGATATCCTTCTGACGAAGGGAAAGCTTCTCGCCCTGCGCGACCCTGATCTGCCACTTCACCAGATCGATGCCGCAGATGAGTTCGGTCACTCCGTGCTCCACCTGGATACGCGGATTGACCTCGATGAAAAAGTAATTCTGCTGACGATCCACGAGGAATTCCACCGTGGCTACGCCGACCAGTCCGACTTCACGAGCCATGGCGATGGCATACGCTCCTATCTTCTGCCGCATTTCCTCGGTCAGTACGGTAGACGGTGCTTCCTCGATCAGCTTCTGGTGACGGCGCTGAACCGAGCAGTCACGTTCGCCCAGATGGATGACGTTGCCGTAGCGATCACCCAGAATTTGGAATTCCACATGACGCGGATTTTCGATGAATTTTTCGATATAGACGCCGGGATTATGAAAAGCCAGTTTGGCTTCTCTCTGGGCTTCCTTCACGCTTTTCAGAAGAAAAGCCTCCTTCATCACCACTCGAATCCCGCGCCCACCACCGCCGCCGGAGGCTTTTACGACAATCGGATATCCGATCTTCCGGGCGCTATCCCTGGCATCCTTGTCATCGGGAACCTCCCTGTCCTCTCCTGGCACGAGCGGCGCACCGACTTTACGGGCGATTCGTTTAGCCTCGACTTTGTCTCCCAGTGAATGAAGCACCGCAGCAGACGGTCCGATGAAGGCGATCCCCCGCTCCGCACACAGAGCAGCAAAAGAAGAATTCTCAGCCAGAAAGCCATACCCGGGATAGACCGCATCATACCGATGAGTCCTGGCGACATCGACGATCTTCTGCTGGTCGAGATAGGCGCTGATGTCGCTCTCGCCCTCCATGAAAAAAGCCTCATCCGCCAGCTTGACCGGCAGGGAGTGAACATCAGCGCGGCTATAGATGACCCCGACCGAGATCCCGAGCTCCCGGCAGGCCCGGATGGCCCGCACAGCGATTTCGCCGCGGTTGATGATCAGAATCTTTTTGAATGGTTTCACCGTTGATCTCATCGTACGACTCCCCTCTAGGAAACTTGTCCTCAATGATACCTGCGGCCCTCAGGGTCCAGCTCGTTCAGTATAGCAGTATTGGTGTGAATATCCTGCTCCCTCGCCTCTCGGTTCTGAAAAACAAGAGGGAAAGCGGTCCTTTCCTGTATCTCCTGTTCTGACAGATCACTGAACCGGGCGGTCATCACTGCCGGAGCATCCTTCCGAAGCGTCAGCACACCGAGCTCCGTCACCAGCTCGATGCTGTCTCTGGTCGCGCAGCCGTCTGCGGTCACGAAATCAACCTCCGCAACCAGCGTCCGCGTCGTGTGCTGCAGCGTGAACAGGACCGGCCGCTGCACCCGGCGGAGCATCACTGTGGAGCCAGCCGGACCTGGCAACTTGACCTTGGGTTTGAGATAATCACCTATCGAAGTGAGGTTGATCCTGCCACTCTGGTCGATCTGTGCCCCGGAAAAGAACATGACATCGATGCCGCCACGGACCCCGAGGTCAAAGAGTGAAGGCAAAGGAACGAAGGAAGACCAGGACGAAAAAGTGGAGCTGTCGTCAGAGGACAGGCCTGCCTGCTCAAAAACCGGATCCACCGCTCCGCTGCAGGTGATGAACCTGCTCGCAGGAGCGTATGTCCGCTTCGCCAGAGCGACCGCCAGAAAAGGGATGAGCGAAGCCACCCCGGTGGAGACGAGGTCGCCATCCCGGATCAAACCGGCCAGATACGAGATCATCTTGTCTCGAGGATTCATCGCGTACCTCCCAGGATCTCTTGCAGGCGTTTCTCATCCGGTCCGTAATACCCCCGGCAACCGGTCGGCGCCGCCCCGTTTTTGATCGCCAGAACATGATCCACGAACAGTCCACTGATGGTTGGCCGGTCGATACTGTCGACAAGTTCTTCGCAGCTCACGATCGTCAGACGGCTCGCCTGCAGAATGATCTCATCATAGAGCGGATCCTCGATCCAGAGGTTGCCGTTACGGTCAGCCTTTTGCACATGGAGAAGCGCCACGTCAGGGTTCAAGGGTGGAACCGCAAAAACACTTTCCCCGCCATGGAACGGGTCGACCACGCGATGAATACGGTGATATTGACTCTCCGTATACTGAGAACCCGCTATCTCAGGTGCCGGTATGAAGGGCAGCCCCATGGCCGCCGCACGCATTCCCTGGATGATCTCGTACACATCGCTCTCTTTCCAACCGATGTTCGTACATTCTATGGCGTGGCGAAAGCCGGCTGAGGAGTGGAAGCCGTCCGAAAGCTCCAGTCCATTGAAACTTGTATCAAGCAGAGACAATCTGTCACCACGAAGCAGCATGTCGGTCGGCACCGGGTTGGGCAGTGCGGTAAGCGCGAACTGACCGGGTGGGCCGTCGAGCAAAGCCTGCACGAGACCGACCGGAGCCCGGTTGGCCTGAAAACCACCGCATATCAGACGGGATCCGGCCGGTATCAGATCAGCTATATCTTTCAAGGTGATGATGGTAGTCATGGTCAATCCCTCAGCATTGTGCTATCGAGCTTAAAAATCTCACCTTTGGGATCAATCTCCTTAAGTGCCTTCTGCTCAGCCGATGAAGGAATCTCTGTGGTTCTCACCCGATCCGGACGGACGAGCTCAAATCCTGTCCGTTCCTGAACTTCGTCAATCGTAACTCCGGGATGAAGCGATATGATCTTCATGGTTCCTTCGGCATTGTCCCAGCCGAAAACCCCCAGGGGAGTGATGCACAGACGGGGAAATTTCTTTGGGTAACCCAGAGCGCGCAGACGATCAGTACCGGGCACAGACACTACGTCTACCTTGGGCACAAATGTGCGGAGATCGTGGCAAAAAGAGAACAGATAGTATTTGGCACAGAACCAGGCTGCCGACGGAGTACCGATGCTGCCGGGTCCCCGGACCAGCCAGATGTGTGGTTTCGAAGCTTGGTTCCTGATGCCCACCAGATTGGTCGCGCCGTACCGGTCGATCTGCAGACCACTGATGAAAAAGACGCTGGAAAAGGTCTGACTACCGGTCGGGTTGCCCCAGAGCAGCATTTCATCATGAGATTCAAAATAGGATACCCGGCTCTCCGTCCTTTTCTCTGCCGTCCACGCCGAGGGGCTGAGAGCAGGCTTCAGGGATTCGTGCAGACCATGCCGTATCTGCAGATGCGGAGCGTGCAGCTTCTGGGCGAGCAGAGCTGCACCCAGGCCAATACCGGCATGCAGGCCAAAAGCCACCCGGTCGCTGTCAGAGAGATCCCGGGCGATCACGCAGGTCATCAGTTGCGCTGTAGAATAATTCTTGCTCATCAGGAACCCTGCAAAGGAGAAGTAGTACCAAGGACAATCACTATGTCGGCATCCCTGCCGTCGAGCGCTTCTGTATACATGATCCAGGGATATTGCTTGCCCAGCAGCTCCATGACCAGTTTTGCTTTTTCCGCATTATCTTCCGAAAAATAGATCTCTGTCTCTTCATGGTCCCACTGCCTGGCGTTCGCGGTTCCGACCACGGATACACCTTTACCTTCTGCGTATTCGGCAAATCTGCCGGCTTCACCGTCGATCCCGGAACCGTTGAGAATGATCATGCTGATATCAGCCGGGTCGGTAGTTTCAGTGATCGTGGTGGCCGGCTGTTCTTCTACCGGGGCAGGAACCGGAGCCTCTGCCGCCGGAGGCGGAGAAGCATCGACGGACAAAAAAGTGGCTTCAGTTTCATCGCTCTGCTGATCGGCAGATCGTTCTGCCGCGGATATCGCGGACCTGTCTCCAGGAGTATCCGGCTCCAGGCTGCTGGCCGTGCGAACCGCAGGAAAGAAAAACCCGCCCGCGACAACCCCGACGGCCAGCGCCACGACCAGAAGCACCCCAAAAAGTCCGCGATGGAGAACTTCCTGCCGGTATACTTTTTTGGCCTTCTTGTTGACCTTGATCATGGAAACCTGCGTCATACTGTTCCCTCTCCCAGGAATAAATGTACATCACCGCCACTGCGCACATACGCCCGGTACGCCTTCAGGTCAGGCGGATAGACCCCGTTGCAGCCTCCCGGCCAGGCGCCCCGGGGCGCCTGGGCCACCCAGGCGTTCCGAATGACCGTCAGCTCCGGATGCTTCATGATCTGCTCATGAGAAACTATCTTCTCTACCGTCGCGATCACCGGCCCCCGGGTCGCTTCGCTGAGCAGTTTTTCATTGAATACTCTGCCCAGATACCGCTTCTGTGGATATTGGACAAACCCGAGCTCATCGGCAGTAGCCGCGTGGATGAACGTGATATCCGGTACTATCGGCGGTATCTGAAGAAAGATCTGGCCCCCGGTAGCTTTGGCCCTCCGGGCCGCATTCCCAAGGGATCTGACCCGTTTTACCTCGCCTGCGGGGCTGACCACGACGAGATGAATAGAAGGATTCAAGGAAGGAATATCAGAGCCGATGCCCCCCTGCCAGAGTGCGAACGGCTGTCCCCGGGCAGCGGCCTCCAGACCTGCCTGCCACATGCACTCATCACACTCCCAGACCTCTAGCGTCCCCCTCTCACAGGCCGAGCGGAAACCCGGGGCGATTCCGGCAACATCCTCAAACCCGACCCCGGCGGTCACCACCCGACTCACGCATCCGGCGGAAATCAGCATATCAGTGGCCAGACCGGAAGTAGGGCCGGAGATGATCGTCAGATCCTTTTTCCGTGTACGGATGATCTCCCTGACCACTTCCATCGGCAGATTCTGGTAGGAAAATTCACCCAGAGCAACCGTCATCCCGTCCTTGATCCAGGAGACCGCCTTTTTGATCGATATGATCTTCGTATCCGTCTTTTTGACCATTGATTTATTGCTTCCCGCTTTTAGCGAGGCTCGCCCCAGAGGGCGGCTTTGATTCTTTGATAACTTTCATGGAAGGCCGATATTTTGTCCCATATTCTATCAGACCATCCTGTCCCTGCACATACACTTTTCTCACCACGGCTTCCACTCTCATGCCCTTCACGAGCATCCCGCTCTCGACGTCAACGATCGGAGCTGAAAGCCGGGCCCCGTCATCAAGCCGGATGAGTCCTATGATATACGGCCGCATCCGGTGAAATTCCTCCGGCGGATCAAAAATCTCGGTCCAGGATTCGACGACCCCCGCCGTACTCGCAGGCTTGACCGTCATAGTGCCCCGCCCGCAACGGGGACAGGCATGCCGTTCGTGGATGAACGTCTCCCGGCAGTGGCGGCAGTGACTCGAGACCGGGATCACATGATCGCTCTGACGACGCCAGGAATCAGGGACATTATCTCTCATGGTTATCCTCGTATGGCTATAGTACGAAATATGGTGACCGCACACTGACTGCCATTGCCACCGACTGAGTGACTGAGACCGACAGAAGCGTCTGCCACCTGCCGCTTGCCGGCTGAAGCGCTTAGTTGGACAGCTATCTCTGCCGCCTGCCTGACGCCAGTGGCACCGGGTGCATGACCGCACGCTTTCAATCCGCCCGAAGGGTTGACCGGCAGATCGCCCCCGAGGGCCGTCCTGCCTTTGCGCACCCAGGTTTTGGCCTGACCGGGTCTGGCAAAACCAAGATCCTCGATAGCCATCAGCTCGGCTATGGAATAGACATCATGTACTTCCGCGACATCGATCTCCTGTGGACTCACCCCTGCGGCCTCGTACGCCATTTGTGCCGCTTCCCGGGTCGCGGCCAGAGAGGTGAGATCTTTCCGGTCATGAAGCCCCGGGAGGTCGCGCCCTTCGCCCAGTCCGACGATGCTGACCGGCGAGGAATTCTTCCCCGGCTTTTCGAGGATCAGGGCTGAAGCTCCATCACAGATCGAGGCAGCATCCAGAGCCCTCAGCGGACTTGCGATCTCCTGGCTTTCTGCCGCCTGCTCCACGGTCAAAGGAAAAGGAAACTGGGCCATGGGATTGAGTGAGGCGTTCGCATGATTTTTCACACTGATGAGTGCGAGGTCCCGAAGTGTCACCCCGTACGTTTCCATGTACTGCCGAGCCATGAGCGCATAGTCAGAAGCGAGGGTCTGCCCCTGGAACACTTGCTCCGAGCCCAGGAGGGAAGAAAGCGCCGACTGCACCTGAGAGGCGAGCAGATCGCCGATCTTTTCGACCCCCAGTACCAGGACCCGCTGCGCGACTCCACTCTCGATCAGTATGGCTGCCCGCTGCACGGCAAATCCGCCCGTGGCATCCGAGCCGGTCACCTCAAAGATCCGCCCGCGGAAACCAAGCTCATCGTACGCCAGGGGAATCAGGGTGTGGATACCCAGAGCCCTCCCGGCAAAGCAGTTCGAAAGGACGAGCGTATCGATATCCTTCATATCCCCATCAAAATTCTTCAGGACATCTGCTGCGGCTGCGCGCATGAGATCCCCGATACCCAGGGTCCACAGCTCTCCATATCTGACTCCGCCGGTGGCGGCTACTCTGACATCCATGGTATCACTCCCTGTTGGTGAAAAAACAGCTATTTGGATTCATTTGTCGTTAGAAATTTCATATTCTTCAACTCGTCGGTGATGGTCTGTAGATGCTTGACCTCGGAATTGGTATAAATCAGCTTTTCCAGTATGGCATGAACGGCATGTGGATCAGGCACCCCGAACAATACATGAGGGCTTCTCGCACGAGGGACTCCGACACTGGTCCCCAGAGCTCCCGTCACAGACAGCGGACCTGCCTGCGCTCCCACGCCCACCATGGACATATCTGCTCCCATGCCGAAACCAGAAAGGGAAATCGGGATCAAGGTCCCGAAATCAAACAGCCGTCCGACCAGCGTCTGGTCGATAGCGAGATCGCTCAGTCTGCTCAGGAGAAGGTCTCGTTCCTGCAGGTGGAAAAAATCTACATACAGAATGAGCCTGAGATCGGTGATGATGAAATAGTGAGACCGGCGGTACCGGTCAGTCATCACCATACCTGCGAAACACAGCGCTGCTCCGAACAGTGGAGTCCAGGTCGGGAAGCCGGTGAGCACCCCGGCGGCAGTGCTCAGACTGCCGATCGCGAGGAAAACGAGCATCCATCCTCCGTTTACCTTGGCCAGAGCCACGAACGCTCCCATCAAGATCAGTACATACCACCAGGCGGTCACCAGGATCAGGCCGTCGAGAGCCGATCTGGACAGCAGATCGTAGCTGATCTGAAGAGACCCGTTGGTCGAAAGGAGGCCGTTGATAATACTGAACGGGAGATCGAGATGGGAAGATGGAAATACTGATGCCACCACCTCTCGGCACGAAAACAGCACTACGCCCGCAGCTATGATCAAAGCCCAGACGGCATAGGTGCGATAAAAAGCGAACCAGTGGGGGTGGACAATTTCCACCAGCTGCTCGTTCGGGAGGAGCTGGAAATGTTTCGGCAGGGTGCGGGTGGTCATCCCAGATGTCCTGTGTGTCTGATATATTGGCCGTAGGACAGATACTGTTTGTGATCGATATAGTTTCGGACCTGAGGCGCCCGGTCCCGGCGCTTTTTCAGCTGGGGAGTGGTCACAAAGCTGAAAGCATCACTACCGGCGCCCGAGCCATACGAAGCGACCAGAATGCGTTCACCAGAACCGGCAGCATCCAGCGTCGCCGCCAGTCCCAGAAGCGAAGCGCCGGAATAGGTATTGCCCACCACCGGGACGATGTAGCCGGCCTCCATCTGTTTCATGGTAAAACCCAGCTTTTTTCCGATGGCCAGGGGAAATTTCCCGTTGGGCGTGTGGAACACCGCCCGGTCAAAATCCGCAGGCTTGAGCTTCAAGCGCTCAAGCAGCATGCCGACGGACAGGGCGATCTGCGCCTCGTAGCTCGGTTTGCCGGAAAAGCGCTCCCGATGTACCGGATATTCCTCCTTCTGACGGCGCCAGAAGTCAGGAGTGTCTGACGAGGACGAACAGGTAGCCTCAAGTTTTGCCAGGATCTTTTTTTCGTCGCTGCCGATGAGGAACGCTGCCCCGCCAGCCGCCGCGCTGTACTCAAGTGCATCGCCCGGTCGCCCTTGTGCCGTATCCATGCCAACCGCCAAACCGCAGTCGATCATCCCGCTCTCCACCTCGGCAACGACCATCTGCATGGTCGCGGTACCGGCCTTGCAGGCAAACTCGACATCTGCCGCCTTATATTTATGGCCGATGCCAAGTGCGTCTCCGATCATGGTGGCATTGGGCTTGACCGCATAGACCTTGGACTCGGAACCGCTGTAAACCGCTCCTATGGTCGAAGCATCGATCCCGGCCACGGCGAGTGCATTGCGGCTGGCCTCGATACCCATGGTCGCGCTGTCTTCGTCCAGTCCGGGCACAGACTTCTCCTGAATGCGAAGGCCTTCGATGATGCGCCTGGGATCCTGCCCCCAGATCGCCGCGATCTCCTCTGCCTTGATACGATACTTCGGGATGTATGCGCCGTAGCCTATGATACCGACCATGAGGACCTCATATACGTTAACGAGTTAATGGGTTAACGAGTTAACGGGTTGATCCCCAGAACTCGTGAACCCGTTAACCCGCAAACCCGTTAACCAGATGTATGCAGTATACCCCCCACATCCTCCGGTGGAAACGCTACGTATGAAAATATCTCCCGTTCCAGCTCATATATCGCTGCCCTTTTCAATTCCTCGCCCGGCACATTGACGAATTCCGGATACCGGACCTCACTGTCGGAGAACCGCTTCTCAAGTGAAACCAGCTCACGGTGCAGGACCCGCTTGTCCGCATAAAAAACCAGTTTTTCTTCCCAGGTGGTCGGACCATCATCCGGGTCAACGACCTTGGCATAGTCATGCCGTTCCACTACCCGGCTGAGAGCTTCGTCGTATCCCAGTTCACGCAGCTCTGCTCCGGCTGCCCAGGCATGATTCAGTCCTGGGTATTTCTGATCCAGCCGTCTCCATTCTTCAAAATCCTCCTTGGTCGGGGGTGCTTGGAAATATCGCAGATTGATCTGATGCGTACCCACGAATCTGAGCACATCATGAAGTAAAGCTCCTGCTTCGGTCAACTCCAGCAAAACTGTCTGCCCTGACTTCTGCAGTTCACACCCAAGAAGCAAGGCCACGTCCCTCACAAGCGAGAGATGTCCGCGTACATTGTCTGGAACATGATAGGTATCCCAGAGTCCATAGCACTGTTCAGTCGAAGGAATGTTTGTCATTAGTCACTGGTAACTGGTGAGTTTATTCAAAGACTGAGACTGATGATGCCGACGATGCCGAACGCGATGCCCAGATATTGATTGAAAGCGAGTCGTTCCTTCAGCAGCGGCCAGGCCAGCAGCGCCGTGATCGCTACGGAAAAAGTGCCGACGATCCCCACCACACTCACATATCCGATCTCCATGCCTGCATTGAAACTTCCAAATGCAATTATATTGGCCAAAACCACCGTACTAAACCAGCCCCAGGACACCGGTAGACGTGACTCCCTGAACTTTCCCAGAAGAAGCAGAATGACGACTACCTCGAGTAGTGAAAGCATCTGCTGAACAATATATCCAGACTTCCATCCGATCTCCTGAACTGCATGATCGATCATTAAAAAACCAAACCCCGACATCACAAGTGCAGCGGTAATTTCTTTTACCCCTTTGGAAAGAGATGCTTTGAACCCCTGCTTCAGACTCCGGGAGTCCACAGAAATCAGTATTCCAGCAATTAACACAACACCCATTCCTATAAACTGTACAATATTTAACTGGATTTTTTCCACCACTGTCTGCCAAAAAAAAGGGATGACCGTATAAAATGCATACAACGCGCAGAGGACCGATACATTCCCTATCGAAAGCGCCCGAAAGAATAGGAACCAGGCAGCAGTAAGCAGGCAGGTGCCCGCCAGCATCCAGCAAAATGCGGTAAACGAAACCTGCACAGGAAAGCGGAACAATACCCATACACCACCGACCAGGGCCGTCGTTGCTACCTGAAGAGGCAGGATCATGCTATAGGCCCCGTTCTCCATGACCAGTTTCTTCTGTGCGAAATCTGCGATTCCCCATCCCAGCGCGACCCCGAGACCTGCCAGAACACTTAGGAAAAACATGCTACCCTTTCGCTATCTCTCTACCGCGACGCAAGGCTTGTATATTGATCTCTACCAGCGCTTTCTTGCTCGTACCCAGAACAGGGAGGAGCGACGATTCGACCACAGAAAGTTGGACTGTTCCGGTCCTGCCGACCACGGCCCCCAGCATGACCATATTGGCGGTCCTGGCATTTTTCAACTCATAGGCGATATTCGTCGCATCGATTGAAACCACTTGCACATCGGTCCTCTTCACAGCCTTTTTGACCAGCGAGGAATTGATGAACAGCCATCCTCCCGGCCTGACCAACGGTTCGAATTTCTCCAGCGAAGGCTCATTCATGACGACCACGACATCTGGGGATTCGGCGACCGGGGAAGCGACCTCATCATCCGAAACCACCACCGTGCAATTAGCCGTACCGCCACGCATCTCGGCCCCATAGGACGGGAGCCAGGTAACATGCTTGCCCTCTTCCATCCCGGCATAGGTCAGCATCATGCCCATGAGCAGCACACCCTGCCCGCCAAACCCCGCAAAACGGAAAGACATTGTGTTCATATGCTGTCCTTTTGACGTTACAAACGATTACGTACTTCGCCCAGGGGAAAATACTTGAGCATCTCATCTTCGATCCACTGATTGGCATCCAGGGGTGTCTTCTTCCAGTTCGTGGGGCAGTTCGACACCACCTCGACCAGGGAAAAACCTTTGCCGTCCAGCTGCGCTTGAAAGGAAGTCTTGATCGCCTTCTTGGCCTGTAGCACATGCTTCGGCGAATTCACTGCGACCCGGGTGAGGTAGGCCGGCGCATCCAGGGCGTTCAGGAGTTCAACCACCCGGATCGGTGAGCCCTCATGATTCTTCCCGCGTCCAAGTGGCGAAGTGGTGGTCACCTGACCAGGGATAGAGGTCGGCGCCATCTGCCCTCCGGTCATGCCGTAAATCGCATTGTTCACGAAGATGACCGTGATATCCTCTCCCCGGTTGGCCGCATGGAGGATCTCATTGGACCCGATGGAGATGAGGTCGCCGTCCCCCTGATAGGTGAATACCACCTTTTCCGGCTCCATGCGCTTCACTCCGGTCGCCACGGCTGGTGCGCGCCCATGCAACGCCTCAACAAAATCAACCAAGAGGTAGTTGTAGCACAGGATGGAACAACCGACCGGGGCCACCCCGATGGTCCGGTCACGGATCCCAAGCTCTTCGATTGACTCGGCCACCAGTCGGTGGATGATGCCATGCCCGCACCCCGGGCAGTAATGGGTAATCCCCGCGGACAGTACCTCTGATCTCTTGGCTCGTATGGTCATGGCGCCCCCTGATGTTACAATTACTGGATACTGCCGATCCGGACGCGCTGCCGCCCGGACAGCAGCCTGGGCAGAAGCGTAGATACTACTACTCCCAATACCAAACCGCCGATGACATCAGCGATATAGTGTTCCTTGACGAGCAGGGTCGAAATACTGATCAGGAAGGCGCAGGTCAGCCACAGCCAGACCTGCTGCACTCGGACGCGGCCCAGGTAATAAGAGACGCAGACCGAGTCGGAGACATGCAGGCTCGGGAACGCGGTCAGGGGTCGATTTAAGCCGTAGTGCCATCGAAGGAGTATGGAAAAAATATCGCTCCCCTCCACCAACGCTCTCGGCGCGTAGGACTGGTAAGTCACATTGATTACCGCCGTCGCCAGACCAATCACGATCATAGACCAGGCGAATACAGGAAAAACTCCGGGATGACGAAAAAAGATATAACCTATTGTGCCGAATACGAAGAAAAAATACAGGAGGTATGGGATCATGAATGGCAATACCAGCGGTATGGCCCGATCCAGGCTTGTTTCCAGCCGATGGATCTCTCCGGGGATATCCAGGCGATTAACTATGCTCATGGCATTGCCGCTCAAAGCCAGGATGACCAGGAGGAACCAGTTCGACTTTGGAATCGATCGAAACATGGAATATCTCAGATAAATGATTTTCTCAGCTCTGCGACGATTTCTTCCGGGGTGGGGACGCGCCCGCCCGGACTGCCGAAAAACTTGACCGGGACAGAACCCTCGACCGAGAGACGGATATCCTCCACCATCTGGCCCAGATTCATCTCCACGGTGAGGATCCCTTTGGCCTGGGCAGTCGCTGCCCTGACCCCTTCATAGGGGAACGGCCAGAGGCTGATGGGACGCACCAGGCCAAGTTTGATACCCTGCGCTCTCGCGAGTTTGAGCGCACTGCGGGCGATGCGCCCGACCGAACCAAATGCTGCGATCACGTAGTCTGCGTCCTCGACCTCGACGGCTTCCAGCCGGCATTCTTCGACTATGATCCGATCCCATTTTTCTTTTTGCTTCATGTTGTAGTCGTAGAGCGTGTCACCGACCAGATACAGAGATTTGACCAGGCGCGGTTTCCTCCCGCCTTCGGTCCCCCGCAGCGCCCAGGGAGCAAACTCCGACCGCCGTTCCGGTCTCTCCCGGTCCCGGAAATCAACCGGCTCCATCATCTGCCCCATGACGCCGTCCCCCAGCAGGAGCACGGGATTGCGCCACTTCTCGGACAGATCAAAGGCCAGGTACACCTGATCGACCATTTCCTGCAAAGTCGATGGTGCCAGAACAATAGTATGGTAATCGCCGTGGCCACCGCCCTTGGTCGACTGGAAATAGTCAGACTGGGCCGGAGCGATATTCCCGATGCCGGGTCCGCCACGCGTCATATTGACGATGACACAGGGCAGCTCTGCCGTGCACAGAGTGGAGATGCCTTCCTGTTTCAGACTGATGCCGGGACTGGAAGATGAGGTCATGGCCCTCCGGCCGGTCGAAGCCGCACCGTAGACCATGTTGATCGCCCCGATCTCGCTCTCCGCCTGGACAAAAACCCCGCCGGCGCGGGTCAGATGGGATGACATATATTCCCCGATCTCATTCTGCGGAGTGATCGGATAGGCAAAAAAGCCATCCACCCCGGCCCGGATGGCAGCCTCGGCCAGCGCTTCATTGCCTTTCATCAAAACCTTGGCCATATGTCGCTCCGACTAATAGTGACTGATTTGCTGGGTAACCAGAAGAAATGTCATATAAAGGAAACGGGCTGGAAGTGATAAGCTAGGAGAAGGAGAAGAAGCGAAGTTTGTCAAAGGCACTTTTAGTGACCTTCCGGGAATGCAAATATCTCTTCTTCTCCTAGTTAGCCCACTCTATCTTCGATAACAGGTACGGACTTGTTCCAGGAATTACCCTTGGAAATGTAGAGCCTCGTTAACCGATATGACAAAGAAGAGTGGGCCGGTTACTATCTTAATGGAGGCTTAAGT
>MNZT01000031.1 GCA_001873755.1 Candidatus Wirthbacteria bacterium CG2_30_54_11 | reverse complement strand
ATCTTCACTGACTGACAGATACGCCTGAGCAGCCTGCACCGTCATAAGCCCACCATCCGGGACGATCCCTCCTGACTGATGAGAACGGTAATTGGCCTTCGGTTCAGCAAAATATCTGGGGTGGCCACGATATTTGCCAACGCTCGACGGTGCTCTGAGCAGACGGTAAGGTAGGAGGCCGTCTCTCTGTTGCCCGTCGAGGAAACTCGTGATCGTCCGCCTGGCGATATCCGTATTTCCTGCCGAAAGCGCTCCGAGACAAGCAAAAAGACTATCGCGCGCCCACAGGTCCACGAAATGATGCCCTCCGGCCACGATACCCTGCTCGACACTGCAGGCGGTCAGTGCTTTGGTCGCGATCGCGTAGGCGTCGAGCACAACATTATTCGTAAAAGAATTCATCATCTCAGATACTCATTATGCACGATCACCTATCGGATATCTTCGTATGTAGTAGTGACTTCTTTCCTAGACAGCAGAATATAGTTGACGATACTACTGATCCATTCCCAGAGAAATCTACCCATCCTCCCTCTATATCTGCGGTCAGAAACGAGAACAGGCAGAGAAAAAGCATAGTGGATCCGGCCAAGCTTGTGCAGACGACGGGACAGGTCTATATCCTCCATGGGAACCGGATGAAATCCACCTGACCGCACATAGGCGTCTGTTCGGATCGCAAAATTCCCGGCCCTGCATAGAAAGTACCCAGTTATCATTCTATAGATGATATCGGTGAACGGTACCAGAAGAGTATTTCCAAAACGGTAAAACCAGGGAGAAGCATTCAAACGAATCGGTCCAGTGATGGCCACGAGTGAGGTATCATTTCCAAAACATCCCATTACGTTCTCTATCCATTCAGATGGGAGCTGGGCATCAGCATCAGTCGTCGCAACGATATCAGCCTTTGCTCTGTGGAATCCCACGATCCTGCCGTTATAGCCACCCTTCTGGTCGTGGATGATCACTTCGGCTCCGCTCGCCCGGGCTATAGTCTCCGTCTGATCTCCTCCTGGCAGAATAGAAACGATCACTTCTACTGTAAAATTCCCCTTCTGGTCTTTGATCGACTGCAGACAGGCAGGAAGTAATTTCTCCTCCCGATAGGCGGGGATGACGATGCTGATATCCGGTTTCATGAGTCCCTCGGCAAATGATCCTTGATCACCAGAAGCCGCATCATCATAATCGAGAAAAGACAGCTAATCAATTCAGGCGCTCTTCGCCCAAAAAAAAAGCAGGGACCATTCCCTGCTTTCCTGTCGCCCCCCGTCTCACGGAACCGAAGTTCACAGCGGCATGGGCGCGTATATCTGTTCATTGAATTCCCTGATCTGCTCTTCCAGGCGGTCAAAGGCGGCCGTATCGTCCGGCTCTATCCGGGTGAGGCTCCCGGCGACCAGGAGGAATTCCTCTTCGGTCATACCGGAGCCGCTCAGATTGATGTATTCTCTGCCATCCTGATAGGAGAGTGCCAGCTGAGGATCTCCTCCATAGGTATAGGTGGTGACGGTCAGGGTCGCCGTTTGCCCCTGCACAGTGACTTCTCTTTCGGTGGTGTCCGCATAGGGATCCTCGTAGGACGGCTCTTCCATGGGACTGGAAATACTGTCCATGTCATCCACAGGCATACCGTATTTCCCGTAGGAGAGCTGTTCGTCTGCGGAGACGACCACCGAAACGTAGGCATAGCTGACCGTCTGATCCGTGATTTCTGCACGGCCGCTGTAGAGCATATCTCCGGTCGTACCATAATTGAGCGAAAGCTGGGCATAATCCAGACAGTAGGCTCCGTTCAGGACGACCCCCTCCGGCAGATGTTCGGGAACATAATAATGGACCGACGACTGTTGGGCGATAGAGCGGAACTCCGGTACGACAGGAACCCAGGGCTGGTTCCAGCGCTCGGCCTGACGGTCAGCGGCAGCCTGCAGCTCGATCCCCTCGCTGCTGTCAGCTGAGGCGACCTCGACCATGGATCTGGCGATAGCGAGCAGGTCAGATGCATCCATGGCATAAGCTGCAATGTCGATATAGGTGTCCCCCTTTTTGAACACGAGGTTCATATTTCCATTCTCGGGGTCCCACTCATAGGTGGTGGTCCGCAGGGTTCCGCTCGTACCATTGATATCCACAGTCTCATCGGTGACCTCAAAGTCTGGCTCAGTCCCCGTGTCGTCTTTCATGACATCCAGCTCCCCGTAGTACCCGGTGGCAAAAGGGTCCTGGTCAGACAGACGGATAGTGAGCGATCGCTGCTGGGTATAGTCGGATGAATCACAGATCGTGACGGCATAGGGATCCCTCTCCCAGTAATTCAGATTCATGGAGATCTCTGACTTGAACTGGTTCGTCATCATTTCCTCGTAGGCTTTTTCTGGCATGAAATCCCGGTAGAGAGCACTGTCCATGTAGATCGATGGATCATTGTAGTACAGATCGCCCAGCTGCATGCCCTCGGGGAGCTGCGCCGGCACGAACAGTCCTATGGCAGCCGAATCGATAATGCCGGAGATCGAGATGTGGCTCGCTTCCATGGATTTTCTCTGCATCTCCAGAGTTGCCTCAGTGATATCGACCACTTCGACCCCATCTGGTGCCGGGAACTGGAATACTTCGTCTGCACGATCCTTGCTGATCGTCTCCTGAGTGAGCACTTCTGAACTGTACAGGAGCTGAGGCGCACTATTGATGTCCATCCATTCTTCGAACTTGACCTGTTCAAACGTCGTGGTATCGACCCAGAACGTCGTAGTCGTGGATGAAGGATAGGGAGCAGGCATACCGATGCCGATATCAGGAGGAGATACGGGCCCAGTCGAGACAACACCATCGCCTGACGATACGGTGACCGAACCGGAAGCGCCGTCCGTGCTGACAGACACGGAACCGCTGGAAACCGTGAGACCCGGACCCGCTGATCCCTCAGCTACCGTGGTAGTGCCTGATTCCGACATGATACGTCCATCGACAGGGCTGACGGTCGGATCGTTCAAAGCAGCTGAAGCTGGGATACCGACGGAGATATTGAACGTATTGGCAGAGACGCCGAATTTGTCAAAAGGCGCCTGGTCGTAGACATACTGCAGTTTGTAGGTCTCTTTGCCGTTGACCGTCTCCTGTCCCAGGACCTCTACGTTGCCATAGAGTTCCTTCAGTTTCAGCAGGGTCTCTTCCTGGATCTGTTGGACGTTCATGGTATCTGAAGCATTTTCTTCCGCCTGATCTGCACTTTTCAGAGACTCGGTTGCATAGGATCCAGACTTGAAAGCCATGGTGCCGCCACCTGCCCCGGACGCACTGGAAAGCTCATTGATCGCCTCATTGACCGCAGCCCAGTTGACCTTGGATGCCTTTTTGGCACCGCCGGTATAGCTGTAGCTCCAGCCGTTGTGATTCAGACTGATAGACGTGATCTCCCCCTGCTCGTCCTTGGAAACGTACATATACGATTCTCCCATGGACCAGGACTCATTGGTATCGGTCGTACAGAAATAGCCGTTCTCATTGGCCTCGGGCATGGCGCTGCGTGAGTACCACATGCCGTAGTACCCATAATCCTGCATACACGAGGTCATACGGTCGACCCGATGGACGATATCCGTGCTCTCCTGAAATGAGGCAATATTGGATGCGAGCTTGGTCAAGATCTCCTGAGCTGAAGCTTCTTTGCGGGACAGTACACTCTTGTTCAGCCCGCCTTTGATGCCGGGATAGAGCAGCGCTCCGCCGACGATCGCGACCACGACCAGTCCCAGTACACCGATCCTGACCACTGCGAACCTGGGCTTGAAAAAGTCTTTCACCGCCATAGAGAACTCCTGTATAAAATGAGGTTTGCCCGCAGGCGGGGCAGAGACGGGCAAAGGTGCCGCACTTTTTCCTCTGACCGCTATCTGAACTTTCAATGCCTGTACAAAATCAGCCTCCGGTGCGACGGACGAACGCGACTCGATCATGGTACGCACCATGAGGGCCTCTTCTGCATTCAATACGGGGAGGTCGGAGCGCTTCCCTTCGAGAAAAAGCTCCAGATATTGTTCGATCTTTTCGACCGAGATAGATGTTTCTGTCATGCCTGTCATGCCTGTCCTCCTGCGTCAAATGAACTACGGAGGACGAGTCCTCCTACTGCCTGTATGAACGGTATGCGCTGGTCCCTCAGGGTCTGCAGAGCACGGTACTGCCAGACTTTGACGGTATTCTCACTGGTACTGAGCGCCTCGGCGACTTCCTGACGGCTGTACTCTTTGTAAAACCTGAGATAGATGACCTGCGCCTGATTTTCTGGAAGCAGACGGAGGAGCTCCGAAAGAAGCTTTTCTTCGGTGACACTGAAAGTGCTTTGTGCTGTTTCTACGGCCGGTACTTCCCAGCCGCTGTCCTCCATGAGCGCTTCCACCGACGAGACCGGCATGGCATATTCCCGGGTCCAGAACGACTTGACCTTGTTCTGAGCGATCCCGTAGAGCCAGGGGCGGAACCCCTTCGACAGGACCACGGTAGAGAGAGCACTGCAAACCTCAAGGAACACATCCTGGGTCAGATCTTCGGCTTCTGTAGCGGTCGCTACCCTCTTACGGATGAAGCGGAAGACGGGTCCGATGTACCGGTCATACAGGCTGATCAGTGCCTGTTGGTCGCCCTGCTGGTACGCGGCGACGAGCTGCTCATCATTCATGGAGGTCCTCTCATTTTGTCGGCCACTGATACCGTGTAGATGACGGGTACAAAAACAACCCTACAAAACAGCTTCCCGGATTGCCAGAGGCTGAAAACTGACAAGTTGCCAGAAAGCACGCCAGGTGAATTTTAAAAGTACGACCGGCGGCAGTGAACTTCGACCCTGCCTGCGCTTCGTATGCCGTACCGCCACTTCCCTGAGCCCCCCGACCGTACCTGCCAGTACTGCCAGAAGAACATTCGGGGCCAGGGTATCCGGCGCCATAGCACCGATGCCCTCTGAGACAAAGCCCCGGCGCAGGAGCCGAAAGGGCTAATTGCAGTCCTCGATCCAGATGCCGAACCGCACCCTGATGAACGACCGTATAACCGAACTGAGCGCCAGACGGTACCAGCAGTCCTGCCGCACCTGACGGACCCCGATGACGCATTGCGCCCCCTCCCGGTGCCGGTAGAGTTCCTCGAAATCTTCAGGCACGAACTGGCCGTCGCTGTCCACCTGGAATACCCAGTCTCCGGCAGCTGCCTCATATCCGTCGCGTATGGAGCGGCCGTGCCCGAGGTTGGAAGTATGACGTATGACAGACAGGAGAGGGAGCTCGTCCGCCAGACGGCCAAGGATATCTGCCGTTCCGTCAGTACTGGCATCATCGACCACGATCATGTCTGAGCCCGGTATCCCGACGATCACGGTTCGGAAGTAGGCTCGCACCTGCTCTTCGATGACATCCTTCTCATTGAACACCGGCATGACCACGGTCACTGTCATCGCTACTCCCCTATGATCTTGATAAGTACTCTCTTCTTCCGTCTGCCGTCGAACTCGCCGTAGAATATCTGCTCCCAGGGACCGAAATCAAGCCTCCCCTCAGTCACGGCCACGACCACTTCCCGGCCCATGACCTGCCGTTTGAGATGAGCATCGGCATTGTCCTCACCGGTACGGTTGTGCAGATAGCTTCCAACCGGTTCGTGGGGTGCAAGATGCTCGAGCCATTTGTCATAATCCTTATGCAGCCCGCTTTCATCATCATTGATGAACACGCTGGCCGTGATATGCATGGCATTTACCAGACACAGCCCTTCCTGGATGCCGCTGTCCTCCAGAGACTCTTCCACCTGGGCTGTAATATTGATAAATGCACGACGAACTGGAATTTCCATCCATAACACTTCTTTGTAGCTTTTCATGCTGATCTCCTAGGGTGAAATCCGTTCTTTTTCCTTCTGCAGAGCCACATAGCGCTCGTAGTGGCCGCCCAGGGCGATGAGCTCGGCATGCGTTCCCCGCTCCGCGATCACTCCGTCCTCGAGAAAGAGGATTTCATCTGAGTTCATGATGGTGGAGAGACGATGCGCGATAGTGATAGTGGTGCGGGTTTTGGACACCTCATTGAGCGCGCTCTGCACCTCGACCTCTGATTCACTGTCGAGGGCGGAGGTCGCTTCGTCCAGGATAAGTATCTTTGGATCTTTCAGGATGGTCCGGGCTATGGACACGCGCTGCCGCTGCCCGCCTGACAGCTTCATGCCTTTGTCCCCGACCATGGTCTGATACTGCCTGGGCAGCTGCATGATGAAGGCATGGCAGTCAGCTTTCTGTGCTGCGGCGATGATCTCCTCTTCTGTAGCGTCAAA
>MNZT01000114.1 GCA_001873755.1 Candidatus Wirthbacteria bacterium CG2_30_54_11 | reverse complement strand
GGGGCGATCATGGGCGCTTTTGACGAACTGGCAAAAGAGCCGGGGATACAGCACATCATGCCGAGGCATGAACAGGGCGCTGTCTTCTCCGCCCAGGGTCTGTCGCGGTCGACTATGCACTTAAGTGAGCCTCAGACCGGAGTCTGCATGGCGACCTCTGGGCCGGGCGCACTGAATCTCGTCACCGGTATCGCCGATGCCTCCATGGATTCAGTTCCCCTCATGTGCATCACTGGCCAGGTCTCGACCCGGGTGGTGGGGCAGGACGCGTTCCAGGAGAGCGACTTCATCGGCACGACCATGCCCTTTGCTAAACAGGCGTATATGCCGCTCCATGCCCAGGAGATCGAACGGTCGTTCCACGAAGGGCTGCATCTGGCCCGGACCGGCAGGATGGGGCCGGTGGTCATGGATGTGCCGAAAAATGTCCTTGGAAGCGCTGTTCCGTTTGATTATTCGTTCGACTACACTGGGTACAAGCCGCACCTGCCTGGCTATCGGCTTCGTCTGAAGCCTTCGGCAGAGGAACTGGAGCGGGCCGTGAAGTTGATCAACGCAAGCGAACGTCCGGTGATCATCTGCGGACACGGTGTCCGTCTGAGCCGTTCCGGCCAGGAGCTGCTCAAGTTCGCCCGGCAGATCGGTTCGCCGATAGCCTTCACCCTGCATGGCCTGTCGGCGGTGCCATCCAGCGATCCGTTGTCTCTGGGCATGGCAGGTATGCACGGCTCGATCCAGGCGAACCGGACGATCGCAGGTGCTGACCTGATCATCGCGCTCGGTTGCCGGTTTGATGACCGCCTGACCGGCAAGGCTTCGGAATTCGGCCGTCAGGCCCGCATCCTTCATGTGGAAATCGACGCGTCCGAGATCGATAAGAATGTCCAGGCCGCGCTGGGTATTCAGGCTGACATTCACCATCTGCTTTCGGCCCTGCTTCATCGGGATGACTTGAAGGCGCGTAAGCGGCGCGACTGGTGGAAGGTAATTGATCAGTACCGCAGGGAAATGGCACGGATAGATGAGCGCGATCTGAAGTCAGGGGTCGGACCGAACGGCAAGCTGCTCATGAAGCGCGTCATCGCAGAGCTTTCGAAGTTCACCAGAGGCAACGACCTCATCGTCAGTGATATCGGCCAGCATCAGATGACCACGGCCAGATTCTATCAATTCGAAAAGGAGAACAGCTGGTTCACCTCCGGCGGGGTCGGTACCATGGGCTGTGCGCTCCCTATGTCCATCGGCGTTGCCCTGGGTCGGCCTGATGAGGCCATCTGGTGCATCGTGGGGGACGGGGGCCTGCAGATGAACCTGCAGGAGCTCGGGACGCTGATGCAATACGGCGGGAACATCAAGATCATCCTCCTGAACAACGGCCGGCTTGGCATGGTCAAACAGCTGCAGACCTTTGGCTTCGCCGGTAGATATGCCGCGGTGGAGATGCAGAACCCTGACTTCGGGAAGGTTTCTGAAGGCTACGGCATCTCTTATGCGCGCAGTGAAAAGGTCACCGAGATCTCATTTCTTTTCAGCTTCGCCAAAAAACAGCGCGGCGCCTGCCTCATCGAATTCGTCTGCGACCCTGATGAACTGATCCTGCCCATGATCCCGGCGGAGGGAAGTTATTCGGACATGATCACCGAGCGTTGAATGTCATCCAGCCACTTAGCCAAGGACCAGAATGAAACCCTATACCATCCTCGCCTTCATGCTCGACACGGCCGGGGTGTTGAACAAGATCGTGCTGCTCATCCGGCGCAAGATGTACAACATCGACACACTGACGGTCTGCCGAACCAATGTACTCGGCATCAGCCGGATGACCATCTCCCTGCGCTCTGACGATCAAGCAAGGGTTCAGGGCATGATCCGTCAGATCGACAAGATCACCGAGGTGACCGAGATCTCAATCCTCGACCCTCGCACCAGCATCATCCGCGATATGGCTCTCATCAAACTTCGAGTGAAAGCAGGCAGACTGATTCATCTGCAGAATTCCTATGCATTCAAATTGCTCGACGAACACGAGGGATCTGAGTATTTCACGCTTCAGATAGCAGGGACTTCCCGGGAGATCGATTCATTTATCAGCGAATTTGATCCGGCGTCGATACTTGAGATCGCACGCACTGGGCCGACGGCCATGCTGAAATAGTTTATTCACCTCCCCCTTTATGAAAGGGGGATAGAGGGGGATTTGTTTTCTAGGTTGCTAGAGGCTAAATCCCTCCCCGCCTTTGGCGAGGCTCGCTGAAGGCGGCTAACCTCCCTTTTATAAAGGGAGGGAAAAACAGGAGTAAGAAATGCGTTCTGACAGTATCAAACAAGGAACCAAAAGAGCACCGCACCGTTCGCTGCTGCGGGCTTCGGGGCTGGTGAAAGAGGACGGTGACCTGAAAAAGCCGTTCATCGCCATCGCTAATTCGCAGGTCGACATCATCCCTGGCCATGCGCATTTGAGAGCGTATGGGGACCTTTTGAAACAAGAGATCAGAGAGCTCGGCGGCATCCCCTGGGAGTTCAGCACCATCGGCATCTGCGACGGGATCGCCATGGGGCATGAGGGTATGAACTACTCATTGCCGTCGCGGGAATTGATCGCGGACAGCATAGAGACCATTCTGATCGCCCATCAGGCCGACGCGGTCATCTGTCTGGGCAACTGTGACAAGGTCGTCCCAGGTATGCTCATGGCCATGCTCCGGGTCAATATCCCGGCCATTTATGTCTCCGGCGGGTCGATGAGGGCTGGCTGCCTTGAGGGCAAGAGTCTTGATCTCATCTCGGTTTTTGAAGCGGTCGGAGCTCATGCGTCAAAGAAGATGGACGAAAGTGAGCTTGGTGCCATCGAGCGTTCTGCCTGTCCCGGGTGCGGCTCCTGCGCCGGCATGTTCACGGCCAATTCCATGAACTGTTTATCTGAGGCGCTTGGCCTTGCTCTGCCCGGCAACGGCACTGCCCTGGCAGGTTCGCCGGAGCGGGAAGCGCTGCTTCGCCAGGCTGCAAAGCAGATATTCAGTCTGCTCGAACAGGATTTGAAGCCATGCGACATCGTGACCTTAAACTCTATCGACAATGCTTTCGTTCTCGACATGGCCATGGGTGGTTCGTCGAACACCGTGCTGCACACGCTCTCGATCGCTGAGGAAGCAGGGATCGAGTATGACCTGGGTCGGATAAACCGCATCGCCGAACGTACGCCGCATCTGTGTAAAGTCTCCCCGTCGCGGCCTGACGTCCACATGGAAGACCTGCATCGCGCCGGAGGGATCAGCGCGATCGTCCGTCAGCTGGTCGAGCTTGGCAAGATCGACGGTGGTCAAAAGAGCGTCACCGGGCAGACGATCGGGGAAAACACGGCCAGCAGTCTGGTCGTTGACCACGATATCATTCGCGACCTGGAACGAGCTTACTCGCCGCAGGGCGGGTTGAAGATTCTCTATGGCAACCTTGCTCCCGAAGGAGCGGTGATCAAGACCGCCGGGATCGCGGAGGGCATCACGTCGTTCCAGGGGCAGGCCAGGTGCTTCGATTCAGAAGAACAGGCCATGGCAGCGATCATGCAGGGACTGATCAGCGCCGGTGACGTGGTCGTCATCAGGTACGAAGGGCCGAGAGGCGGACCGGGCATGCAGGAAATGCTGTCGCCGACCGCAGCTCTCGTTGGTCAGGGCTTGGGCTCCAAGTGCGCCTTGATTACTGACGGCCGGTTCTCCGGCGGTACGAGAGGCATCGCGATTGGGCACATCTCGCCGGAGGCGGCTGAGGGAGGCCCGATAGCACTTATCGAAAATGGAGACCCTATCTCTATAGATCTCACAGCTGGTCGATTGGATTTGGAAATTACTGAAGAGGAATTCGTGAAACGGCGGAAGGCTTGGCAGGCAAAAGGCTTCACGAGAACTATTTCGTCTAAATGGCTTCGGCGCTACAGCGGGCAGGTCAGCAATGCCAGCAGGGGAGCGGTGATCAGATAAGAGACCACCCCGCCCTTCGACTTCGCGGACTTCCGCCTTGCGAGACTCGTCGCTGCGACGGTCGCTCAGGTCACCCCTCCTTGGCAAGGAGGGGATAAAGCCTCCCCCTTTATGAAAGGGGGATAGAGGGGGATTTGTTTTCTAGTGAACTGGAGGCTAAATCCCTCCCCGCCCTTGGCGAGGCTCGCTGAAGGCGGCTAACCTCCCTTTCATAAAGGGAGGGACCAAGCGGGATATACATAACTTATTCATATGGGAAGGAATTGACATGGCGATCATGAATTTCGGTGGAGTGCAGGAAGAGGTCATCACGCGGGACGAGTTCAGCCTGGAGCGGGCAAAAGAGATTCTGAAGGATGAGGTCATCGCGGTGCTCGGCTACGGCGTCCAGGGACCGGGGCAGAGCATGAACATGAGGGACAACGGGTTCCAGGTGATCATCGGCCAGCGGCAGGGCTCGAAGTCCTATGCCAGGGCGATCAAGGACGGCTGGGTCCCCGGTGAGACCTTGTTCGACCTCGAAGAGGCGGCCAGACGGGGCACGGTCATCCAGTACCTGCTCTCCGACGCCGGCCAGAAGAGTTTTTATCCGACGCTTTTGCCGTACTTGACCAAGGGCAAAACCTTGTACTTTTCGCACGGTTTTTCGATCACGTACAAGGAACTGACCGGGATCATACCGCCGGATGACATCGATGTGGTGCTGGCCGCGCCCAAGGGATCTGGTCTGTCGGTCCGTCGCAATTTTCTAGAGGGCAGCGGCATCAACAGCAGTTTTGCTGTGTTCCAGGATGCCTCAGGCCATGCCCGGGACAAAGCGCTCGCACTCGGTATCGCCATTGGCTCCGGTTTCCTCTTTCCCACCACCTTCAAGAACGAAGTGTACTCTGACCTGACAGGCGAACGGGGTATCCTGCTCGGGGCGCTTGCCGGGGTCATGGAGGCCCAGTACAACGAACTGCGTAAGCACGGCCACAGTCCGAGCGAAGCTTTCAACGAGACGGTGGAAGAACTCACCCAGAGCCTGATCAGGCTGGTGGGGGAAAAGGGCATGGACTGGATGTACGCCAACTGCTCGACCACCGCCCAGAGAGGTGCGCTCGACTGGAAAGGGAAATTTCAGAAGGCAGTGGAGCCAGTGTTCGCTGACCTGTACCGGAGCGTGGCTGATGGTACTGAGGCCCGGATCGTGCTGGACCGCAACAGTCAGAGCGATTACAGAGAAAAACTCGATGCGGAACTGAAGGAAATGGGGGATTCCGAGATGTGGCAGGCCGGTAAACAGGTCCGCAACCTCCGTCCGGAGAACTGGAACAAGCAGGCGTGATGTTGTCCGCTGTGATTTTGTTTCCCTCTCGTGAGACCCGTTATACGGAGTCAAGAGGGAAGTACAATAAGATCGGGGTTAAATGGGGTCTGGTTTTTCATCATACCGAATAGAACATGAAGGAATTTTCTGGCCAGGATATTCAAAACCGCTGTGTAGTGTTTATGCTTCCCTCTGTAGTAGTCGTAGAGTTTTTTG
>MNZT01000064.1 GCA_001873755.1 Candidatus Wirthbacteria bacterium CG2_30_54_11 | reverse complement strand
TTCCTCCTTGGTACCATTTACACAAAAGAGTTTACACTACCAAAGTTCAAAAAATATTTCGTTTCTAGTTATATTGTAAAAAAGTCTTTCAAAGTCATTAAAAAATCAACCCCAGGATAGGTACCATAATTTTCTATATTTACCAATACGGTATTTACTTCTGAATCATCCTGTGGTTCGTATATTGCCACATCTATGCGAAGGTATGTTTTGTACGAAAAGACAGCCCTATATAGATCCCCTTCATTATTAAATCTTTCGCCGCCGTCCATGCCATCAAAGGTGATCTCATCGGAATTGTTTACTACCTGCCTCATATTCTCGACAAGTTCATTGAACACCTCAACTTTTGTGCTGGTGGCTTTTGGCTGATACTCAATATGTACATCAACATAGTCAGGTTTTCCAAGGGTTGTTCCTCTGTCAGAATATGTACGTCTGATCTCGTCACCTTTCGTTATCTGCAAATTAGCCATAGGACTTTTCAGTACATCTTTTAATTCTTTTGATTCAGGATTGTTAATGACAAACGCAAAGCCAATAATAATGAAAAATGCGAGCGAACTGATCAATACTCTCTTATTCATAGCGTTTGGGTATAGGTGATTAAGTCTAGATGAACGGACAGACACTGGCAATAGTAAGGATTTCCCTTCGCAAAAGCAAGAAAAAGACATGGGGCTTCGGACGATCAATACTAGGGTAACAAATCCCAATCTAAAAAAAAAGAGTCCGCTCTGAGCGGACTCTTTTTGGGACGAACTGTTCTGTTACTAAACTGATGAAGCATTTAGTGTCCAGCTCCGGTGCGTCAGGCTCTTATCCTACCGGACTTCCCTGACTTCCTGGACATCCAGTTTGATACCCGGGCCCATGGTGGCATTGATGAACGCGGTCTGGATGTACATGCCCTTGGCTGAGGCCGGCTTGGCTTTAACAATAGCGCCCAGGACCGCACGGAGATTGCCCTGGAGCTGTTCTTCCGTAAAGGATGCCTTGCCGATGACCGTATGGATGAGGGGCAGCTTTTCCAGTCTGTATTCGACTTTACCGAGCTTCCATTCCTGGACCATCCTGCCGACTTCAAAGGTCACGGTGCCTGCCTTGGGGCTGGGCATGAGGCCCTTGGTGCCGAGGATACGGCCCAGGGGACCGATCTTCCCCATCATATTGGGAGTAGCGATGACGAGGTCAAATTCCAGCCAGCCGCCCTTGATCTTCTCGATCATGTCCTCGCTGCCGACGTAATCTGCTCCGGCCTTTTTCGCCTCTTCGACCTTGTCTCCCTCGGCGATGACCAGGATCCTGACGGTCTTGCCGGTGCCAAAGGGCAGGACGACCGTACCGCGGACCTGCTGGTCAGCTTTTTTGGGGTCAACTCCCAGTTTGAGATGGAGCTCGACCGTCGCATCAAACTTGACATAGCTCGTCTTCTTTGCCATACCGACCGCATCTGCGATTGAATAGGACTTGCCGTTTTCGGTCAGCAGACGCTTCGCCTGATAGTTCTTGCCGTGTTTTTTCCCCGGGGTGGCGCTTTTGGCCTTCTTCTTTTTCGCCGGTGAAGCTGCTTTGACCGGTTTTGCTTCCGGCTCTACTTTGGCCTCTTCGACGATAACCGCTACGGCCGCTTCGGCTTCTACCGACTGTGCAACCGTTTGAACCTCGGGTGTTTTTTTCGTTTCGTCTGTCATGTTTCTACTCCTGTATAAAAAAACTAGATACCCACCGCCGGATATCTAGTACTCTAGATATGAAATGGCTGGTGGTACGAGCGTCCTGAGCGCTGAGCGAAGTCGAAGCGTCGAAGGACTCCCACAATGATGCCGGAAATTATTTACTTTTCGATCTCGACGCCCATCCCGTGCGCAGTACCCATGATGATCTTCTCGGCACCCGCGATATCGTTGGCATTGAGATCATCTTTTTTCAGGGTCGCGATTTCAGTTACCTGCTGTCTGGTAAGCGTGCCGACGTACTGACGGTTCGGCTGAGCTGATCCCTTAGGAATACCCAGGGCTTTTTTGATGAGATTGGAGACTGGAGGCGTCTTCAGGACAAAGGTGAACGACCGATCTTCATAAACGGTGATCTCCACAGGGACGACTGAACCCATTTTGTCCTTGGTCTGGGCATTATAGGCATTGCAGAACTCCATGAGATTGACCCCATGGGGACCCAGTGCCGTACCGACGGGAGGAGCAGGATTCGCTTTGCCCGCATCGATATTGAGTTTGAGAACAACTTTGACTTTCTTCGCCATGCTGACCTTTTTCACAAAACTAAAAATTAAATCCTAATCTCTAATTAACCTAAGTTCTAATTGACCTAATTTCTAAACAAAAAATCAGGGATCATGAATGGAGTTGTTTAGGTCAATTAGAAATTAAAGCTTAGAAATTGAAATTAGACGACCCGTTTGACCTGAGTGAAGCTGAGCTCCATGGGGGTCTCGCGGTCAAAAACTGAAACAAGAACGGTTACTTTGCCTTTGCCTTCGTCGATCTCGCTGACTTTGCCGACGAATTTGGCAAAAGGACCGGAGAGGATCTCCACCGATTCATTCATCTCGAAGTCAAACTTGAAGGCCGGAGCATCCTTGCCCATGGTCTTCAGGATCTTATTCACCTCTGCATCGCCAAGGGGCGTGGGTTTGTTGCCGATACCGACAAAACCGGTGACATTCGGCGTATTGCGTACGACATACCAGGAATCATCATCCAGTACCATTTCGACGAGGACATAGCCGGGGAAGATCTTTTTCTTGACTTCCTTCTTCTGGCCTTCCTTCAGTTCGATGGTCTTCTTGGTCGGTACCAGCACCTGGAAGATCTTTTCGGCCATATCCATGGTCTCTATGCGCTGCTCCAGATTCTGTTTGACGCGATCTTCATAGCCCGAATAGGTGTGAATGACGAACCAGTGCGAATTGGTTTTGTCTACTTCCTTGACCGGCTCTATTGGAGCAGCCTCGGGAATGATCTCCGGAACAGCTTCTACGGATATGGCTTTAGCCTTCTTAGCCAACTGATACCTCATGCAAATAATACACTAATTACACAATTGCGCTTAACGTCTGGGCCAGGAGATAATCCAGCAGCCCGATGGCCATGCCGCTGATCAAAGTAGCCGCGATAATGATCATCGTCAGTCTGGTCGCCTCCTGTCTGGTAGGCCAGGATACTTTTTTCAATTCGGCGATTACTTCACGGAAAAAATTCGGGGACGGAGCTGTCTGCTTGGTCATGTTATTGCCTCTAGTATCCAAAGAGTACATTATGCCGCCACGGTATACCGAACTGCCGTAGACTGGCAGGCCCGGTAGGAATCGAACCTACAACCTCTGGTTTTGGAGACCATTGCTCTACCAGTTGAGCTACGGACCCTCATTTCGTCTCTTTGTGCGAAGAATGCTTTTTGCATCGTTTGCAATATTTATCCAGCTCCATCCGTCCGGCATCATTACGTTTATTCTTATAGGTAACGTAATTACGAGATTTACAGTCTGTGCATTCCAGTGTGATGATGACCCGGTTTCCCTTTTTTGCCATGTCTCGCTTTTCAGATTTACATAAGTGATATTGAAAGTGGATGAACGTCGCGCCTGGTTCTATTCAACTTCGGCGCGACGTTCATGAATGATCTAAAGATACTCTGATTATTCGATGATCTTTGAGATGACACCGGCTCCGACGGTATGCCCGCCCTCACGGATGGCGAACCGTACTCCCGATTCCATGGCCACGGGATAGATCAGGGATACTGACATCTTTACGTTGTCGCCCGGCATCACCATCTCCACTCCATCGGGCAGCTTCACATCGCCCGTCACATCCGTGGTCCTGAGGTAGAACTGGGGTTTGTAGCCGGTGAAGAACGGGCTGTGTCTGCCACCCTCGTCCTTGGTCAGGATATACACCTCGGCCTCGAACTGCGTATGCGGGGTTGTGGTCCCAGGCTTGGCCAGTACCATCCCTCTTTCTACATCGTCTTTTTCTATCCCTCTGAGTAGAACTCCGATGTTGTCACCGGCGCGCCCTTCGTCCAGAAGCTTGCGGAAGGCCTCCACTCCGGTCACCACCGTCTTGCGTGCGGTCTTCTTGTCCTCCAGACCCACGATCTCGACTTCATCATTGACCTTTACGATGCCTCGGTCCACTCTGCCGGTCACCACCGTGCCACGACCCTTGATCGAAAACACGTCCTCGATCGACATCAAAAAGGGCTTGTCGATTTCGCGCACCGGTTCCGGGATGAAGGTATCCAGGGCTTCCAGCAGTTTGGCGATTGAGCCAGCTCCCAGCTCGCCCTCATCACCATTCAGAGCCTTCAACGCGCTGCCGCGTATGATCGGGGTGGTGTCGCCGGGGAATTTGTACTTGTTCAGCAGGTCTCTGATCTCGATCTCTACCAGCTCCAGGAGCTCCGGATCGTCGACCAGGTCTACCTTGTTCAGGAAAACCACGATATTGGGTACGTTGACCTGACGGGCTAGCAGTACATGCTCTCTGGTCTGCGGCATGGGGCCGTCATCGGCTGCCACCACCAGAATAGCTCCGTCCATCTGCGCGGCACCGGTGATCATGTTCTTTACATAGTCGGCATGCCCGGGGCAGTCCACATGGGCATAGTGCCGGGTATCGCTCTCGTATTCGCAATGAGAAATGGCGATAGTCACCGTCTTGTTGGCATCGCGTACCGTACCACCCTTGGTGATCTCGGCGTAGGTCCTCTTCGGTGCCTTGCCTGATTTGGCCTGCACCGACACAATGGCTGCGGTCAGGGTCGACTTGCCATGGTCAATATGCCCGATCGTCCCTACGTTGATGTGCGTTTTGTTGCGGTTGAATTTTTCCTTATCTGCCATCCCTGGCCCTCCTAATAAAAAAGACTATGTTGCGAAAGCCATAGTATTTTAAGCGCACAGAGTATACCTGAGTGCTGCCATCAGCGCAAGTGAACGATCTATCAAGCTCTATTTGGACTCAGTTAAGCGCACTTCGGTCTGATCCTGACGATGCCCGTGCACGACGTGATAGTTGATCTTGGACTCGAACTTCAGAACCCGGATCTTTTTGGCGCGCAGATTGCGGACGATCTGGGCTTTGACCGTTACCCCCTCGACATACGGGGTGCCGACCTGGACTTTGTCTCCGTCGATGGTCATCAGAACATGAGGGAACTCAACGATGTCCCCTTCTTTGCCTTCCAACCGATCGAGGATGACGCTGTCGCCGGCGGATGCGTTCCACTGTTTGCCCTGCGCTTCAAAAACCAGTTTCATGAACATCTCCACGATTAAACTTCATACAACATTGTAGAATATAAAGAAAAAATGATATCCTGTCAATCTCAAGTCTTGTACACTCGAAGATGAGCCTGAACGAGGGTACGAAATCGAGACGAAGACGAGCCTGAAGGGTTGACGCAAAAAACGAAGGGGGTCATACTATTTGGATGATACTACAAATGGATGATTCACGGCTCCGGACACTCGATCAAATCAAGGCCTTCCTGGGTTCAAATCAGTTCGACTTTCGCATCAAGGTAAAAAGCGAAGCGTACCAATGGGTCAATGACAGACTGATACAATTCA
>MNZT01000071.1 GCA_001873755.1 Candidatus Wirthbacteria bacterium CG2_30_54_11 | reverse complement strand
GAGGAATCCTCTCGCCGCGGTAACTGGCGTCTTCAACTCGTGGGAGGCAATCGATATGAACTCATCCTTCATCTGATCGACTTCCTGGATCTTATGGAACAACAGTTCATATTCAAAAAGTTTGGCATTGGTCGCGATCAACAGCAGCACCACCACGACCGAAATGAGCAGAACGATCCAGGAGCGCGTCAGGATGTCCGCTGTCTTCGCATCGATATTTGCCGTGGAGACACCGATATCCACGAGTCCGATCTTCCCCCCCTCCTCATCATGAAGGGGATTCACTATGCGCCACACACGCTCTTCTTTGCCGTCTTCGACCTGTTTGACCAGTGTGGCTATGGACTCATCCTCGTGCCAGGCAAAGGTATAATGCCACTGCGGCATGATCTCATCGATCCTGGATGGTGTTGTGCTCGAGAGGACACGAAAATCCTCGCCAGAAGGCACCAGGACCTCGATCGTCTTGACCGCTTCATAGAGGCTGTTGGTCTTGATCTCTTCGATCTTGGCCTGAAGTTGTTCCGGCGCCGCCAGCATATCAGAGGAGTATGCAGAAACGATGCTTCCGGCAAGCTCAGCCTTGAGCCGCAGCTCATAGTCCATATGCTTGCCCATGGAGTCGACGACAAAAAAAGTGTTAATGGCCAGGATCAGAGGTATGGTCACGATGAGAGCTAGCGCGTACATCACCTGCTGGTTGCTGCGGATCACTTTGACCGTGTGACTCCACTTGTCAAACCATCGACTGAGAAAAGGTGGGACGAAGCGCGACAGTCTGATCATGTTGGTTCCTGTTTGGGATCGATGAACTAGGAATGGTTCTTTTTGGCTATACGCTGGATCACCAGGAACAGAGCGAGGACGACGATGATGACCCCGCCTACCGCGTAGCTGTATTTCTCGAGCAGGGTACGATTGGAGCTCACTGCAGTGGTCACGGTCTCGGTCACTTCATCCGAAGCTGCCACCGCTTCGCTCACCAGAAATTCAAAAAGGCGGCTGCGACCGACCACGTTCCGGCTATTATCGCTGACCGTCATATACACTTCGTGGGAGCCCTGGGTGAGAGAACTATCGATGGTATAGACCCAGTTGCCGTCCGCATCGGTCGTGGTCGTCGCCACGATCGGTTCGCTGAAGACATTGATGGTGATAGCAGCATTGGCAGGACCTCTGCCCTGCAGGACCGTTTTCCCTGCAACTTCCACCGTCCCGGGAACGGTGGAAGTATTCAGTTTGTACAAGGTGACGTTGGAGACTGTGGCATTGTCGAGCACTTCAGCATCAGCATTGGTTTCTAGTAGCGTCTCCATGCGTCCTTTATCGTCGACCGGCACGAGCGTCGGAGCTGATTCTTCCAATATTATATACTCCTGGCCGATCCCGACCGGGAGGTTCGGGTCATCAGATGGACGCAACAGTCCATTGGAAACCACGACCGCTACCATCTGGCTCATCCATTCCTCTCCACCCATGGCAGCACTCCTGGCATAGAGTTCATACGCTCCGTCATCCAGACTGGCAGTATTCCAGGTGAGAGCCCAGGAGCCATTTCCTCCCTCAGTTGCTTCACCGATGTAGCTCAATTGCTGATCGCCCTGCGTCAGAGCGAATAAATACACCCCGTTCGCCTGACCAGTAACTGATACCGGGATGCTGCCGCTGAGGGTAGCTCCGGCCACCGGGGTTGTAAGCACCAGGATCCTCGGGTCATCCCCGGGTGTGGTGGTGACAGGATCATCACCATTTAGCACCGTCACCTGGATGGGGTCTGAAGCGAAGTTCCCCACAGCACCCGTTGCCTTGGCATACAGTGTATAGGTACCATCCGAAATACCTCTCGTGGTGTCCCAGGAAAATACCCAGGTCTCCGTGCCCTGCTTGAGAGCAGTACCCAGAGTGATGGACTTGCGGCTGGTTTCGTTCACAATGGTATATTCGACCCTGGTAGCGGAGCGCGCCAGCACGATTATCTCTACCATACCTGCGAGGACCTCTTTGTCCGCAGGCTCTGTGATGGTCGCTATATTGGCATCTGACGGCTGGGCAAGAGCTTCCGCACGCACCAGCTGCGGCACCGCGATGATGACTGCAAGCCCTGCTACCAAGAAGACCGTCCTCATTCTTTCAATCATGTAAAGCATGTGCGACATCTCCTGTTAAATTGTATTAATTCCGCCGATGAAAGAATAACATATCCATTAATTATACCAAAGGGCTATCCATTTGTCAGTAAAAACCCACAGCTTTGCAAAAAGAGGACGGCAGAAATACCTGCCGCCCTCTTCGAATATGCCTGACCTGCCATATCCAACCACTAGAGACTGTTGAGCAGATCGTTCAACTCCTCATCGGTATACATATCGGTGTAATCAGTATAGTCCGTGTAATCCGAATAATCGGTAGTATCGAGACCGCTGCCACCGAATGACTCCAGGAAAGGAGTGATGGCCTCTATGAAATCCTGCGCACCGGCCGGGGTCTGAACAGGCACTGGCTGATTGTAATCGGTCATCGTGGCGACAATACCAAAAGTGACAGTATCCCCATCCTGGTCCATGGCGATGGTGAGATCTGCCTTGCGAAGGAGTCCATCATCCTTGCCTACCCAGAACGAGCCTGAAGCCTCGATGTCCTTGAGCGCATCAGCAATCTCTTTTTCGTCAGCAGCTGTGAGCTCTTCTGCGTCTTCACCGCCAAATTCCGTGTTGAGTGCTTTCACGAGTTTGATGATGCCGTCTGCATCCAGACCGGTGAAGCTGACCTCGACACAATTCACCCCGCCGACCTTTTCCTCGGTAGAGTAAGTCACGCCGGTCACAAACCGGGCACTGGACAGGATGCTCAGGAAACTATCCATCTGTTCGGGGGTCAACTGGTCTTCGGTGGAAACGGAAACATCGACCGACTCAGTGGCTGAGGCCATAATTTCCTGGACCATGGGGCTCTCGGGATCGATCACAAACCACTGATCGAAGAATGCAGCCAGCATGGCCGTGATGCTGTCGCCGCCGAGCTCTTCACCGGTAATATCGAGGCCGGCGATATTGAAATATAGCTTGTTCCCGGTCACACGGAACTGGGTGTTCTGAAGTTCAACACTGCCGCTGGCGCCCATATCGAGTGCTGCGGTCAAGGATATATCGGCGACCGGCTCTGTCTCGTCAGTAGAATCAACCGCAAAACTCATATCAATATTCCCGCTGCCGGAGTCAGAAGATGATTCGACATCAAAGGTGATGGCGAGCGATCCTTTTGCACTTTTCACATCGGCTGTTTTTCCAAAGCTGTCATCGAGAACTGCCTGAGGGTTGTTCTGAGCTTCTGACTTCGAGACTGCGGCGCCCGAATCGCTCTGCTTGCTGAACGTGCATCCAGTGGCTACGACGACGAGCGCTACCACTGAAAACAAAGCAGTAAGTTTCTTGAACATGGAACTCCTTTTTCTGAATAATTAAACGAGAGAATTTACGGATAGTTTATACTACGGCCAGAGGGTCAAGTCAACGCGCGCTGCTGCCCCCACCTTTCATACCGCCGGATTTCCGCTGTCAGCCTTCCAGACCCGAAGGAATAATACAACCGGACGCCGATCTGAAAAAAGGACAAGAAAAACAGGATAACTGTTCGCTATCCTGTTACCGCAGAATTTCATCGAAAAAGCAGTTTAACGGCCCAGGGCCACTTTTACCTGTGAGATGACAGAAGTGAAAGCAGCCGGCTCGCGTATGGCTATATCCGCGAGCATCTTCCGGTCGATCAGGATGTTGGCTTTCTTTAATCCGGCGATCAGCTCTCTATAGGGCACTCCCTGGAGGCGAGCTGCCGCATTCAGTCTGACTACCCAGAGCTGTCGCATCTGACGTTTTCTGGCTCTGCGGTCTCGGCGGGCATAATCACCCGCATGGAGGTTGGCCTCTCTGACCCGTTTGAGATTCTTGCTCCGGGTACCACGGTGGCCTTCGCCCCGTTTGAGTTCTCTTTTATGCCTGTGATGAGCGGTTACGCCTCTTTTGATCCTAGTCATTTATCCTGCTCCTGAACGGTAAATTATTTGCCGAGTGCTTTTTTGAAAATTGCTTTCTGATGCCCTTCCAGTACAGCCGGCTGATTATACTTGCGTTTGGTGCGGCTGGATTTGTGGGCTTTGAGTTTGGCGCCGCCCGAGACGAGGTGGATCACCTTGCCGGTGGGCGTTACTTTGAAGCGTTTTTTGATGCCTGATTTGGTCCTGAGTTTGGGCATATATTCTATTCTCTTCATGGTCTAACGTCGACGATGTAAAACAATATCACAATTTCTTCGGAAAGAAAAGGTGATTTCAGGAAAGCGCCCGGGTCACCCTATTTTTTCCCCTCGTCCAGAGCCGGTTTGAATATCATGAAGAGCTTGCGCCGCTCAAACATGGGTGCGGACTCTACCACCGCGACATTGCGCAAGCCGTCTTTGACCTTCTGCAGGATGTCCTTGCCCAGCTGCGGATGAGTGATCTCCCGTCCCATGAACTTGATCGAGACCGATACTTTGTCTCCGGCTTCGAGGAACTTTCTGGCCTGGTTGACCTTGATCTGGATATCATTTTCGCCGGTGTTGGGAGTCAGTCTGATCTCTTTGAGCTCCTGCTTGCGGGTCATTTTACGAGCCTTTTCTTCCTGCTTCTTCCGTTCATAGCGCAGTTTGTCATAGTTCTGGATCTTGCAGACCGGAGGAACCGCCTGAGGCGAAACCTCGACCACATCCAGACCTCTCTCTTCTGCTATGCGCAATGCCTCTGCGATGGGTACGACACCCAGCTGGACACCCTTTTCATCAATGAGCCTGACTTCCGGAACCCGGATATCCGTATTGGTTCGCTGTTTGGTTTTGATGATGCAACTCCTTTAAGTGAGGGGAAACCGAAGGTAGTGTAACATCAGTTTCTGCTTGATTTCAAGCCCTCATCGCTTATGCGTAGTGGAGCAGTTTGTTCAGCTGTTCCAGGTTGACCGCAGACGGAGGGGCAATGAGTGCACAATTGAGCCTGTCATCGGTAAACAGACGGGCAGCATATTTCTGGATATCATCAGCCGTCACCTGGTCGATCAGGCGGAATTTCTCGTCCAGAGTGAGCACCTGACCGTCTAAAAGCTCCTGCATGCCATAGTACTGGATGACATCGGATGAATCCTCGAGCGACAGCACGGTCTTGCCTTTGATGTATTCCTTGGCCTTGTGAAGCTCTTTGGCCGTCACTTTTTCGTCACGGATGGTACGGACTTCCCGGATGATGGCTTCCACGGCCTGGGGTATCCGGGTCGTATCCACGCCGGCCTGGATGTCGAACTCGCCGGTATCATGGTAGCTGCCCACTGAGGAATGGATGTAGTAGCACAGCCCCTGACGCTCGCGGACCGCGATGAACAGACGGGAACTCATGTTGCCGCCGAGGATGACGTTCATGACCTTGGCCACATAGCGATCCTTGTCGGTCTTGTCAAAACCTCTGGCTCCCAGACACA
>MNZT01000084.1 GCA_001873755.1 Candidatus Wirthbacteria bacterium CG2_30_54_11 | reverse complement strand
ATCAACGTCCACAGTCCATTCTCGCGGTACGTATTGTAGCAGAGGAAGGGGGTTTTGTCCCTGCAGGATGACATGGTAGAAGTAGCGGTCCTTCTTTTTCAGGATGAAGGCCGGAACTGGTCCCAGGATCCCGGTTCCTTCTTTCTTTTCGTCCAGAATCTCTATGAGATCTTCGCAGAGTTCGACCGCTTTGGCTTCGTCAGTGTGATGGATGGTCAGTTTTACGAAGCGGGCGAAGGGCGGATAGTTGAAAGCTTCGCGGCTTTTGATCTCAGCGTCAAAGAAGCGGTCATACGCTTCATCTCTGGCGGCGAGGATATAGCTGTTGTCCGGGGAATAGGTCTGGATGATCACCCTGCCCGGGTCAGTCCGCCGCCCTGATCTCCCCGCGACCTGGGTGAGCAGCTGGAACGTCCGTTCGCCGGCTCGAAAGCTGGGGAAAAAGAGGCTCTGGTCGGCCAGGATCACCCCGACGAGGCTGACCGCAGGGATGTCCCAGCCCTTGGCGATCATCTGGGTGCCGATGATGATGTCTACTTTGTGTCCTGTGATCTTGTCATGTACCTGCTGGAAAGAATCAACCGCACCGGTGCTGTCAGCGTCGACGCGAAGTATCCGCGCCTGCGGGAACAGTTTCGCTACATCGTCCACGACCTGCTGGGTGCCGGCGCCGAGATATTTGATCTTTGTCCCCTGACACTTCGGACAGCATTCGGGAGGCTGTTCATACCGGCCGCAATGGTGGCAGATGAGCTTCGACCTCTGGGCGCCAAGCTGATGGAGCGTAAGCGGGATCTCGCAGGCAGGACACATGAGCACATGCCCGCATTCGCGGCAGAATACATAGGTGGAAAATCCCCGCCGGTTGAGGAACAGAATCGCCTGTTCGCCGCGTTCAAGTGTCGCCGTCAGTTCGTTCTGCAGGTCGAGGCTGAGCGTGGTCCGGTTGCCGGCTTTCATCTCTACCCTCAGATCGACGATTCTGATATCCCGTTTGCCCATGGGCGCCGCGCCGCTGCCCAGATGGTGGATACGGTCCGGCAGTTCAAGAAGCTTGAATGTCCCTTGCTGCGTCTGATAAAAAGTTTCGACGCTCGGCGTGGCGCTGCCGAACACGACCGTGGCCTTTAGCTGGTTGCCAAGGAATACGGCTACCCGTCTCGCGTCGTAGCGCGGGTTCGACTCCTGCTTGTAGCTGATCTCGTGTTCCTCGTCGATGGCGATGAACCCGAGGTCCGGGTAGGGGAGGAACAGCGCGCTCCGGGAGCCGACCACGATCGGGGTCTGTCCGGACTGCACGTGTTCAAAGGTGCGGTGGCGTTCGCGGTCAGAGAGTCGGCTGTGCCAGACTTTGACCAGTCCGGGGAACCGCCTGAGTACGCGTTCGATGGTCTGCGGGGTCAGGGCAATCTCCGGCACGAGCAGAACTGCCTGTCTGTTCTCTTCCAGCGTCCTGGCTATGGCATGGAGGTATACTTCAGTCTTGCCGCTGCCGGTGACTCCGTGCAGTACAAAAACAGTGCCGTTTTGGGCTCGGACGTCATCAGCGAGGCGGTCAATGGCCAGCTGCTGAGGAGGGGTAGGGATGAGCCGGGCTTCCGGCTGGCTGTGGATGATGCAGGCTTCCACTTCGTCGCGTTCGATGATATCGATCAGACCTTTGGCACTCATGGTTTTGAGGGTGGAAGGGGAGCTATGAAAAGTCGAAAGCAGGGTCTCGACCGGTATCTCCAGACCAAAAGCATTGAGGAATATATCCACCACTGCCTGCTGCCGATCCGGAATTTTCAGGTCAGGAGAGCAGGCTTTGTCCCTTTTGAGCACCGCGATGCGTACCTGCCGTTTCACCGGAGTCTGCCGGAACAGGAACGGATGTACGGTGTCGAGACAGCTTTTCAGCGAGGCGTGGTATTCGTGGCTCAACCAGTTCGCCAGAGCAAGCTGGTGCGCTGTTATCTGAGGTACGGAATCCAGGCAGGATAAGATTGGTTTTATGCCTTCCTGGTCGCTTTCGCTCACGATCTCCAGCACCACCCCGGTCAGCGCCCGTGGACCGAACGGCACCAGTACGCGGCAGCCCACCTGTACGCTTTCCACCAGAACAGGCGGGATGGCATAGGTGAACAGTTGGCGGGGGGATTGGGTGTAGCTGTTGACTGCGACCTGGGCGAACACTAAATACCTGGAGGCTAAGAGTTAACGGGTTGGCGGGTTAACGGGTTAACGGGTTCATTTCCCCCCTTTATGAAAGGGGGACAGGGGGGATTTGTTTCCTGTCTTCGGGTTCAACTCGTTAACTCGTTAACTCGCAACGCATTGTACATATTTCTTGTCCCTGTGCGCAAAGTATACTATGATGCAACCTGCCGGCAAAATGCCGATTTTCGTCCTCAGGAAAGCTTCCAATGCCAGGTGTTTCGCTCAAGGTCAAACGTCTCTATGACGACAGTCTGATCCCTCGGTACGCCCATCTGGGCGATGCCGGACTGGATGTGTTTTCTCATGAGACTGTTCAGCTGGAACCGGGTGAACGCCGGGTCATCGGGCTTGGCTTTTCTGCCGAGTTCCCCGAGGGCTATGTGGCATTGGTCTGGGATCGAGGCAGTACAGCTATCAAGTCGGGCATCCGCAGCCTGGCCGGGGTCATCGACAGCGGCTATCGAGGCGAATGGCGGATCGTCATTCTCAATGTCGGGAATTCTCCGGTTCAGATCCAGCAGGGCGACAAGATCGCTCAGGTTCTCATCCAGCCGGTTGAGCGGGTCGACGTGACCGTCAGCGATGACCTTGCAGCCAGTGAACGAGGTGAGCAGTGGTGCGGGAGTACGGGGTAGAATTAGACAATGTTTTTTCTTTTTTGTTTCTGGATCCCCGCGTTCGCGAGGATGACATCAAAGGCTGTTTTCGGTAATATTCAGTTTAGTATTGTAGGAACGTAGCATGCTACGTCTCTACGTTTCGCCCTATCAAACAGGAGTCAAACGAATGTTCTACGGCGTGGATGAACTTTTGAAAATGGTGCAGGAAAAGAAGCTGGTGACCGGACTGTGCGAACGAGAGCTGACCAACCCTGAGGGGGCCGGTTTTGACTTGCGCATGGCTGACGTCTACCGGATTTCAGGCAAAGGCTACCTCGGCGTTGAAAACCGCAAGACCTGTGATATCGAGACCATTGCCACTTATGCCGAAGGCAAGGTCGTGACCGCCACCTGGAAGCCGGGTGACTTTTTCCTGGTCAAGACGATCGAAGAGGTCAATCTGCCGATTGATTGTGTCGGGATCCTGAAACCCAGAAGCACTTTGCAGCGCATGGGCTTGATGCTTCGGGCTACGCAGATCGCTCCGGGCTACAGCGGCGGGCTGACGGTCGCGGTCGCCAATGTGGGTCCCTGTGAAGTGGAAGTAGAGCTCGGTTCCCGCTTCCTGCACCTCATGGTATCTCCGCTCATCGGCAATGGCAGCGCTTACCGTGGCCAGTGGCAGGGCGGCAGGGTCAGTGCACTTACGACTGAAAAACAGGTTTAGAACTTAGCAGGTGATCACATGAAAAAGGTCAGCGATACGCGCATAGATTTTCTCGGTGTGGTCCCGGAATTTGAATACGGCGGCCGTTCTTTCAATGCCCAGACCATCGCGGCGCTTTCGGCGCTGCTCACCTTCAAGGGCAAGTCCATCCAGGAGCTCTATCAGGAAACGGTGGACAAAGAGCAGGATCTGGATGCCAAAGTCACCAAGATCCTCCAGAAATCTTCGCTCCGTGGCCACGCATCTGTAGCGACTACTCCGGTCATTTCCCTCAGTTTTCAGGGCACCAAGTTCCTCGATGCGTTGCTGACCCCGCTCGTGTTCGCTTCGGGGCTGATGGCTTCCGGCCGCCGGACCGGTACGACGGTGGAGGATATTGTGACCCCGACCACCATTGCTGCTGATCCGGAAGCGGCCAGAATCTATCAGGAGGCCAGTGTTCATCTGATCGAGTACCTGAACCAGCTGGTCGAGTCCGGCATCCGCAAAGACGAGGCGAGCAAGATCTCCCAGTACGGCATCGTGGGCACCGGCATCGTCAGCCTTTCAGTGGAATCCATTGTTGCTCTGTTCCGTGAGTACGAGCGTGAAAAGGAATGGATGCCTGAGGACGCCGGATTCTTTCTTGACCAGGTCAAGGCCCATGCCGAAGAGATGGGTATCGATATCCTGTATGCGACCCGCTGCGCCGCGCCCAAAGACGTCTATCCATTTCCCAATATTTTCAAAGACCCGAAGCATCCCAATCTGGCGCGCGACCTCAGACTCCAGCACCGTAACCGCCCCCAGAGCGTGCTGCTGGGCTGCGAAGTAGAAACAGCTCCCAGTTTTCTCGAACAGATGAGAGAACTGGGCGAAACGAGAGACCAGCTGGTCAAAGATCAGGTTTCTGTACGCGATGGCTGGTATGCCTTCCTCGCTCAGAGAGAGCAGATCTGCCGTGACTTCGGTACGGCGGTGCGTGTCCGGATGCTGTCCTCTCCCTCCTGGCGCGTCTGGGGTGAAAAGAAACGTCACCGGACAGTGCCCATGGTCTGCGATTCGCTCTACTTTGCGATCGGGGAGGCAGCTGCTGTCTTCCGCCGCCGGGAGACGGGAGCCGGGATCGACGACAGTTTCCTTGCGGAGGTGGAAGAATGGTTTTCTGTCCCCCCGGCCGTCAAAGCATCGACTGAGCTTACCAGTTCCTGGATCGACGCGGCAGCTCAGGCGTTCGCGGCGTATGACGCTCTGCTGGCCAGAGGGATCGCTCCCCGAGATGCACTCTATGTGATCCCGAGAGGTGTCCGGCTCGACGTCGTACAGGACTATAATCTCTATAATCTCATTTCCGGCTACTACCCCCTGAGACTCTGTACCACCGCTGAGGAACAGATGCAGAAGATGACGCTTCAGGAAGCACATCTGATCCGGCAGGCGCTGGAAGAGCGGGGAGCCAGGGTAGTGGGTGAACATATGGTCCCAAAGTGTCATGTGGTAGGATTTTGCCCGGAGGAAAAATTATGCGGCAAGATCTATCAGATGATCCCCTGGTATGACGATGCTTTTCATGCCGCGATGAAGGATGACCTCGACGCTAAATGGAAGAAGAACCATACGGCGTAGGCGGCATCTCATTTTGGGTATTGGCAAACCGTACCACACCATGTAGTATATTGCAGCTGTGATCAACTCATTTTTATTCCCATTTATTCCCAAAGGAGGTCCTCGATGACGTCGATCCTGAAACGCGGTTTTGGCTCGAAAGCAGCGGCGAAGCAGAATATTCTGGCCTTTGTCATCTGCGTGGCCCTTGGTTTTGTGGCTCTGCAGATCCCGTTCACCCACATCATCGGTACCACCAGATCTTTCACGCTCTTTGATCTTCTCGCTCCTGCCATGGGTGCTCTCTGGGGCATGACCGTCGGACTCGCCTCTGTCCTGTTCATCAATCTCTTCAATCTGGTCATGACCGGTGATTATTCCACCGGCGCTCTCATCCGTCTCGTGCCCGTGCTTTTCGGCGTTTACTATTTCGCCCGCCGCAGTCGCGCATCTGCCTGGGTCGGTATCGTATGCATGGTTCTCTTCATCGCTCATCCTGTCGGCCGTCAGGCCTGGATGTACAGCCTGTACTGGCTTATTCCTCTGTTCACCCAGCTCCTGGGGCGAAAGAACGCCGCTTTGTCAGCCCTGGGCGCCACGTTCACCCAGCATGCCGTCGGCGGTGTCGCATTCCTCTATGCGTACAGCTTCACTCCCGCCTACTGGAAGGCTCTCATCCCGGTCGTGGCCGGTGAACGGCTGGTCCTGGCGATTGGTATCACCGTTTCCTATGTCGTCCTGCAGTCTGTCGTCTCCGCACTCAAGCTCCGGGTTCCCGGCTTTCAGAAAGCCCGCAGCTTTTTGGGCATGAACAGTTAGATCTTTTGAGGTGAAGGGAAACCTTCACCTTCATGCCGAGATGGCGGAATTGGTAGACGCGCGGGTCTCAAAAACCCGTTGGAGCGATCCAGTGAGGGTTCGATTCCCTCTCTCGGCACCAACCTTCGCAGAAGGTTGCCCACCATAGCTCATTTGGCGACGGTGGGCACTACCTTGATTCACTGCTACGGTTGGCAAGCCACGAATAGCTGTGAGCACTGAGCTTTGAGCGATGAGCTCAATCGGGTGGACACAAAAGCTCACAGCCCACCGCTCAAAGCTCAAAGCTGATATTTGTATAAATTAGGAGAATGAATGATCAAGGTTATATTGAAACAGGATGTACCCTCTCTGGGCAAAAAGGGTGAGCTGAAGAATGTGAAGGATGGCTATGCCCGCAACTTCCTCTTCCCTCAGGCGCTGGCGGTTTTCGCGACCCCGGCCATGGAGGAACAGTCCAAAGAAGAGGCCGTAGCCCGGGCCCGCCGTGAGGAAAAACGCAAGGAGCATATGCTTCATCTGGCGGAGACTGTCAGCACCGTGCAGATCACCCTCTATGCTAAAGTCGGCGAGACCGGACATCTGTTCGGCTCCATCACCACTGCTCAGATCGCAGAGGCTTTTACGGCTTACGCCAAGAAAGCTTTTGAGGACAAGGATGTGTCCTTTGATAAAAGTAAGTTCACCTCCGAGCCCATCAAGACCCTCGGCATTCATCCCGTCACCCTGAAGATCGGTGAGGGTATCGAAGGTGCTTTCTCTGTCATGGTCGAATCCGACGATAAGCAGAAGGATCTCGAGCACAAAGCCAAGAAGAAGGTCGCGAAAAAGGCAAAGGCTAAGTCCTAGGTCGAGGCAGACGGTGAAGCACACAACCAAACTTGAGCAGATCCGTTCCCGTCCCGACCGGATCCCTGCACATGTGGGTGTGATCATGGACGGTAACCGGCGCTGGGCCAGGGAGCACCATCTACCGCTGAAAGAGGGGTATGTGAAAGGTGCGGAGAAGAGCGAAGAGCTCTTCACCTGGGCGCTCGATGCGGGTGTCCGAGAGCTGAGCATCTGGGTCTGGTCCACGGAAAATTTTAACCGGGATCAGGGCCAGGTCAGATTCATGATGAACCTCTTCTCCCGGTATATCAAAAAAGCCCTGAAAGATCAGACGTTTCGCGATAAAATGGCACGGGTCAGATTTATCGGCAGGGTCGACCTGATGCCCAATGATATCCAGAAGCTGGCACACGAACTGGAAGAGGAGACAGCACACTTCGACCGGCTCACCATCAATGTCTGCATGGCCTACGGTGGCCGGGACGAGATCGTGCAGGCCGCGCGGGAGATCGCCCGGGAAGTAAAAAAAGGTACTTTGTCGCCTGATGCGATCGATGAAAAACTGTTTTTCCGGTATCTCGCTTACCAAGGTGTGGAGCCCGACCTGATCATCCGGACCAGTGGAGAAGAACGAACGAGCGGGTTTCTCCTTTGGCATACGGCCTACAGCGAATGGTACTTCGAGCCCAAATACATGCCTGCACTTACCGTAGACGATTTTTATACAGCCATACTCGACTATCAGGGTCGAGAACGACGATTTGGAGCTTAGGTGAATCATGCCCAATAAACGCGATTATTATGACGTGCTTGGACTGTCAAAAACGGCTTCTCAGACTGAGATCAAGAAGGCGTTCCGTCAGCTGGCGATCAAACATCATCCGGACAAGGACGGCGGGGATGAGGCAAAATTCAAGGAGATCAACGAAGCTTACGAAGTGCTATCCGACCCGAAGAAACGCACGGTTTATGACCAGTACGGCCATGCCGCCAATCCCGGCGCTGCCGGCGGTCCCCAGGGCGCTGGTGGTTTTCCCGGCGGATTTGATTTTCAGTTCCAGGGCGGCGGGGCTGAGGGGTTCGGAGATATCTTCAACATGTTCTTTGGCGGTGAGCGAGGTGGCGGACCCGGTGGAGCCCAGAGGGGTAGCGACCTGGAATACCGTCTGGAGATCGGTTTTACGGAAGCGATATTCGGTACGCAGACCAAGATATCATTCAACCGCCGGGAAAAATGTTCCCGCTGCAAGGGCAGCGGAGGAGAACCGGATGCCAAGGTGACGACCTGCAGCCGCTGCAACGGTTCAGGTCAGGTGCGCCATGCTCAGCAGTCGCTGTTCGGTTCGTACATGCAGATGGGTGTCTGTCCTGAGTGTCATGGCGAGGGTAAGACTTACAGCCAGCGCTGCTCCAGGTGCAAGGGAATCACGATCCAGGAAGTACAGGCAGAGCTGACCGTGCGGATTCCGCCCGGCGTGGACAACGGCAGCCGTATCCGTCTGCGCGGGGAAGGGGAAGCCGGGCCAAAGGGAGGAATCGCCGGTGATCTGTATCTGGCGTTGACGGTCAAAAAACATGAATATTTCACCCGTGAGGGACAGGACATCCACTACACTTTGCCCCTTGATTATGTGCAGGTCTCGCTTGGTGACGAGGTGGAGGTGCCTACGGTCTATGGGCCTGTCCAGCTGAAGATCCCTGCCGGCACCGAGGCGACCAAGGTGATGCGCCTGCGGGACAAAGGCGTGCCGAACATCAAAGGTACCCACGTCGGCGACCAGATCGTCCATATCCGCGTCGAAGTGCCCAAGTCTCTGACCATCCGGGAAAAACAGCTCCTGCTGGAACTCGCTCAGGCCCGCGGGAAAAATATCAGATCCTCTGACTCTGGTTTTTTGAATAAGGTCAAAGAAGGTATGGGGCTCTAGCGTACTTGATTTACGCCTTCGAAGTGGATAGTATGAGGCCAGTCAGATCCGTGGCAGGTATATCACCCTAGTGCGAGGTACAGATGCTCACTCCGACCTGGGATACGCTCATCGCATTCGCGCTGGCCGGTTGCGCAGTCCTCGGTTTCATCATCCGTAAATACAAGATCAGTACGCTCCTCATCGCGCTCTACATCGCACTCACCGTAGCCAACGAGGTCGGGCTGGAGGTCTTCCGCTTTCTGAGGAAGACAGGCATGGCCAACCAGGACATGTCGCTTTTCATAGTGAAAATTGTCATTTTTGTCTTTCTCGGCTTGCTTCTCTTCATCGAAGGCGAGTACATCAGTCCCAGCGGCGAGGGCGGATCAGGACTGGGCCAGAGCTTCATGGGCGGTGCTTATGGCCTCCTGGCCGGGCTCATCATCATCACGTCCTGCATTCACTTCATGGGTGCCGGCGATCAGGCGACCCTGATGACCAAATCACAGATAGCCCGCATCCTGGATCCTGCCCGCGTATGGCTTCTGGTACCATTTCCCTTTATGCTCGCGATATCCAGCTTGATAAAACGCTTTCGATAGGTTAAAATTTACCTCGTTGTGCTCTTCATCCATCCCTAATGTCTGATAACTGATGACGAAGCACTGCCTTGGGCCGGTAGCTCAGCGGTAGAGCAGTGGACTTTTAATCCATTGGTCGTGGGTTCGAATCCCACCCGGCTCACCAGAGGTTCATCATTACGTGCCAAAGCGTCCAGAGCCAAGTAACTGGGCGCCAGATCGGCAGTTCGAAAACCTGGATAATCCCAATATAGACCATTTGGGAAAATCAGCGTTTGGAATTGCTTTTTTTGTGCCGTATTCAGGTCGCACCAGAGTATGCGGATATCCTTTAAACAGCGCTCTGCATAGATCATCGTCGTTTCGATGCTGTACTCGTCGGTCTGCCCCTCGTGCAGTTCGAGTTTTTTCAACGCTGTTCTTTCTTTGATCTGCTCAATCTGCTCCTGATAGGTCGCATCATCGAATACCTCTTTGACCTTCAGAGCGACAATACGCTTACGCTCTGCCTCTATCTCGTCGAGGTCTTTCTGTACCTGGGTATTGCGCTTATTGAGGGTTTTGTAGCGTTTTTCCCATTCTTGCATTACCTTTTCTCTGAACCGTTGCCGTATCTCATCAGTCTGCTCGATAGACTGGAGCAGTTTTTCAAAGGCGGTATTCAAGTCGGCTCTAGGTATCGCTGTATGATCGCAGGATGGATTATAGCAATGGTAGTAGGAATAGCGGGCGCTATGTCCCTTTGACCTGCTGCCAGTCATGGGATTCCCACAGTGACCACATTTGAGGAATCCACCCCGGAGGGGAAAGTCTGGATTTTGGCGCATCTGTCTCGAATTGTTTGTCCGATGACCGTCCAGGACGCTTTGCACCTTGTAAAACAATGGCTCAGAGATCAGAGGTTCATGATGACCCTGGATCTCCAGACCCCATTTTTTCGAGCATTGTAGCCCGATGTAGAATTTGTTTCGCAGAATATGGGACAGCTTTTGCTGGCAGATGCGTTTATCCAGATTCGAGCGGAGTCCCTTGGCATCCAGGCGTTCTGCCATTTGTCTGAGACTGAACAGACCTGACGAAAACTCTTCGAAAGCCTGTCTGATCATAGGCGCTTTGAGCGGGTCTACCTCCATCGTCTTTTCGATGATTTTGCCCCTGGCATCCTCAATGTGCTTTTTGCGGTAGCCGACAGGGATATACCAGCTCCAATAGCCCTTTTTGAACCGTTCCATCATGCCGTTCTTGGCTCGCTCGCCCCGGATCTCATTGCTGAACTGGGCGATGCTGGCAAGCATAGTTTCCAGAAGTCTGCCAGCAGGGGAGTCGTCAGTCGGTTCTGTTACTGAGATGACCTGCGTCCCATAGGTGATGAGGAGAGCGCGGATGGTCTGATGGTCGAGCGTATTACGTGCCAGACGGTCAAATTTGTACACCAGAAAGGCTTTGATGGTGTCTTTGTTCTTACGGCAGTACTCCACAGCCTCTTTCAATTTGGGGCTGTCGATTTATTGCTAAAAAGATCAAAAAATATCATGCGAGGATAAAAATGGTAGTAATTGTCCTCAAATATTCAAAACGATCTGCTTTTTAGAGCGTTCTGGCGTCATCCTTTTCCCTTTGATGATCGGTTTCCCGATCATCGGACACACGTATCCCGTTTCGGGGGCATTACGCCCCCACTCCCGCACTCAGGGGAGGGCTGCCTATCTTTATCAACCTTTTCA
>MNZT01000006.1 GCA_001873755.1 Candidatus Wirthbacteria bacterium CG2_30_54_11 | reverse complement strand
ATGATGCCGAGAGAAGCGACCAGGACCGCGTATACAGCTTTCTGGGTCAGTTCTTTGCCGATGACCGGCCCGATGGACTGGAAGCTGACCTCATCAGCCGGCCCGAATTTCCCAATCAAAGCATCTATGATAGTACGTTTTTCATCCGTGCCGGACGAGGTCTGTATCTGCTGAGCAGCTGTATCAGCAGTCGTATCGACAGTCGTATCGACGGCCGTATCGACGGCCGTATCGACGGCCGTCTGGTCGACTGCAGGATCGACAGGAGCTGTGGTATCGGTCTGAGCAGCGTCAGTCGTCGAAGCATCGGTCGCAGTGCTGGATTCCAGTGCACGAGTACGGATCATGGCCGTAGAAGCGCTGGATATCTGCACGCTGCTGCCCGAAAAACCAAGAGCCGAAAGCTCTGTCTCTATCTGAGCTGCCTCGACGCTCTGTTCGAAACGTAGCTCGAGAAGCGATCCTCCGGTGAAATCAATGCCGAGTTTCAGACCCCAGACGAGAAGGGCGATCAGACCGGGTACCAGCATGATACCGGAGAAGAGGTAGTAAAACCTGCGCAGGCCGATGAGATTGAAGCGTTGCATGATTAGTCCTTTTTTATACCATACCAGCGGGGATCTCTGAATCGTTCCATACCGAGTATCAGCTCGAGGAAATTTCTGGTGACGATGATGGCAGTGAACAGGCTGACGAGGATACCGATGAACAGTGTCACCGCAAATCCCCGGATCACGCCGCTGCCGAAATAGAACAAAATAGCGCAGGTGATGATGCTGGAAATGTTGGAGTCACGGATCGAATTCCAGGCTCTTTTGAACCCGATATCGATGGAGGTGCCGAGGGTCTTGCCGGAGCGGTACTCTTCCTTGAACCTCTCGAAGATCAGGATGCTGGCGTCGACTGCCATCCCGATGGACAGCACATAGCCCGCGATCCCGGCCAGGGTCAGGGTAATCGGTATCAGTTTGAACAGTGCAATAGTGAAAAGCGTGTAGAGGATCAGGGCGCCGACGGCGATCACGCCGAGCAGATGGTAGAACCAGATCATGAGGATCGCCACAGCACAGATGCCGATGAGGCCGGCGATGACGCTCTTGTGCACAGATTCACTGCCCAGGGTGGGACTGATGGTCTGTTCGCTCATGATGGAGATCGAAACCGGCAGTGCACCTTCGTTCAGCTGGATGGTGAGATTCTTGGCGGCGGCCATGTCGGTGATGCCGCTGATCTGTCCTTTGCCATCGGTGATATGCTCGGTCCTCCCCTCGAAGATCTTGGTATCGTCGAGAAATATCGCGAGCACACCGCCCTCGGTATTGAGACGCGAGGTGAGATCGCTGAACTCCTGAGCTGCTTCCGGTTTGAACTCAAACCGGACAATAGGCTGGTTGTAGGTGCGGCTGGTCGTATTGGTATCCACCTGCGCATAGGCTTTATAAAAATCCGTACCGGTGAGCCCGACCGGCACATAGCTGCCGACGGTCTGCTGCGTAGTGACCTCTTCACCCTGGTCATTGGTCGTGACGACCGGCTGGAGCGATGTCTTCAGCTCCATGAATTCCAGCTGAGCAGTTGCCCCTAGCAGGGCCTTGGCGCTTTCGACATCGCTCACCCCGGGTATCTCGACGATCACCCGGTAGATGTCGCCCATGACGCTGGACTGGATGAGCGGCTCTGTCACGCCCAACTGATTGATCCGGCGGTCGATCTTGCTCACGACTTCCTGAAGTTTTTCGCCCCGGTCTGCAACGGCGATGTCCTTCATATCAGCCTGATAGACGAGCTGAACCCCTCCCTGGAGGTCGAGTCCCTCTCTGAGTTTGAGCTCTTTATTGAATTTCCAGCCCACCAGCGGCACTTGAAAATTGATATCCGGCCCGCGGACAGTGCCTTTGAATTGTTTGCCAAAGAGAGTAAAATCATAGGCGTATGTCGGGAAATCGATGATGACCGCGATGATGGCGACCAGCAGGATGGAAAAGAACATCCGGGAACTTGTTTTTCGTTTGTGGGTCATCAGATGATATCCTAAGAAGAGAGCTGAAATCAGGCTCCGAGCCAACGACATCGAGAGTATACTTATCACCCCGAGGTTTTGTCAATTTCATGAATACTGCCCTTTTCATCTTTGGCACCCACCCGGTCCTTTCCCTCTCCGAGATCGCTCACACGCTGCCAGCCGACGCTGACCGTATCGTTGATGTGACCCGCGAAGGCCTCGTCTACAAACTGAAAAACGAATCCGAAGGACTGCATGACCATCCGGTCCCTGACCTCTCCCGCCTGGGGGGGATCATCAAGATCGCCGAGGTATTTGACCGCATGCCACTGTATGAAGATCCCCGTCTCGACCTGACCGTACATATCGCTGAGTATCTTCAGACCACCGCCACGCCAGGTGAAGAACTGACCTTTGCTATCAGTGTGTATGGAGACGATGCTGTCAATGCAAGCAATCTCTGCCGTTTCATCAAAAAAGAACTCAAAGAGCGCAACCTTTCCCAGATCCGCTATGTCCTCCCGCAGGAAGACAGCAAATCTCTGAGCTCTGCGCAGGTGCTCCACTACGGCCTTACCTCTCAGACGACCAATACCTTTGAGATCCTGATCGTCAAGGGTACGAAGCAGTACTTCCTGGCCAGGACAACCGCGGTTCAGGATATCGAGAGCTATGTGCTCAGAGACGAAGGGAGGCCCTCCCGACGCCGCGATGAAGGCATGATGCCCATCAAGCTGACCCAGATGCTCATCAATATCGCTCTGCCGCAACGGGATTTTGAAAAAGCGCCGCTCGTCCTCGACCCTTTCTGCGGCAGCGGCACCATCCTGCAGGAAGCACTGCGGCTGGGATACGATGTCGTTGGAACTGATATCAACGGCAACTCCATCCGTTCCTGTCAGATCAATCTAGAGTGGTACACCCGGAAATTCATGAAGAATTCTCCCCGCTCTTTTCAACTGTTCCCTCTGGATGCCAGAAAGCTGACCTCTGCCTTTGCGCCTGGCTCTTTTGACGCCATCATCAGCGAAGGCTACCTGGGCACGCTCTATTCCCAAGCTCCGACCGAAGCCCAGCTCGCCAAAGAGATCCCGGCTCTTCGGGACATCTATCAGAAATCGCTGGCTGCCGTCTATCCGATCCTGAAGCCCGCAGGCAGGATCGCTATCGCAAGTCCCTACTACCTGAGGACCAGGATATCGATCATACGGCCGCTCCTTGACGGGCTCGAGAAAATTGGATACAATCAACCAAGTCTGCTCCCGGGCATCATTTCCCCTGCCTGGGCAAAAGTGACTGAGGACGGCACCTGCATCTACCATCGACCGGACCAGATCGTCGGCCGAGAGATCGTTCTCCTGGAAAAATCTACTCAAAGGAGCTGAGCATGGCGCATATCAAATCAGGCGGCAAGACCAGAAATGGTCGTAACAGTCCCGGTCAGAGACTGGGCATCAAAAAATACGCCGGTGAAACCGTCTCTGCGGGAGAGATCATCGTACGCCAGTGCGGGACCAAATATCACCCCGGCGAAAACATGAAACTGGCAAAAAATGACAGCCTCTACGCCATGATGGAAGGTGTCGTGTCGTTCAAGAAAAAACAGGTCAAGAACTTCAACGGCAAACTGAAACCCCGCACGTTCGTCTCCATCGACGCCAAATAACCACGCTTTTGTGTGATTCAAAAAGGACATCCTTCAGGGATGCCCTTTTTTTGTTGCTCTGGTGCCGAGGGCGGGAATCGAACCCGCATGAGTCAATTAAGACCCTACGGATTTTAAGTCCGTTGCGTCTACCAGTTCCGCCACCCCGGCCGGGCGCGATCGCAGAGGCGATCATTTGGGAACGAAATCAGAACCTACAATGACGATAATGTCAGCTTTTTCTCCGGCAGTCAATTCAGAGGGCACATACGAAACCACACCGAGGTATCTTTCCAAAAAGGCCTGGGTGGCGGGAAATTCACTATTATTGATGACCTGTATCTCGGTGGCCGTATAGTCTGTCCGGCCGGCGGACCGGGAAGTATCCATTTTCATACCGTAGCTGGTCCGCAGCAGCAGAGAGAGGTTGGAGGCCAGTCCTGATGAGGTGGTGCCGTTTTCAATCCTGACGAAAGCGCCTTCTGCCGCGATATCCTGCGCGAGGAACGGGTTGTCCAGCGTCTCGGATACGAAGGTATGAATATCCTGAAAAATCGGATCCCGGGGATAGAATCTCCAGTCTTTACCTGCTCGTTCCTCGTGATAGATGTAGGGAGCACCCAGGACGACGCTGACTACTTTTCTCGAATTTGAAGTATCGATCTCTTTGGCGAGGTCTGCCAGCTGCAGCATTTCCTCAATCCTGATATCGGTCAGCACATAATCTTTGAGAGTGTCGAGCAGCTTTGAGAGTTTGACCGGATCAGTGATCAGATCCCATTTGGTGGCAATCATTTTTTCCTTGATCGCGATCAGGACCTTCTGCTGTCGTGCTGCCCTGTCGAGATCGCTCGCCTGCGCAGGATCGGTAGAATGACGGGATCTGGCGTACTTCAGCGCGGTCTGGCCATCCATCACCTGTTCGCCTGCTTCAATCTTGACCGGATCGTACCCGGTCCCCTCGTCAGGATACTCATAATCATACAGCTGTTTATCGACTTTGACCGTGATGCCGCCTATCGTATCCACCAGGCTCCGAAATCCCTGAAAATCAACCCGTACAAAGTAGTGTATCGGTATACCCAGAAGGTCACTCACAGATTGTTTGACCGCCGCCGGCCCGCTGCCCTTGGCCCCGTTCAGTCCGCCGTACACATGTACGGCATTTATTTTAATATATTGTGTATATCCATTCTGTTCATAGGGGACCTCCAGATCTCTCGGTATCGAGATCATGACCACACTTCTATCTTCCGGGTTGATGCTGACCAGAATATTGGTGTCCGTGCGCGCCAGCTCTGCCGACTCCCTGGGCCACCGGTCCAGTCCGATGACCAGAATATTGATACGTTCTTTTTTCTTCTTCCAGTTGATGATCGGCAGCGAATCCATGCTCTCGGCACTGATAATCGGCAGTTCCCCGCTTCGGCTGTTCGATACGATGATGCTGCTCACTGCCTTGTACGATCTATACCCCAGGAAAACAATGATCCCGCACACAGAAGCAATCCCAAGAAGCACGAAGAGATTGAAAATCCTCCTCGCGGTGCTGGTCCGTTTGCGGGCTGAACGGGCATGGACGGATGGCTGTTTTGGCTGTACTGCGGGACGGCTCGACTGGGAACCATGACCCAAATGCCGGGAAAAACCCACCTGGCGCAATTCTCTTTTTCTGTGAATATCCAAACTCTTTCCCCGGGACATATATACTATGTGTTCAGGCAGATCGCCTGAAAATCCGCACGTCCTTTTCTTCTCCAGGCCGCCACTCTGATGACCAAAATGCCGACGGCATTATATCACACTCGCCTCTCGTCTCAACCCCGCGTTAGATCATTAAGAAATCTTACCGAAGGGTGTCCCGTAGCTTGTTGAGTTTGGACTTGATTTGTCGTTGTAGTTGGATGGGATTGAGCCGCTCATAGATAGATTTTAGCATGACTTTGGTGGACTCCGAAACTTTGGGATGGAGCATTAATCGCTGATAGGGGGTTTGAGCTGGGTAGTACTTCTTCTTGCATTTACCTGTTGTGGGATCCTTGATCTTTTCTCGAAGCTTCATGGTTGGTTGAAAGA
>MNZT01000087.1 GCA_001873755.1 Candidatus Wirthbacteria bacterium CG2_30_54_11 | reverse complement strand
AAAACCTATGTGATCTTTCATCTTTCTGCTTTCAGCCGCAACCTGAGAAAAGAAATCAGCAAATCAAAAAAAATCTACTTCTGGGACTTGGGTATCAGAAATGCACTCATTCAAAATTTCAATCCCCTTCCGCTCCGTAGTGATGCCGGGGCGCTCTGGGAAAACTATTGCATCTCTGAACGTCTCAAACTGAACGATCATCATCAGATTGTGGCGAACCATTTCTTCTGGCGTACCTACGATCAACAGGAGATCGACCTTCTGGAGGAAAAACAAGGCAAACTGAACGCTTATGAATGCAAATTGAACACTAGAGCAAAGACTACCACACCGAGAATTTTTCTCGAATCCTACCCTGGCAGCAGTTACTCCATTGTCTCTCAGGAAACAGTCTCAACTTTCCTGCTTCCATCCGACACATCTGCATGACCTCGATCAATTCGGATCCATTCTCGTGTCGATCCGTCTAGGATCGAACGAATAGAAGTAGAGGTCCGATATCTCCGCTGTCAGCGGCTTTGAGCGCTGCAATATACTGTTTGCGAGGGTTATCTGCTTTCCGCAATTCAGCACCACACCAGGTGAATATCGGTCTCTGGAACACATATTCAAGCATGATGTCAGTCAGCAAACGGCTGTGCCTCCCATTCCCGTTAGGGAACGGATGGATCTGGACGAGACGGTGGTGGAAGCGAACAGCAATCTCGTCAGTTTCATATGACTTGTGCTCGATCTGATAGCTGGTATCATCACACAACTTCCTGATCTCGACAGGGATCCCAGACCAGGAGATGCCCAGATTCTGGTCGCCTTTGCGAAAGCTGCCTGCCCATTTCCATACCAGAGCGAACATTTTCTTGTGCAACAGTTTGATGAATAATTCATTCAGAATATCTTTCGGCTTCCGCTTCTGAACCCAATCGAGAGCCGAAGCGATGTTATCCTGCTCAAAACGATTCAGCTCGGCCTGTGTGCTGATGTGGGTCAGTTTCAGTCCTGCTGTTTCATCCGGGGATAATGGCGTTGTACCGCTTATTGTTGTTTTATTCATCCCAAAGCGTCCTATTCTGGACTTTGAGCAAGTCATCAGCAGCGTCGTTTAGAGCCTTTTTCTTTTCCTGAACTGAAAGCGATTGATTCTCCAATAACATAGTCAAATCCACCCGCTTCAGTCGTTGAATCGCCTTCTGCCGTGCCTGATCTAATACTGTCTCTTCCAGACTGATTTTCGGAACCAAGGCATAGACAAAGACACAATCTAGACCTTCGGCTGCGTTCTGCATAGATTTGAATGTGATAGCGTCGCTGACTTCGCCCTGTTCAATCAGATCTATCGCCTGTTTTGTCGTACCCATCCGATGTGCTAACTGTCTACCACTCATCCCAAGTACATCTCTGATCGCCCTAATCCAGCCTTTTCCAGGAACAGGAATCGACTTCAACGGCCTGAAGGCTTTCAAAGTCGTATCAAGTTGTAATCTTGCAAGCTTTCTCGTTTTAGTATCCATGGTTACTCCTTGAAATAGTCAAGTAAATTATTGACTATTTGCTAATAATTGTCGAGCAAATACTTGACAATTATTAAATGATCAGATCAGAAACCCTGCTCCTTTCACCCTAACCAGACAGTATTTTTTCGCGGGATAATCATATGCTTGACATATGTTTCAACTGGTTGTACTGTGTGAAGTACTTAATATATTTGTAGCGTGTGAAATATGGCAACCACAAAAACACAGCGGGTAACGCTCTTCATGAATCCCCAGATCGCCAAACACGCCAGAGCTCAAGCGGTACTCGAGGACCTCAGCCTGACGGCGCTGGTAGAAAAGGCGTTGAACCGATATTTGCCGGAGTTCCTGGTCCTGAGGAAAGCTGAAACCATAAAAGGGACAATATCATGATTATGAATATTTTCTTATGGATGGCTATAGGTATTACGGCCGGCTGGATCGCGGCCATGGACACGAAGCGTGCACACAGAATCGGAGTAGACATCCTTCTGGGTACAATCGGCGGACTTGGAGGAGGGTCTGGAATGAACTACTTTGGGCAGAATGATGTCACGGGTTTAAATTTGTACAGTCTCGTAGCTGCCGTGGCTGGTGCGGTCGCCCTGATCTACCTCGGACGCCGATTCCATCAAACATTCTCACTCACACAAACGAACAAAGGAGATTCCAATGTCTAATCACGATCAGAAAAAACAGGATACAGGAAAACACGGCATAAACCCGGTAACTGCAGCGGTCACAGGAGCTGTGGTCGGAGCGGGAATGGTAGCCGCAAGTGTCCTGGCGATGAACGATCAAGCGAACCGCGCCCAGCTCAAAGGAGCTGTCAGCAAGGTAAAGAGCCGGGCAAAAGACGTCCTGCACGATGTGAAGAAACAGGCACAGTTGAAAAGAGGTGAAATCGAAAAGAACATCACGGCAGGGACAAAAGATGCCAAAAAAGCAGCAGACAAAGCCAACGACTCTCTGCATCACGAGGTCAAGAATGCGATCAGATCAGTGAAAACGAAATAGCATCGCCCGCCTCCATAGAAAACGGTTTGGTCCACTAGCGCCCGGATGAAAAAAACAAAAAAGGGATCAAACCGTTTTCGTCCCTTCAATTATCTTATTAGTAAAGGCAATACCATGTTAGACCTGCAGACCCAGACCCGGGAACAGACAACCGTTTCTACCCCGACCACCCAGCAGACCATCCAGAGGACCAGAGGCGTGGTGCCCCAGGTCGAAACCGGATCACCCCAAAGGGTGTACCAGACCAAAAAAGCGATTTTCCGCACGTACCAGGTCATCTGGTACATCCTGGGGATCATCGAAGTACTCCTCGGCTTCAGGATCCTGCTCAAAATGCTGGGCGCCAATGCGGACAGCGGATTTACCAGCCTCATCTATGCGGTCTCCAACCCCTTTGCTCTGCCGTTTTCCGGCATAGTCGGAGCCACGGTCAGTTCCAGGATGATCATCGAATGGTCCACTCTCATCGCCATGGCGGTCTATGCCGTCATCGCCTACGGGCTCGTGGCTTTGTTCCAGCTGGTGAAACCCACGGATCAGGAAGAGGTTGAAAAAACTGTCGACAATACCTGAACGTACGGAATCTATTCAACTGACCGATCATTTTTATGAGGATATTGTCATGGGCATCATCTATTGGATCGTTTTTGGCCTCATCGTCGGAAGCATCGCCAACTTCATAGGCCCTGAAGCCAAAGGTGGCATCGTGGCTTCGATCGTCCTCGGTATCCTCGGAGCTATCGTAGGCGGGTATCTGGGAAAGACCTTCTTCGGTGTCTCCGTCACTGGATTCAATCTGAAGTCGATCTTCGTCGCCGTCTGCGGTGCCCTGGTCGTCCTCATCATCAGCAGAATGCTGATGCGCAATTAGGCACCTTCTGACCATCAAATCAGATGAAAGAAAGGGAACAATGACAACTGTACGTCAAGCAATCAGGGACAGCAGAAGACCCCCTGGCCGTGCCAGACCGCGCTCAGACAATTTCACGATCTCCTATCAGCCGGCTTGCATGAGATCGTCCTGCCTGGCGGCCATGTACAGCGTTTCTTTGTTCTCTACCGCCAGCTATAGTACGTCCTCAGTCATCTCAAAAACATTCCACTTAGTCATAGAACAAATTGATACCAGCAACACCGAGGAGGTGACCCATGTTCAGATCAACTAGACATACTACAGCATTTGTGGCGATCATCTCTCTGGTATTCAGCCTCACCGGTCCGGTCACGGTACTGGCAGCAACCACACCGTCTCTCGGATCCGCCACGACCTATGCCATCCTCGGCAGCACCTACACCAACACGACCGCCGGCACCATCATCACCGGTAATATCGGGTTCACGACTGCTCCGGCAGTGGTTCCGGCCGGGGTTCATCCGTACTATGGATCCGGCGCACCGTATCCTGCCGCTATCACTGATCAGGGGAATGCGCTGGCAGGACTGAATGCTCAGGCGTGTACCTACACCTTTGCACCCGGAGCGATCGACCTCTCAACCGATGCGACCCACGGGACCATCGGCGTCTATGCCCCCGGAGTGTACTGCAGTGCCGGAGCCATGGATGTCGGCGGGCTGCTGACCCTGAGCGGCAGCGGGACCTTTATCTTCAGACCTGATGGTGCTTTTACCTCGACCGCCAATGCCATCGTCACCCTGGACGGTGCCTCTGCCTGCAACGTGTTCTGGACGTCGTCCGAAGCAGCCACGCTTGCTGCCAATACGACCTTTGTGGGCACGATCATCACCGATGCCGGCATCACCGTGGGAGCCAACACGACCTGGAGCGGAAGAGCTCTGGCCGCAGGCGGCACGGTGACAACTGATTCAAATACCATCACAGTTCCCATATGCTCGGCAGCTTTTGGAACCCTGCATATCGCCAAACAGGTGGTGAATACGGGCGGAGGTACAGCCACAGCCGATCTTTTTGATCTCCACGTGACGCTGGGCGGTACGGATGTCACCGGAAGCCCCGCGGCAGGAACTGACTCACCCGGGATGCTGTATTCTCTCGCAGCCGGTACCTACGTGGTCAGCGAAACTGCCAATGCTTCGTATATCACCAGTTTCGACGGAGCCTGCGATCTCAATGGGACCATCATCCTCACCTCAGGTGCGGATGTGACCTGCACGGTGACCAACACATACTCACCGGCATCTGTTACTCCTGCTGCTCTGCACCTGATCAAGCAAGTGGTGAATACGGGAGGCGGTACGGCTACGGCTGATCTTTTTAATCTCCATGTGACTCTTGGCGGTACTGATGTCGTCGGCAGCCCAGCGGCAGGAACTGCTTCGCCCGGTACCGAGTATTCACTACTGGCCGGCACCTATGTGATCAGTGAAGAAGCCAACAGTTCGTATGTGCGCAGCTTCAACGGCGCCTGTGACCTAAATGGCCTTGTCGTACTGGCCGCTGGCCAGGATGTGACCTGCACGGTGACCAACACTTACTCCCCTGTCCCTGTTGTGCCTGCTGTCCTGGGTGCGACCATCACCCCGACCCTGCCCAACACGGGTATCGCTCCAGAAGGAAACCTGAATCCACCTGACCGCATCCTGCTCGCCAGCCTCCTGCTGGTGGTCTCGGCCTCGCTGGCGGCAGTTCTGACCAGACGGACATTCTAGTACCAGCCATGAGAGCGAGAACATTCCTGAAATGGACATTACTGGTAATTGTCATAGCAGGGATCGAATTCTCTTCCCTGAGTATCATCTTTTTGACCCTCGGTCTGCCCGGTGTCGATAGTGCGGCCATGATAACCGTTGAAAATTCCGCTTTGCCGGTCCCAGCGGCCCCGGGCCTCCCGGTACGGCTCAGGATCCCCTCCATCCGGGTAGATGCGGCCGTAGAAGCAGTCGGTCTCACGGCTGCCGGAGCCATGGATACGCCAAAGGAAACGAACGATGTTGCCTGGTTCCACCCCGGACCACGTCCCGGAGAGGCTGGCAGTGCGGTCATCGCAGGTCACTTCGGATGGGAGGACGGGAAAGCGCTGGTGTTTAATGATCTGTCTACTC
>MNZT01000092.1 GCA_001873755.1 Candidatus Wirthbacteria bacterium CG2_30_54_11 | reverse complement strand
TCTGACTCCCCTCTACTTTTGAGGCTCATCTCTTGACTGGAAAAGACTGTGGGGGAAAGAACAAAAACTTCAGAGCATCCCTGTTTTGTCGAGTCGTTCCAGATCTTTCTTCGGGAACTGATAGTCATGCATCTCGAAACGGGAGTTGGTCATAAGAGGCTCACGGGAAAACTGAGCATTTATTGTATGATTGTCGATAAAAAAATATTCAATTCGATGATCTTGTGGAATAAAACTAGTATCAAACTGACCCTTTTCAAGGTCAGTCCAAAACTGCTTGTACTTCGGTAAATTCTTAACCAACCTAGCAGTATCTAAAAAAAAATGATCTCCTATCATAAAACTATTTTGAGAATAGTAGTAAGGAAGTAGTGTTTTTAGGACCTGTTCATGAGAATCTGGAGAGAATGTATTGCTTGCTCCTGATCCCGCATCCAAAAGAACTCGAGGTGACGGACAACCAAGAATCCTTTGTAAGGCAATGTTTGTTTTTTCACGACCAATGAACAGGTTAATGAAGCTCTGAGAAAATGCCACATATCTCCACCGTTCATCGAGGAGATACGCGATGACGCCTTTTTTCTCAAAATATGGTTTGACTTCGCTGATCGCCGCGTCTATCTCTTCCTGGGAAGCCGGCTTCACCGTAACTCCGAGGAGATAGTTCAACTCGCAGGTGCGCAGTTTCAAAACGGTTGCGATCTTCGTCACGGTTTCTTTGTCTGGATTGACATGATCGGATTCAATGCGCGACAGATGTCCGAAAGATAAACCCAGGGCAACTTCCATGTTCAGCTGGGTCATCCCTCTGAGCTCACGGAACCTGCGGATACGCTGTCCCATAGTCGGGACACGAAAAACTTTCGTTTCGCTCATCAGGTCTCCTGCGTTTGATTGATAGGAATATTTCAGTGATCATGACACGATCCAACTGAAAACAAGCAAAGCAATATTGTACTTATTATACCACGAAGAGTATCTGTTCAGCTCCTGTTACGACTTTCCAACTTTGACAAAAATCTGCTTTCGCTCATATACTATTAGTATCAACTGAATATCGCCTGGATGACGAGGCACAATCGTTCGCGCTCACCTCGCTGAATCGTCAAAGCGGGAACGATGTGCCGAAGTAGGAACCAAGGTTGAACCAAGCGACCGGGGAAACAAAGGGTGAGAGCCCCGGCAGCCACCATTCTGAAACCGCAGCATCCGCACAGGCAGACCAAATAAGCCCTTCTTCGCTAAAGCTACGAAGGGGAACCAAGGTGGCACCACGAAGAATTTAATCCTTCGTCCTTTTACGGGATGAAGGATTTTTTTGTACTTATTTTTTATCAATTGGTAACTTTCATGCATACCGACACAAACGACATATTGGTTCTCTCGCCGCGTCGCCGCAGGTACCGTCGACACCTACGTTGTGCTGCACACGTAGTTTCTATTCTTCACCTAACTTTAGAGGTACCCCATGCACGACCTGATGAATTTCAAATCACTCTCCAAATCTGACCTGGAAATAATCATCGACCTCTCACTGAGGATCAAACAGACCCCGCAAGCATTTACAGAGGCACTTCAAGGCAAGAAACTAGCCCTCCTGTTCCAGAAAACCTCGACCAGAACGAGATGCTCTGCAGAGATGGGCATGAAAATGCTGGGCGGGCACACCATGTATCTGGACTGGAAAAATACCAATTTCACCTTGACCGACCTGCAGGACGAAGCACAGGTGCTCGGCAGCTATGTGGATGTCATCCTGGCAAGATTCCTGCACCATACCGACCTCCTCACTCTCGCCGCGGGCAGCCAGGCACCAGTGATCAATGGACTCTGTGAAAAATACCATCCCTGTCAGGCACTGGCGGATCTCATGACCATCTGGGAAGCGTTCAATAGCTGGGAACAGGTCAATATCACTTATCTCGGCATGGCCAACAACGTCAGTAATTCTCTCTCGGAATTGTGCGTGAAGCTTGGCATTCCCATCACCCTTGGACTCGGAGGAACGGACGAGAAAAGCATCGATGTCTGGCATACCGAAGCTACCTCTAGTTCTCCCTGGTACTTCGAAACTGATGATGTGCAAGTAGCGGTAAAAGACGCAAACGTGATCTATACCGACACCTGGATCAACCTTGAATACTATCAATCGCATGCCACAGCACAACAGAAAGCAACGATCAAGAGTATGTTGCCGTATCAGTTGAACCAGCACGTGCTCGACCTGGCTCCGCCACATGCTAGGATCATGCACGACCTCCCGGCTCATGTGGGTTACGAGATCGGCGACGGGATGCTCCACCATCCTGATTCTCTCGTATTTCAGCAGGCAGAGAACAGACTCTGGAGCATCATGGGACTTTTGGTTTTTCTGTTTGAAGCCTAAGATAGTATCAACTGTTCACTTAGCAGGGAGTTGATCGTGAAAAAAGCACTTGTCGCATTTTCTGGCGGACTGGATACCAGCTTCTGCGTTCCGTTCCTCAGGGAAAAGGGATACGAGGTCGTCACGCTGACCCTCAACAGTGGCGGATTCAGCGAGGCTGAACTGAAAGACATCGAAGAGAGAGCCTTAAAGTTGGGCTCTATCAAGCACATCGCACTTGATGTTCAGGAAGCCATGTACGACCAGATCATCCGGTATCAGATCATGGCCAACGGTCTCTATCAGCAGAGCTATCCGCTTATGTGTTCGGACCGGTACCTGATTGCAGAGAAGCTCTCCGAGTATGCCACTAAGGAGAACTGTGAAGCGGTCGTGACCGGCAATACCGGCCAGGGCAACGACCAGGTCAGGATCGACGTCGCGCTCAGGATCCTCGCGCCGCACCTGACCAACCTCGCACCCATTCGCGACCACTCATTGACGCGCGACCAGGAAAAAAAGTACCTCACGGACCATGGGTTCGAGATACCGCCCAAGCACACCAGCTATACGAAAAACCAGAACATCCTCGGTGTCACCACTTCCGGCTCAGAGATCGATGAAGTCAAAGAGCCGAAGGATGAAACCTTTGAGCTCACCAGACTCACCCAGACGGGGCAGACCTATGCCGAAATCGAGTTCAAGCAGGGTCTCCCTGTCTCTCTGAACGGCAAGCAGCTCCCCGGCCACGAGATACTGAAGGCGCTCAACAGTCTAGCAGGCTCCCATGGATTCGGTCGAAGCCACTATATCGGCGACTGTGTAGTCGGCATCAAAGGTGCGATCTGGTTCGAAGCGCCCGGGATACTTTCCCTCATCAAGGCACATCAGGCGCTCGAACAGCTCGTGCTGACGAAAAGACAGAGAGACCAGAAAGCTTCACTTGACGCTATCTGGGCTGAAATGGTGTTCAATGGCCAATTCTACGATCCGCTCGTGCAGGATATTCAGGCGTTCCTGGAGTCCAACCAGAAACGGGTGACCGGCACGGTAAAGCTGCGCTTCCGTCAGAACGTCTGCGCCGCCGTTGAGATCTCCTCGCCCTGCTCGCTCATCGACCGGAAGGTAGCCGACTACGCGCAGCGGGCATCCTGGACCGGCGAGGAAGCCAAAGCATTCATCAAGCTCTATGGACTGCAGTCCGTCATCGCTTCATCCAAAAAACCACCCAAGGAGTAACCTATGCTTCCCGATTACCTGAAAAAATATGAGTCACTCGACCTCGAAGCCTTCATCGTGGCCAACAAAGCCGGCTGGCCGCAGCTGGAATGGAACCTCGGCAGTTTTCCCTTTCCCATCCGGTACATCGACCCGGCGACCTACCGGGGTCAGGAATTCACCCGGGACATGATCGCGCTCAATGAAAAAGCCTACGGCGAAAAAATGGCCGCCCCGGCCTGGACCTTTGCCAACTTCGGCACCATCGGTGCAGGCATCACCGGCGGCTTTCTCTCTCACGGTTTGCCGGTCAGCAAATTCAGCATGGTCGGCAATATCTGGGACCCTCACACCGCGCACGACTGGACCATGCTTGTAGATCCGGAATATGAAGGCCGGGGTCTCGCCTCCATCACGCTCGGCTATGCGCTCCAGGCAGCTAGCGACAAACAGTACTTCAGCTTCATCGCCCAGACGGACAACAGCTCGATCAACCTGTATTTGAAACTTCCACACGAACTGAGTATTCTGGCGTATGGATTTGTCCACACCAGACGGAACAGCCTGCTCTTGAAAACCAAGATTCCGGAACAACCATTTGCGACCGTGGTGAAAAGTTCCATGCCCGAAGCGGTGCTCAGCCACTATCCCATCGCCCGGGAAAAACTTCCGGACGGCCACGCTTTCTGGATGCCGGCTAAAAATCATCAGCTCTGGCTTGATCTGAACGAGCACCTCCTGACCGGCGACCACTTCGCCCTGTCGGCCTGCTGCACAGAAGGTAAACAGATCTATCTCCTCGTCACCCGGAGCGCGACATGATCGAACAGTACCTCAATGATCTAGTGGCTATCCCATCATACGGCGGTGAGGAAATCAAGGTGGCTGACTATCTTGCCGATCGCCTCGGTTCTCTCAAGACGCATCGATTGTCGGTTGAAAACTACAGCGAGCATGGCCGAAGCATTCTGCTCATGCCCGAGCAGCCATCTGTCATCTTGGACGCCCACCTAGACACCGTCCCGCCGGGGGATACTGCCGAATGGAAGAATGCCCCTTTTGCCGTGACTGACAGAGATGGCAGTCTGCACGGTCTTGGTGTCCTGGATGACAAGGTGAATATCGCGCTGTGTCTGGAGCTTCTGGCTACAGTAGACTGCTCGCGGGTCGGCTTCGTATTCGCAGGCGGCGAAGAGGTGAGCGCTCTGGGACTCCACTCCCTGCTGTCAAAAAAGCTCATACCAAAAGCGCAGTTCGCCATTGCGCTCGAAGCAACCCAGCTGCAGATCATGACCGCACACAAAGGCGCGGTGCACCTGCATCTCGACTTTGCCGGGCAGGCAGCGCACAGCTCGAAACCTTCGCTCGGGATCAATGCCATCGAAAAAGCGTCCAGCTTTATCCAGCTTCTCGAACAGAAGAAGGATTCGTTTGCGCTTCCTCACCCGCTCCTGGGATCCACAACCATGACCGTGGTCAAGATCACCGGAGGCGATGCCCTGAACCGGGTGCCAGCCGGTTGCGCGCTCGACATCGATGTCCGCCTGCTGCCCGGGCAGAGCGAAGACCAGGTCAAAACCTGGATCGCGAACCTCCTGCAGGCCGCAGGGCTCAACGCTGCGATCATCACCGACTCGTTTGCCCCGGCCATGGAATATCGAGGGGACAAGGCCTGGCTGGAAAAGCTCCAACAGAGCGGTGCCGGTCAAACAGGCACTGTGCCCTATTGGACGCACAGCGCTCTGTATGAACAATACAGCATCCCGTCCGTTGTATTCGGCCCCGGCGACGTCTCGACCGCGCATACCCCACGGGAATGCATTGAAAATAGTCAGCTCGAACAAGCGTATTCGATACTACAGCAATTCATTCAACGACTTTCCTGACGAGTTTGTCATCCCCGACCCGTTTATCCTCCGAAGCGTTTCGCGAAGGGGGAATCGGGGATCCATCTTTTCTCTTTTCTTTTCTGGATTCCCGTTTTCACGGGAATGCCTGTTAAAGGGAAAAGTCAAGAAGCAGACATCGAGGGCGAGAGCAAATCCATCTGCTGAGCCAGGATAGTTGGATCATACGATGTACCAGTTTTCAGGCAATAATAGGCAATCCGTAGCACCTTTTTTCCGATGATCGTTAGCGCCTCCACATGAGATCTGCCTTTGGTTTTTTTGAGGTAGTAG
>MNZT01000045.1 GCA_001873755.1 Candidatus Wirthbacteria bacterium CG2_30_54_11 | reverse complement strand
GCCCGGGCTGATTGATAGCCTGAAGGTAATTCGACACGTTATCCCGGCCTAGTTGCAGTTGGATCGCTGATATTATCATTATCTTCTTTTCAAAGAATTGGTTCAACAGTTCTCTCTCAGCGACGCTCATATCCTCAGTGACCGAAAGTGTCTCGTTGCACGGAAGAAATTCGCCCGCATCGCCATACAATTCCATTGAAATAATACCTGCAATTATGGAGATCATTCTTTCTTCGTTCAAATCCTTATTCTTTTCCCGGGGTTCTTCCAAAATACATGTCTGCGGCTCCATCGTATGTCTGTAGATCCCAGGTGAAGAATAGTCAGTAAATTCATTTCCATGTGCTGACAGTACAGCATCCAGTGCAGTTGTCATGATATGGCTCATGAAATACAATCGATAGTCCGGCATATTGACAAAGGAGGCGAAATGCTCTTCCAGGCCTAAAGATTCACTGAGTGAATGCGCACTGCCTTCAAAGGGATACGTCGTCTGCAGATCTTCGATCGCTACCTGCCCATCTGCAAAACAGATCCTCGCATTGATCCCCAGACAACGCGACAGCCCTTTGGCCAGATCCAGCACTGCTCCGGAGTTGCTCTTCAATGCTCCGATGAGCCAGGTGAGATAGGTTCTTTGCTCTTTGATCGTGAGATAGAGCAAAGAACCGCGCTGATCGATGACCCTCCTGACCAGACCCCAGGGGATGTCATTGAGTTTATCAAGTTCTCCGGGCAGTGTCGCTTCCCTATGTTCATGACGCAGGTCATCCGGTGCCTTTCCCTGCGGTTCGGCCATCATCGCATACCCTGGAATAGTCTCAACTGCCAGGTGCAGGGCACGGCCTGCCGGATACGGTTGCAGTTGCCGAAGATCTTCCCGGTCTACCGTGATCAGACGATGAAATTTTTCTCCCACAGCGGTCTGGATAGAAATACCAGGAGAGCCGCTGAACAATACGACCATGATTTCTTCTGGATCGCGTTCGATATCCTCTCTCGTCTTGTCCGGTTCTTCGATCTCAAATTGCCGGCTATTAGCGGTTATGATTATATTGACAGTACCCATGAATGCCCGCAAGCCTCCCTCTCTGTCCTCTTCATAGAACCGCTTCAGAAGTGCCAGGAGATCAGCCGTATCCGGCATGTCAGGGAACTCAAGGGCCAGCGCTATCTTCAATTGGAACAGGAACGGAGGATAGAGCCACCGGTCATTGACGCAGTAGTCCACGCAGTCCCGCCAGAGTAGAGGACCGACGACAGGATCGTGCAGGGCATGGACGAACTCAGCGCAGACATCCCGGGCATAGCCCCAGTCATTGATCGTATCGGTCGATGCCGCAAAAAATGTCTCCTGCAGAAAATGCTCCATTTTCAGCCGCGCCTCCGAAGGCAGATCATCCGGTACCACATTCCGATATTTCTCGATCAGGTGATCGAGGATCTGCTTTACATCAGGATGGATGAACTGGAACTGGTTTTCCGTATTGAACAGGACGATCAGTGCCTCGACGATCTGATCTGTCTCTCCTCCCTCTATCTCCTTTTTGATCCAACTGCCAATCCCCTGATAGAGATGGGACTCACGCAGCAGATTGATGAGAATAGTACAATCATGATCACCGTTCTCGCCACTATTCATATAGATCTCAGGCAGGGAGTCCGCGATCGAGACACCTGTCAAACCACGCCGCACTATCACCTCACCGAAATATTGCGCTGGGGAACGGTTTTCACGATCGTTGACTTGCCCTTTGTATTCATGCTCCAGATCAGAGAGCACATCCCCCCAGGTCAGTGAGCGATAAAGCGCTTCCAATGCTCTGCACTTGTGTTCGATACCCTGTGCCTTCCGTCGGGGCCGGGCTCTGGCTGGCTCCTGTTTTTCCAGGATACTGGCGACCCTGCCTCCGATCTGTCCTGCGGTCGCAGCCCTGTATTCTGATTCCAGATGTTTTGACTTTACATCGGTCAACACCCTGAATTGATCTTCCAGTAATTGTTCTATCGCGAAGATCTTTTCTCTGGTCTCCTGAAGTATACCGCTCCTCGCGAGGCACATATTGCACGCTTGCAACGATGGCTGTCTGAAAAAGTCACCTCCCACCGATCCAGCTAGGAATTCAATGATCAGATAGGCACAACTGATCGGGATTGGTTCACCGGTAGCGACGATCCCCTGATACCAGCGTAATAGCGAATCAGCAAGTGCGGTCAAGGCTGACGGATCGCCTTCCAGTCCGCCAGATCTGACGAGTTCACCGATCTGCTGACATCGCGCTAGCAGTCCCTCCGGGGACAGATCGCTTTCGAAGTCGCGAAGCAGCCCTTCGATCTGGAGGACAACTGGAGACTGTTCACCTGAACGTTCTGGTAAACCGTCATTGCCCTGTGTTGTTGCAGATTCCTCAGTCATCTCTATTCCTGCTGTTGATAAGGTCGCTGCTCAGCGATGCTCTTTCTCAGATAGTCAACGATCCGTCCGGGACGCACGCACGCCAGCATGTTGATTGCCTGTAACTCATTCGTGATCCCCGCATCAGCGAGAAACGAGGGAATGATCTCTCGACATATTTGGCCAATATTATCCTTTACATACATGAGCATGCCACGTTCCGCTGAAGAGAGATCACATCTGGTGTCAGGGAATGATGGAAAACCATGTGAATCGGCATAATACGATGAACAGATCATCCCGGCGATATACGGCTCTACTTTCCCAGTATCAAAATCAGGATGATCTGCCTGTATCGAACTGATTGCTTCGTCCATATCTCCTATATAATTTTCCATCAGTGGAGTAATTGACGCATCCGCATCGAGGTATCCAGGCTTATAACTCTGCATCGCACGCTGCAATCCTCTGAGGATAGAGACAGAGGCGAGGGTGACATGTCCCTGATCAAATTCCGGTATCGAGTCTCGCGTACCAGTAAGGAGTTCATTGATGCTGTAGAGGGACACTGAATTAATCCACAAAGAATTTTCCCGTATTGAACTTTCTAGAAAATCGGTATTCCAGTGACAAATTAGATCAGGGTCGTACTGTGCCCCAAAAAAGTACTCCATGCTGATCAGCAGGTTCCCGGCCAGCCCTCTCGAGAGATGCAAAGCACTTTCGTCATTTGCAAGACCACGTTCCATGAGCCATTGCAGATACTTGATCTGCTGCGCTGCCGGCAGATAGAGCAGCCCGCCTCTCTGGTCAATAACCGCAGCGACGTCAGGCCAGTTGATCGCACCGGGCGTCAACAGCGAACTGAAAATTTCAGGAAGTCTACCCTGGATATGCCGTAGATTCACTCCTGAGATCCCGCCTTTATTCGTTGATATCGAATGATCACCGGGAGTTAACTCATTCTGTAGATTGAGCACAATAGCATCCAGAGCGGCCAGATCATGCTGGTCGATGGTGATCAGGGTTATACCTTCGAGTTTCAATTTAGCGATCGCGAGTTCATAGGTCGAAGGCGGACCAGAACAGATGACCAGAAATGTCTCCTTCCGTTCCCCGGTCTCTGGATTGATAATTTCTGTCTCCTCGAACTCGCGGATCAAATTTCGGATCTCAAAGGCTCGTGTTTCGGCTGTGATGACAATGTTCACTCGTTGAAAATATCCAAAGAGTCCTTCCGGATGCTCAGCATAGAATTGCTGCAGTAGTTCACTATAGGTACCGTCCTTCAGTGCAGGATACAATTTCCGGAGTTCAAGTTCCCATTGAAATGCCTGGGGTGGCATTACCCAGCGGTCATGCTCACAGAACCTGGCGATATCCTGTACCAGCAGGTGAGATACTGTGCTGTCACGGACCGGGATAGTACTTCCCAGTGCCTGGACGAAACCGCTGCAGGCATCGCTCGCATATCCCCAGTCGTTGTGGGTCTGAGTCGACGCCGCAAAAAATATTTCATTGAGGGATCGCTGCACTTTGACCCTGGCTTGCTCATCCAGCGCTGACCAAAGTCCATGATGTTCGAATACCTCCTGGATTACCATCAGGATATCCGGATGGATGAATAGGAACGGATTTTCAGTATTGAACATGATGAACGCACCTCTGGCCATTTCCGCGGCATCTTGAGAATCCATGACATCCTGATACCAGAGTTCCAGCCCTGCAAATGGATTTGTTGCCCGAAAAAATTGAATCAGAGATACAAATTCCTTGTGATCCTTCTGATGGATAAATAGTTCAGGAAGTGTCTCGGCAATAGAACGGTCAGAGAGGGAAAACAGGTCGATGTATGCTTCAGCAGCAGAAAGGTTAGATGCTTCAGCGGAAAGAAACCTATTACTGCGCATGATTTGTTCGTAACTTTCATGCTGTCGTGCGTCTTCAAGCAATTGACCCCACGTGATATGGGCAAAGAGTTGTCGAAGTTCAGAGCAGATATTGGTTAAATGTTCAGGGTCCAGGTCTTGTCTGCTATAGGATTCCAACAGATCAATGGTGGCCTCCGCGATGCTCCCATTGCTGATAACATATCTATCCCATTTCTCCCTCCGACTTGCGAGACGTTCCCTGTGATCTGAACGCGATTTATCCCATGCGAGGGATCGCGTCATGGAGACCGCTTCCGTACTGGAACACTGGATACTCAGACGTCTCACTATACGCGCCAGCCCCGGACAGTTCTTTAAAAGGTCAACAGACGGAGGAAGCGATGAGGACAACAGAAAAAGTGCCTTTGTCCCTTCTTCTGCGTTTGATAGATCTCCAAATATGGGAACCAGAGCCTCGCCTATGCAGTGCGCTGCAGCATTATGCGTACCAGAACCCCAGTCCACTTTCTGTTCGCTCCAGAGGGCCTCCTCGATTCTATCGTCTGGAACTCGATCTCTAGTTTGGCGACCCGTGATCCTATCGGCAGTATCGATGAGATATCTGACGATCTCTCGCGCTTTCTGAACGAGACCACTCCCATCCAGGTGTTCCCAGCCTGTGAGCATGCTGCGAACATCCTCATTTACTTCGGGCTGTAACCTCTCTGCCAGGACCGGCAAATCAGGGACATGCTTTTTCTCAACAGGTACAATCTCGTCTGCTTCCTTCAGCAGCGTTGTGAGCCGATCCAATACCTGGGCGTCAAACTTGTCGTAGTTATACGGATTTCCCCAATCATGATATCCAGGATAGCAGCGCTCAATGATGAAGAGGAAACGCGCGCGTTGATCGAGGGTATTGGTACTGTCGTTTCGGCTCAGATCATGTAGGACCATGATCAGATGCCGTATCAATAAATGCCTAACCCCGTCTAATAATTGCTTTTGGGCGACCGAACGATGTTCGATCTGCGCCAAGGGTTCCACTAACTCAAGTGTGACCTTACTGGGAATGGCTGCGATTCTATCGGCTATGTTGATGACCTCGGAGATAGAGCATGTTTCTATACCCAAACACGCATCAGCGAGCAATATCTCGATCCTGCTGCATGCTTGCTCGAGTATCCGGGTTTCTTCTTCCGGTGGTTGTCCGAATTCTTCGTCGCTCATCAAGTTTGACCTGGCATACATGTCCCCGGTGATAATCCAATCGGTCTTTCGACTGATGCCTTTCAGTTAATAACAAAATAGACCAACTCTCTGCCCTGTATGGAGAGGTGGTCTATTATTATACAATATTATTAATTATAATTCTACAATTATACTTATTTTAGTTATTAAGT
>MNZT01000105.1:0-5604 GCA_001873755.1 Candidatus Wirthbacteria bacterium CG2_30_54_11 | reverse complement strand
GATGCCGGAGCGTGGTCGGAATACCCTTGTCCTGAAGGATCTTCTGAAATCCTGCTATCACCTCGGGGGAGCTCGGAGCGAATTCGGATTCTGCGACCTGATTGTAGCGGATGAGATTGACATGGGAAAGGTCCTCCGGCAGCCAGGCAGCCAGGGCCTGCGCATCGGCAAAGGAATCATTGACCCCGGACAGCATGATGTATTCGAAAAAGACCTTGCGGCGCGTGAGCTCGATATAGTTCTCAACAGCCGCCTTCAGCTCGGGCAGCGGATAGGTATCATTGATCGGGATGAGAGAACTGCGCACCTCGGGATCTACCGAGTGAAGTGAAACCGCCAGATTGACCTGCAGGTTTTCTGAGGCGAATTTCCTGATCCCCGGCACGATGCCCACTGTCGAAACGGTCAGCCGTCTGCCGCCGATATTCAGCCGTCGGTTGACGAGGTCAAGAGCTTGTACGATCGCATCATAATTGAGGAAGGGCTCACCCATGCCCATGATGATCACATTGGACGGCAATGTCTCCTTCGTCCCTCCGACTTCCGACTTCGTACTTCCTACTTCGTACTTCCGACTTCCGACTTCCGACTTCAGTAAAACTCTCGCGAGCAGCACTTGGTCAGCTATCTCCTCCGCCGTCAGATTACGGCAGATGCCACCCTGTCCGGTCGCGCAGAAAGCACAGCCCACCGCGCAGCCGACCTGGGAGGAGATGCAGACCGACACCCGACCGGTCAGATTTCTCAGAATAACCATTTCTATCATCTGGCCATCATGAAGCAGCAGCGCAAGTTTGTCCGTGCTCTTGTCGCGGCTGGTCAGACGCGTCTTGATCTCAAGCGAAAGTGGCTTGATCTCCGCTGCCAGGCGCTCCTTGAGCGCCGCCGAAAGGTCGCTCATCTGATGAAAATCAACCATACCCCGGGTATAGACCCACCGTCTGATCTGGTTCAGACGAAAAGGCTTTTCGCCGGTTTCGGCAAGTATGTTCGAGATGTGTTCTTCGTCCAGCACCACAGTTCCTCTCTCAAAACATCCACTGTCAGTATACCGCAAAAGACAAGAGGTTAACGGGTTAACGAGTTGCGAGTTAACGAGTTGAAATCAATGAACTCGCCAACCCGTTAACCCGCCCTTGTCCTCCGACTCGTCCTTTGAAGCCGTTCCGGCGCAAGAGGAAGCTGCTTCAGCGTAGGAGGAAACCCGTTAACTCCCCCCATACAACTCCCCCAATAGATTATTTCGGCCTGACCTCCTGCCACGCCCCCAGGCTGGGAAACTCTTTGATCCCGGGAGGGGTATTGATGATGACCTGCGGATCGTAGATCACGAGCTCCGAAGGTTCATTGACAAAACTGCCACCGTCAAAGCTGCCAGTGAAGATGCGATTGAAAATAAAACCGCTCCGGGCGATCAGCTGGCCTGCGATCACCAGCTGGATCGGGCTCGCCGAATCATCCCCGGTGTTGATCAGCCCCCCGTTGGTCGTCTCCGGGATGAAATCGGCGGTATAGGTGCCCCTGATCTCGCTGACGTTGCCGTTGATATTGATATTGCCGCGTACGAGGAAGGCCATGTACCCGCCACCGTTCAGGACAAAATTTCCGTTGATGCTCAAGTCGCCGTCCACGACTATAGTGGCCGCACCGTTGCTGGCAACCCCTTCATAACCTCCTCCGTTCCCGATCGTGAGATTGCCGTCCTTGTAGTAGACCGTCTGATCATCGAAACGGTTATTGGCTGAGTCGAGGAAATAGTCCAGGTCGCTCACCCCGTCTGCGATCACGCCACCGTCCCCGTGGCCGTCATCCACCGCACCGCCTCCCTGCGCCCGACTGACAAGTATGGCATAATCCAGCGGCGGCCAGTCCAGCTTTTCGAGGTAGGCAGGATAGTTGGGGATCACCCAGTCGCGTTCACTGGTCATGTTCACGATGCTGTCGGCTGCCGAGACCATATAGGCGACGTTGTCCGCAGGTGGTGTATTGAACATGATGACCTTGCGGTTGGAATGTACATCGCCGTTCATGGTCTTCAGCCAGGGGGTCGAGCTGATCTCGGCGCTGAAAACGACGTTGCCGGCATTGTCCACCGCCTTGAAGATAACCACTGAATCAGGCGAGACCCGGGTCTTTTTTTCCTCGTCACCCGGTGTACCAGCATCAAAAGGATGACCGCTGAAATTCAAGCTCACCCGGATCACTTCCGGGCGGGCGGCTACCGCATAGCTCATATCGTCCAAAGGAGTCAGCCCGGTCTCGGTGACGCAGCTGACCAGTCCAAAGCAGCCGGCCAGGGTCGATCGTATCTGTTCTACCGGTTTCCAGTCGGCAAAGGCCATGGTGTCACCGAGCATGAACCAGGCATTGGCGGCATCGGAGTAGCCCCAGCTGCCGGGAGAACCGTCAGGAGACGCCTTGTAATAAATACTGGTCAGATTCAGTCCTGATCGAAGTTCGAACGAGGCCGGATCTGGCACTATGGCGTCCATGGTATGAATATGGAAGGTGGCAGAATTCGGCGTGACATTCTGCACCCAGTACATGAAATTGGGGTCCGCACTCCCCAGCGGGGGGAAAAGCGGAGGATCATCGTCATAGTAGAGTTGTCCGTCAAGCAGGATGTAGGATGCGCTCGTATTGACCTCTCCCCTGGCTTCTCCAAAAGCGGAATCGAAATACCCGCAGGACCAGGGACTGCCGAAATTCTTTACACAGCCGCCCCGCAGGTCAAAAGCTCCGCCGCTATCGATGACATAGTCATCGATACGATAGTTCGCGCTGCTGTAGGCAGATACCCGAAGGGGCCCGGCAAAGACAAGACAAACGAACCATACCAGCGCGCACCTAAAGGCTCTGCCTTGCCATGTTATTCTCAATATGTTCGTCTGGTCCCGATGACTCATGTTGTTTATTCGTTCTGGAATTCGTAATTCACCTGCTGCTGGAGCTGTTCGTCTGTCAGGACGCTCTCAAATGCCACGGCTGACTGAAACATGAAGGCTACTATGCCTGGATTCGTACTTCCTCTGCATGAGGAGGGAATACAGGTCGTTCCTATGGTGAAGTCCTGGGGGTCATTCTGATCGGAAGTGGCCAGCACTGCCCCGGGAAAAATTGCTGAAAGGTAATCAATATATCGAGCAGCTGTCTCCGGAGATTCCTGAAGGAGAAGCGGCAAAATGCCGGTCAAAGCCGTGATCAAACCTGAATCCAATAATCCGTCATTTGCCTGAAGAACCCCTAGGGATAGATCCGTTTGGATACCCTCACTCATCATATCTGCAAAAGACAGCAAGTAATCGAAATATATATCTTTTTGGGTTATCTCAAACAGTTGTCGAAACGCTTGACTCCCACCCACAAAAAACTGATTGGCCTCAGAAAAATTATCCTCCTCCCCGGAAATCATCAATGCTTGTGCTGCCTGTTCTGCTATCTCTAGGAAATACTCATCCTCCATAAACTGATCCGCCCGGGAGAGGAGAGCCAAGCTGTATCCGTTGTTATGCTCATTATCCACACATCCTATTTCCCACGGATTCAGGTAATAATTATTAAAAACCCCCGCTTCCTCGTTCCAGGATGCCGCGATGTACTCTATCATACCTCGCACCGTCTGTTCTTCCCCTTCGCTCAGCGGAACACCTGCCTCAGCCAGGTCGAGATACGCAAGGGCATAAAGTGCCACGGCATTGGCCTGCACTGCGTTATCGACCTTGAAATATTTCAGGATTCCCCGTTCGCTCGACGTGCTCTCTATCACCGGTTCGAAATATGCGACGCCTCGCCGGAACGCATCGAGATAGCTCTCTTCCCGAGTCAATTTATAGGCAGATGCCAGACTCTGCATCACCAGGGCTTCCCTGACCCCATCGTCCACGCCATTTCCACTGATCCCTGCCTGATAATCCCGGAGCCATACTCCTCCATCCTCAACTGCTTGATCGAGGAGCTGCCCGGTGGTCAATGCCTGTATCGCTTCCAACTTGGCAGTGTTCAGTTGCCACTCTACCGGCGTTGACTCTGTATCTATAGGTATTTCATCAATGAGACTACTGCCCTGATCCTCGATCGGAGTCGACAGCGGAGACGGCTGAGTCCGATCTTCCGAACCAGTCTGCCGAGGTAGTCTCCAGATCACTATGACCACCGCCGCCAGTGCAATCAGGGTAATGACCGTAAGCAGAGGAATAAACCGTTTCATCGTTTCCCTCCGCTCCTTGGTGATCGAAAAAGCACTCGAACCGGCCTTCTGAAGACCAAACGACTCCACGCCAGTCCCATAAACATGAGTACCGGAATGACCCAGACCGCCAGGTACACACCTGGATTGTCATGCACAGCCTCTGGTGTCACGGCGGCATCTGTCTGAGCCAACGCACTCGAAATCTCCATATCTGCCCATGCCTTGGCAAAGACTGCAGAACACGCCACTCTGACTCCGTTCGCCTCTTCTTCTCCCTGATCTGCAGACGAATAACGAGGCAAGGTGGCCAGTGCCTGCTCTGTCAGGATAAATGCCCCCCCCACCGTCACGCAGACGTCGCAATCAAAACACGCTCCGCAGGCACTGGAGCAGGGAGGTGGCCCTGCCACTCTGCATGAGCAGGAACCCTCACATTCAGCGTCAGAACAATTATTGTGTTGTTTACACCAATTAACTGAGGGTCTGCATTCGTAACCCGACCCACAAGGACAATTGTTGCAGCTCCCCGAACAAGCAGCGGCCGGCACTGAGTATCCAAATACCCCGATCGCCAGACCGAGCACACAGATAAATCCCAGGATTTTCCTGTCCATCAGCACTCCATCTGTAATTCGGCTATAAATTCACCAGCACCAGGATCGTCCCCTCGCCCTCGTCCAGACTTTCCATGGCTTTACCTATGGAGACCCCTGGGGTCGAAATGATGATCTCTCGATCGCCTCTCATAGCATAGCCCGGCCTGGATGAGCTGACCAGAATATCACCCACCCGGATCGAACCGTTCTCCGTGGTGACCCGGACCGGAGCGCGACCCGCCAGAGCGAGCGGAACCCCGTCCACCACGACCGGCTCGGTACGGCTGCCGGCTGCGTCTATCTGTTCCAGAGTCTGCCCGTCTGCAGATATATCGGGATTGTCCCCGCTGTTTAATATTATACCGGGATTGGTCGAAACGACACCGGCCACTGTATTCTCATAGGCACCTCTGCTTTTGCGCAGTTTACCCTCCTGGGTCTCGTCAAGAGATACGACTTCCCCTGGCTCCAGAGGTTCTACGGTCAGTGTTCGTTCGGCAATATCTGCACCATTGCAGTAGTAACTCGACCTGATATGCAGTGATCCATCGGCACCTAGCCACATCGTATAGTACCCCCCCCAAGTATTTGCCCAATATGTCCAGGTGTTTGAATGCATACCGAACATCAACCCTCCGGCCGGGAAGAACTGGGCGGCATGTGAATTGGTGAAAGTTATTGCATTATTCCATCCCCCCCACCCTGTCCCCCCCCCACTAATTTCCAGGGTGTTATCAACTCGTAAATAACTATAGGTATAAATTCTATTCTGCGCTCCGCTATAGATCCTGAACCAGTAGTTATCGTCATAGAGTTGAG
>MNZT01000104.1 GCA_001873755.1 Candidatus Wirthbacteria bacterium CG2_30_54_11 | reverse complement strand
GAGAGACTTTTTGTTCTGGGCTATGGCTAGAAAGCTGTTCTGATACATGGGCTCTCTCCTCATCCTTGGCTAACTGCCATCATTTTACTCGTTTTACTCACTACCGTGTATCCCATTTTTCAGAGTGTCCTTAAATTGCCAACTCATACCACCAGGATCTCAAACTCAATTCGAACATCATTTCGTGCCTCTGTGGTGCCATATCGTACAGAACATGGACAGGTAGCTTGGGATCCGGGCAAACAAAAAAGATGGCGTAATGACGCCATCTTTCGTTGAATCACTATGGTTTACCATCCGAAGCTTCTCAGCGTAGGATGGTGAGCTGCCCGGGGCTTCCCCCTACGTCCTTCGGCTTCGGAGGACCTCGCTCAGGACTACGGAGGATAAACTTCTCGCCCAAGGTGCTGATGTCCTTTGGTTTACCATCCGAAGCTTCTCAGCGTAGGATGGTGAGCTGCCCGGGGCTCGAACCCGGAACCAATTGCTTAAGAGGCAACTGCTCTACCATTGAGCTAGCAGCCCATGTGAGGGGCACGAAATATTGTAGCAGTCCGATAGATTCCCTGCAAGCCTGAAATGATGCTATTATACCGGTACTTCATACTGGAGAAGCAGATATGTTGAAAACATTGGTTCACATCTACCGCTGGCTCAGTCTGGCCGCACTTGTGTTCAGCGCCATCGTGCTCAGCATGTGGGCCGTACTTGAATATCAGAAGTCGAAGCTGCCTCCCTATCACGCCCCACAGACCAGCTGCAATGCCATCTGGCTCGGGCACAGCTGGATAGAGGCAGAGCATACGGCACAGGAGGTCACGGATCTGGCGCTCAAGTTCCGCGATCATGATGTCTCCTGTGTGTTCGTCCATACGACCCCGCTCCTGCCGGACGGGTCATTTTATACTTCGCGGGCGGCGTACCTGGATATCTTTTTGAAGACCTTCCGCAAAGCGTATCCCGAGGCCACGCTCTATGCCTGGATGGGAATACTTACCGAAGATTACGAAGGCACCTCGGTCAGCACCAAAATCGATATCACCGACTACAAGATGTTGAACTCCATAGAAAGCACGGCTTTCCAGCTGGTTGATGACTTTGGTTTCGATGGAATACACCTGGATATGGAGCCGGTAGAAAGCGGATCAAAGGATTTTCTGATTTCGCTTTCCGGGCTGCACGAAGGGCTCAAAGCGCGAGGGAAAAAACTGTCTACGGCAGTCATTTTTCTGGCGACGGCTGAGAGGCAGCAGGAATGGCTGGATTCAGGCAAGCCGTTCTTCTGGTCCTGGCTGCCTGAGTACTATGACACGGTCAGCCTGTTCACTGACCAGCTGGTGATCATGAGCTACAACATCGGCATCTCTGACCCGGACCTCTATGCTGAGCGTATCGCCTGGCACCTGGAAGAAGTCCAGAAGGTCAGAGCGAGTGGCGTGCCCGTACTCATCGGCGTGCCGACCTATGCCGGCGCTTATGCCTCGGGCGAGAATCTGGAAGCAGGACTGGAAGGCATCCGGCGCGGTAGCATGAACGGGTTCCCGGTCGACGGGTTTGCCATCTACAGCGAGTGGACCACGGATGCAGAGGAGTGGGCGCTGCTGGACAGGTAGCGGGTGGAACGGTATTCGTATGCAGCAGCGAAATCAGTTGAACTTGCTGCACGGATGAGGTTACTCGGCTGATGATCCTGCCGGTGTATGTCTGGCAAGAATACCTTCCAGTCTGTTCAGGATATCGGGGACATGGTCGATCTGCGCGATCTCAACCATCAGATAGTAGTAGACCTTCAGTCCCACGTCATCCCGATACCACTTTGGACCTATTTTTGTCGTGAACCATTCGATCAGTTGGTCGGTCAGATCTGAACCGCTGGATGCGATGTCGCCTTCGATATAGTTCAGCCCTGATTGGAGATCAGCCAAAATATCATCCGCTCCGGTGATCGTGCCGGGTGCATATTTTGCATACACCCTCTCTGCATAGTTCTGGACTTCAATCGCAACCAAGGTCACTTCTTCGTCTGTCAGTTCTTGACGGCTCTGCATCATTTCCGCGATACGGTGAAGTGCGTAGAGTTCGATCTGTGCCTGGCAGGCACCGCGGTAGTACTCGAGATTAAAAGCCCGCATACTCGTACTTCCGGTACCCTCTGCCCTCAGTATGGACAGTTCCAGCAGCATGGCGATCGGTTCGATCCGGTTGTCATTGCGACGGAACCGGTCGAATTGCTCATCCGATACCTTGCCTGCCTTTTTGGCCTGCTGGACCAGGAAATACTGATAGGCATGAGCGGCTTCATGGAGAGCGGCGGTCAGAGTGTAGTCGCGTCCTCTCCGGGTGTTGACGATGATGGTCGAAAAGTATTCATCCTCACCTTCTGAGGGTGTAGGGAGCGGGAAGGTGGCAGACCAGGGGACCCGGGAGATGTCGGAAATGGGGAACATGGAAGCGCATCCTTCCCATCCGGGGAATACCGTGCTGACCAGGGCCAGGGCTTCCTCATAGGAGGTAAGCCCCTCCAGGTCGATCCGATGGTCGTTTCGTTCCCTCTCCCGGGCGAGCCCGTCGAAGATCTCTGTCAGTGACAGCGTGTTGCCGGCGGGGGTGACCTGAAGCGCTTCGGCTATCCCGGCGAGTTCGGCCTGCAGGCTGCCCTGAGCGAGGTACCGCTGGCAATGCCGAGGTACATCTATCCATGCGAACGCTTGTTCTCCGGCCGGGAACCACGACGCGACCATGGCCTGCAGGTCCTGCTCGCTCCCGAGACCCAACTGTTGGCGGATGGCCTGGGACCGGACGAGCATTCGGACCTTGGCCTCCCAGAAATGAGGCTGGTTGCGATAGGTGCGCAGAGCGGCGAGGGCTGGCTCGATCTGCTCTCTGGAAAGGGTACAGTGGAACCAGAGGAACTCCTCGAGGCGAAGGTGATCTGAGATGCTGTCCCTGGCGGCTGCCTGAAGCGCTGAGAACCCCTCACATTTGTGTGCCTGTGTATAAGATTCTCTGAGGAGGTCGATCAATGATCGGAACGTACTGCCGGATTCCCGATAGCGCATCTCAGCGTTGATTTCTTCGTCCAGGCGCACAACGCACAGGTACGGGACCTGGTATGCAAGCTGATTTCTGAGCGCCTGCGATTGCGGGTCCTGTTCGTTTTGATGGCTTTGCAGATAGTACTGGACGTAATCGGCCACTTCGATCATCGCTGTCTCGGGCGGGATCGGTTTATCGTTCGAGAGCAGATGGCCGAGGTCGTGCGCTTGAAGATACTCAGCGAATTTCTGGTCAGGTATTCCGAGTATGTATTGCAGGATGGCAGCCCAGGAGGTCGCATCAAAACGGCTGAACGCTGTCTTCAGCGCCTCTCTCTCGGGGTCATCTTCCCTCTCTGGTTCCATACCGGTGGTACTTACCGCCGTTTGTTCTGACTGTTCTTCTTGCATGTCCTCTTTCAAGGTGACTGCTCTGGTGATCAATAGAAATCAGATCGTCGACCAGTACCGTCGCACTCGCATCTCTGTACCGGTCGAGTACTACAGTATACAGCCAGAACGGCATTTTGTCGCGGGCCTATCCGGTGATCGGTCCCTGGCGTTTGATCAGCACTTTGTCCACGCGCATGCCGTCCATATCCATGACTTCAAATTCCCAATCACCCATCTGACACTTGTCACCCGGGGAGGGGATGTCAGAGGTCAGCGACATGACCAGTCCGCCTAGGGTCTGGTAGGCGCCGCTGTCCTCGTCCGGCAGGGCGCGGACCTGCAGCAGGTCCTTCAGTTCCTCGATGGAAAGCATGCCGTCCACCAGATAGGAACCATCTTCCCGCTGAACCGTCCGTCCGTCGTCCTGGGGGTCATCCCTGGTCGGGATCTCGCCCACGATCGCTTCCAGCAGGTCGGTGACCGTAGCCACACCGATGACCTCGCCGTATTCGTCGACCACCAGGGCGAGGTGCGTGCCTGATTCGCGAAAGGCTTTCAGGACATCCAGTGCGCTCATGTTCTCCGGGACGAAAAGGGTCGGCTGCATGACCCTGAGTATCTCGTCCCTGGAGTTCAATTGCTTGAGCCTCAGGAGGTCCTTGGCGCGGACGATGCCGATGACCTTGTTCAGTCCACCCTCGGCGACCGGGAACCGGGAGCGATTGCTGTGGATGATGGTTTCATAGATATCGTTGATGGGCTGTTCCATGTCCAGCCAGTCTATCTCGGAACTGGGGGTCATGAGGCTGCTCACCATGCGGTCCCCGAGTTCCAGTACGCCCTCTACCATATCGTGCTCTTCGGTCTCGAAGATCCCTGCCTGCGTTCCTTTTTTCAGCAGGTATTTCACTTCCTCCTCTGACACGGCGAGTTCGGAGGGATGATCGATCCGGAACAGATGCAGGGTGAGGTCAGTGGTCCGGGTCAGCAGACGGATGAAAGGCAGGGAAATGGACTCGATGAAGAGCATCGGCCGGGCGACCAGCAGTGCGAATTCTTCCGGTCTGCCCAGCGCGATCCGTTTGGGGAACAGTTCGCCCCAGACGATAGAGATGCAGGTGATCACAGTGACCACGATGAACACTGCCAGACCGGTGCTGTAGGGCGCGAGCCAGTTGATGGAAGCAATGAGGTTGCCGAGAGGTTCAGCCAGTGTAGCACTGCCGAATGCTCCGGCCAGGATCCCTACCGCAGTGATCCCTACCTGGACGGTCGCCAGGAACCGGTCCCGGTGTTTAAGCAGGTGGAGAGTGGCCTTTGCACGAGGGTCGCCGAGGTCAGCTTTTTCCCTGAGCAGGGCTTTGCGGCTGGACAGTATGGCGATCTCGGCCAACGAAAAAAAACCGTTCGCTAAGATGAGCAAAAGGATGACCGTGATATGCCAGACAACACTGCCCATAGTTGTTCACGCAGGAAATAATGATGATCTACTCGTACACCGTACTATAAATGCACCGTATGGGCAACGGACCTGCCCGGACACCTTTGTAGTCCATGGCCTTTGAACAGTCTCACCGGGATACATGTGTGGAGGATTCAGTTGCCGTCATCCGGGATCCCCGACAAAACAGCATATCTCGGAATATGCGATCAGGGTTTGGTGACTCAGGCCTCATGAATTGAGGTGTGGTTGCTGAGGTCATGAGTGCCAGTGTATAAGGATCAGGGAACTCTCCCAGTATTTTTTGATGAAGAGGGACGATCCGACTGGGATCACGAAATACCCTCCGATGTGGAAAAAGATCTTCACGGAATAATCGTATCCACTCTTCTGGAATTTCTAACTGATAGGTAGCGCGCACCCAATCAGAAAAGGCCTGGAATTCATCATCCCGTCCTGATTGCGGAGAGAGGTGGGGTCGTAAAATAGCTCTTTTTCTCTGTTCGGTATCTGCGATGAACAGTATTGCATCATGGGAAAAGCCGGAATCAAATAACCTCAAAAGAGAGGGTAATCGGGCCAAACTCATATAGGGTCCGACCACATCCATGATTCCTGCAGAAAAATATCCAAAGGGAATGTGCAGGACACCATGTATCGTCTCAGGACACTCGCTGTCTGTACTGGGAACTGATTTGGTCAGATCGCCCACTACAGTTCGTACTGGTATGCCAAATCTGCCACTGAGTTTTGTAGCTTCCCAATTTATCATTTGGCAGGTACCCCGTAAACTAGACACGTAGTCCAAAGGTATGGTAGGGAAAGGGAGACAAAAAGGAGTCGAAATGTTTCAAAGGATCCCTGCCGAGACAAAACGTGCGATCATGGAAAAGTTGAAGGCTGGCGAGACCGTTGCCCAATTGAGCCAGCAGTACCAGGTGAGTACCAAGAC
>MNZT01000091.1 GCA_001873755.1 Candidatus Wirthbacteria bacterium CG2_30_54_11 | reverse complement strand
GATCCCTTTCCCATGCCACTCTCCGATAAGTTTACGCTCCGTGTCAGTTAACTTTCCCTTCTGCTTCATGATGAGTCCTCCGTTTACTGAGGTACTCATCATCCTACACTTTTCCCTCTAGGGGGTTGCAATCGTTTCTGGAACTCGGGTGACGTAGTTCCATTCTCCGTGAAAGTCGTTTCGTGTAAGAGCCAGCGTAGCGAATTCTTGCTTCGTCACAACACGTCCCTTCGCGTAGCTGTTCGTATCGAGTTCTGACTGAATCGTGAGACCTTTCTCCGTTGTCGTATGTGCAATCAGCTCGACAATGAGCTCACGGCTCACAAGAGGTTATGCCCGCCAATTTGCCGTGATGTGGCAGAACATCCGGTGCTCAATCTTGTTCCATTTGCTCGTGCCCGGCGGGTAGTGGGAAACGGTGATGGTGAGTCCTGTCTCATCCACGAATTTCTGCAACTCCAGCTTGAAAAGCCGTGAGCGGCTTGCGTTGCTTCCGCCCCCGTCTGCAGTGATGTAGAGCGCTGTCGATTGTCGGTATCCTTCCCGCCCCACGCCATGCCACCACCGACGGATCGTCTGCACGGCAAATTCTGCCGTGTCATTGTCGATCCCCACGGACACGAACCCCTTGTTCTTCGCGATGTCGTAGATGCCGTAGGGAATAGCCTTGCCAAGCTTCTTGTCCATGAAGTCATGTACCTTCACCGTACGCGGAGTTCCCTCCGGTAACCATTCTTTTCCTCCGTTCTTGTAGTTCCCGATGAGTTCCTTCTTCTTCGTATCGATGGAAATAACGGGATCTCCCCGCTCTTGAAATACCGTTGCTCTCTCATGAATGTGGAGGAATTGCGCGTTGCGATCGAGATGAGAGGAACCCTCCTGCGTCTTGCGATTCCCCTGCAGACTGTACTTTTGCTTCCGTAGTTCCTTCCCAACGGTCGTGGAACCGATGACATGCCCTTTTTCGCCAAGTTCCTTGGAGAGCTTGCGGGTGCTCTTGCATGTCCAGCGGATCCCGCGCATCGGATCGCCCCGCAACATCGGTTCGATGAGCGCATCAAGATCCGGCAGTAGGGTGAGGTCTTGCTCTGCCACTCTCTTGCGTCCTCCCCCGAGTCGGCGTATTCGACCGTCAGCGAAAGGTTTCTCCTCTAGGTCATGCTTGCCGCGCGTGATCCGCGGGCGAGACACCCCCGTTGTTCGTTGCACCATGGTTACCCCACCACGACCGAGTGACCTCGCTTCCGCGGCACACCAAAGCCGCTCCGTACGTTCATCAAGGTGCGGCGCTATCAGCGCATACCGTTCTTTTATCGCTTCCATGGGGGACTTCATGGCTTACAGTGGTAACACTTATTTACGTGCGCGTCCTTAGAATTAATTAACGAACATCATTTAGGCTTCGAACCGCTACCTGATAAACGTAACGAACGAAGGGAAAGAACCGATCGTCCTGAGCCAGATGTGCGATAAATACAGAATCAAAACGGCTTCCTGAAAACAGGGAGCCGTTTTTTGATTTGAAGGAACAAAGTTTAGCCGATCAGTGCCTGTGCGGCTTCGATGAAGGCCGTGGCTTTTTTCCCGGAGACACCGTCCACCTGGCAGAGGTCGTGGACAGATGCTTTGGCCACAGAGCGGGCATTGTCAAAACCGGCGGCGATCAATTTTTCCGCCATTTTGGGTCCCACGCCCTTGATCTCGCTGATAGCGGGCTCTTCGTGCTTATCGTCGCGGTCTTTCTTGCTGGTCTTGACCTTGGAGGCTGCTTTCTTGATCTCATCCTCATCATGCTGCTGCTGTTTCTCGATGCGCTGGAGCAGTTCCTGGGCTTCTTCCGGGCTCTTCACATCGAGGTGCCAGCCGACGAGCTTGGCGGCGAGACGGACGTTCTGTCCTTCGCGGCCGATGGCGAGTGAGAGCTGACTTTCGGGGACGATGACGACCGCACCGTTGCTGGCTTTGTCGATGATGACCTGGCTGATCTGAGCGGGCTTCAGCGAATTGGCGATGTACATACCGGGATCAGCATCGTAGGCGATGATGTCAATCTTTTCCGTGCCGAGCTCCGCCATGATGACCTGAATGCGGGAACCGCGCTGCCCCACGCAGGAACCCACGGGATCCACCCCGTCCTGATGGGAGGAAACAGAGATCTTGGTCCGGCGGCCGGCCTCGCGGGCGATGCCCTTGATCTCGACCGTGCCGGCGTAGATCTCAGGGATCTCGATCTCGAACATCCGTTTGATGAAGTCCTCATGGGAACGGGACAGGACGATCTGAGGCCCCTTCGTGGTCTGTCCGACCTCTTTCAGGAGTCCGCGGATACGCTGACCGGTGAAATAATGCTCGCCCGGGATCTGTTCGCTGTACGGCATGATGCCGTCTGCGCGTCCAAGGTTCACAATTACATGGGTTCGTTCCACTTTCCGCACCTGGCCGGAGAGGATCTCATTGACCTTGTCGCTGTATTCCTTGAAGATCAGGTCCCTCTCGGCTTCCTTCACCCGCTGCATGACCACCTGTTTGGCGGTCTGGGCCGCGATGCGGCCGAAATCCTTGGGTGTGACCTCGACGAGGACTTCTTTGCCAGGTTCGGCATCAGGATCATAAACTTTGGAAATGAGGAGCGGGATCTGGAATTCTTCCTGACCTTCTTCGACCTCGTCGACCACGAGCTTCAGCGCAAAGATGCGCAGCTCGTTTTCCTCTGGATTGAGGACGATCTCGACGCCCTTGGCCTCGGCATGGTCTTTTTTGTACGCCGAGATGAGTGCTGCCTCGAGGATCTCGATGACTGATTCTTCGGTGATGTTCTTTTCGGCAGCCATCCGTTTGACGGCCATCGCGAGTTCTGAACTCATGGGTGTTCCCCTGTCATGGATAAGTGGTAATTCTTACAAAAAAGGTGGGGGCTGTTCCCTCACCTTCCATTGCGTTCTATTCGATTACAGTAAGCAAAATACCATACTCCCGGCCAGAAGGCAAGCGCTACCCCCTGCCCCCTTCATAGGGGGACAATTTCCTGAGAGCCCCCGACACGGTGGGGGCAATTCTCTGAAATCCCCCTATGTAGGGGGTAAGGGGGTATCTTTCCTCTCCCGCATTCTCCTTCGCAGATCCTCCCAGACGCCATTGATGTGGAGCAGCACTTCATCATTACGATAGCGGATTGTTTTGATACCGCAGGCAGACAGATACTGGTCTCTTTTTGCATCGTACTCCTGCCGATCATCATGGCTATGTCCGTCGACCTCGACAGCAAGTAGCAATGCCGAGCAATAAAAATCGAGGATGTAATTGTGCACGACATACTGTTTGATGAACTTGTATCCGGTTTTCTTCCCGGACAACACTTCAAACCACAAACGCTTTTCCGCAGGTGTCATCTCCCGTGCCATTCCCCGAGCTCTCCCAAGCAGCTTCGGATTCTGCCGAAACCGGCCGCTAGAGGACAGACTGCCTGGAGGCACAGGGCTACCCTCTGCCCCCTTCAAAGGGGGACAATTCTTTCCCCCCCCGACACTGTGGGGGCTATTCTCTGAAATCCCCCTATGTAGGGGGTAAGGGGGTAAGCATTTCTCCCGCATTATCTTCTCCCCATCTATTTACCCTCGCATCATGAACAGCAGCCTCGTATCCCCATACATCTTTTCCTGCCAGATATTCAAGGTAGCGCGTTCCTCGGCAGACACCTCATCCTTGGACGCCAGCTCAGCTACCAGAGATCCCTGGGACTTCAGCAGGGTCAGTGCCTGGCGCATGAGCGGGAGGGAAAATATCGCATAGGGCGGGGTAAAAAAGATCAGGTCGAACGGATCAGCTCCGATCCCGCGCAAGCTCGTGAGGTGGTCCTCGACGCTCCGGGTATGGACGAAGCCTTGCGCAGTGAATCTGGCAGTCTCCAGATTTTCCTTGATCAGCCTGGCTGTACGCGGGTTCAGTTCGACGAAATCGACCGACTTAGCGCCCCGGCTGATCGCTTCGATGCCGACAGCACCCGTCCCGGCGAAAAGATCAAGCACCCGGGCCTCGATCACATCATCGCCGAGGATATTAAAAAGCGCCCCTCTGGTCTTGTCCATCATAGGGCGCGTTCCTTCCCAGGTGGGGGTCTTCAGATGTCTGCCTTTCGCCGTACCGGCGATCACACGGAGCATAGACGGGTATTCGAAAATTATGGTAGATACGAAAGAGGATCGACCAGCTTGCCTTTTTCCCTGAACTCCAGATGCAGATGAGCTCCGGTCGAAAAACCACTGCTGCCCACAGCGCCCACGGTATCGCCCTGATCGACCTCCTGCCCGAGAAAAACTGAAATACTGCTCATGTGTCCGTAAAGGGAGATGACCCCGTTATGATCGATCATAACGCACTTGCCGTAGCCGGAGCTGCCGAAATCCCGGACCAAAACGACTTCCCCGGCTTTGGGGGCCTTGATGGTAGAACCTGACGGCGCTGCGATATCAATGCCGGTGTGATATCTGGCATTACCATTGTTGAGCCAGGAGTATACCCTGAGCATCCAGTCCGGATAGGATTCCCAGAAATTCATGGTGATCGTGCCCTTGACCGGCCATATGAATCCAGCGCGCGAAGGAGTAGCGGGCCCGGGATCTGTACCGTTGTCTATGGCGTTCTGTCTGGCTTCCTCTGCCTTACGGGCAATCTCGGCCTCGATCGACCTGATCTGGCTGTCGATTTCGTTCTTCGCCCTCACATTGGCATCGATGATGTTCTGATAATTCGCCTGCAGCCCGCGGGTCTGGGAAAGCAGTGCTTCTTTGGTGGCGATCTGCTCGTCCAGCTCGGCCTGCTTGGCTACGACCTGGGCTTTCATTTCTTCCAACTGGGATCTCTTTTCATCAAGCGACTGCTTCTGCTCGGTCAGATTCTCTTTGATCGTATTGAGATCAGCGAGGATCAGATTGTTCTGGTCGTCCATGACCTCCTGGTATTCCAGCCGTCGGACATAATCAGCCATGGTCTTGGCCTCGACCAGGACATCGAGCGCACTGGTCCGGCTGAGTATATAGGTGTCGTTGACGTGCTCTTTGAAGATTTCAACCTGCAAGTCCAGGTCCTTCTGGGTCTGGTCTATCTGGGCTGTGACCCCGTCGATATCCGCCGTGACCTGATCGAGCTGCATCTGGGCAGCATCAAGCTCTAGCTGGGTCTGGTCCTTTTCGGCATCCAGGAGCTCGATCTGGTTCTCTATATTGCTTTCCTGCAGCTTGAGCTGTTCGATCTTGCGCTGCTGGTCAGCGATCTTGCTCTCCAGAATGATGATCTGTTTTTTGTTGTCCACCACCTGATCGGTCAGATCGTCTGCCCGGCCGACGCCCAAGCCCGTGCCGACACAGACAAGCATAACGATGCTCACCGCGCGGATGATCATGGATCGGAGGTTGGTTTTTCTCATGATTGTCGCTTCTGAGGAAAGCTAGGTACCAATAGTATACCACCCGCTGTGGAGGATGAAAATCAGGAACGCAGATGCCGTCTGACCGAGATATAGCTGCTGAAGGCACCCAGGACAGCCCCGGCTCCAGTCTGGTACAATCCAAGTTTCAAGGCAGAGAGGATGCCGAATTCAGGCTTGGGTATTTTCAACAGGTAGCTCAGATCGATCAGCTGGGTAGAAAACCGGTCAAAAGCAAAAAATATCAGCAGCGTGGCCAGCACTCCGGCGACGATGCCGTCGTACATGGCTTCCAGGATGAAAGGCCACTGGATGAACCAGTTGGTGGCACCCACCAGCCGCATGATCTCGACCAGCCGCATGATCTCG
>MNZT01000015.1 GCA_001873755.1 Candidatus Wirthbacteria bacterium CG2_30_54_11 | reverse complement strand
TCCCGCTCCGACATCGGTCCTAGATCGCGTGGAAGAACGCGGTTCGATCCCGGAGCCTGGTTACGGTCATTGAGCGAACGATTGCTCGGAGCGGAGCCTCCAGATGAAGGCTCGAAAGCGTCTGCGGCTGTTCCGTTGAGAGAGGCAGCACCGGAGGCGGCTGCTGAGTCTAAGGGCAAGCAATTGTTTCCGGAGCTGTGGGATCAGTTTGCTGAGTATGAGCATGAGGGCTGGGAATGGAGTGCTGTACAATTCGATGAAGCCGGGGTCAGCACACTGAAAAGAGGCGATATGCTCATACTGCATTTGAAGGATGGACCGAGAGCCTGCCCCATCACTCAGACAAGCTCCAGAGTAGCAGGGCAAGATGCGGTGGATAGATATGGGGTAGGGTTCCCTGATGCTAAAGGTGGTATGGGCTGGGTCACCTGCGAAGAGAGAAAAGCGAAATGGTTCAGAGATGGGAAGATCCCGGTGCTTCGAAAAAGTTCAAAGAAGAGAAAATAATATACGGACGATAAATACCATAATTACTTGAATTAAATCGGAAAATAGTCTATAATACTTTTCTGACCAATTAAACTGTCTGGCACCATGGAAAAGAATCTCTTCCAACAACAGGAATCGACACTCGAACAGCGCACTCGCGATACTCTCGCAGGGGTGATGCCGGAGCATGCTGAGAGAGGGAATCGTGAACCCAGGGTGGTGAAGCGTTGGCTGGAGCGCGCGCAGCGCATGATCGAAACGGTGAAACAGACCAATGATATGGTAGAACAGGCCAATAAAAATGCCGCTTCCCCTGAAAGGAAACGATACGCCGGTACGGATACCATAGACCGGGAGCTGCTGGCTCGCAATGCCTTGAAAGCGATATCAGCCGAGCGGGCAGAGTTCATGAACGATATGGTCACACGCATGGATGCGGCGGAAGCCTCCCAGTTCGCGAGCCTCGTGGAACAGGTCAGAGAAATGAAGTCGATGTGGGGGAAAAATCAGCAAGTCGGCGATCAGACCACCTTGCTCACCGACCTGGTGGAGATAGTGCAGGGGCTAGATGCACGCCTCCAGGAAGAGGTACTGAATGCAGCATCGTTGAAGGCTGCATCGTTGGCTGCGGATGTAAATGGCAGTATCAAGTCCGCCCAAAAGAGCGGGTGGTCAGGTGTTCTGGAAGCAGCATCCCATTTCCGGTTAGGGTTCTCGGAGCTGCAGGATGGTTTCAAAGGAAGACACTACGAGGCCACCATCAACGGTCACAAGCATTTCATCACATCCCAGCAGCAGCAGGCATTGGTACTGGCGCAGGAACAGGGGCTGGAAGTCCATATGGAGCGGGCTGGATGGGATAATTTCAAAGAAACTCTCGCCGGGATGTCCTTCCGGTCGAAGTGGCTGAAGCAAGGTAAACTGAAGTACCTCGGAGCGGTGGTCAAAAGCGTGAACCCGCTTACGCAGCTGGCATTGTTCAAGGGTGCCTTGACCGCCGGACGCGAAGAGATGTATATTGGAGGTCAACGCATCGATGCAGACTGGATCAAGAAGAGCAGAGAAAAGCTCATCAAGTCCAAGGTCATGAAGACAGTGAAAAAGGTAGACGTCGAAAAGATCTCACCCTACACCCGGGAGATGATCGCCGCCGAGGCGTATGCGCGTTCGATCTGTCGGGATTTCGTGGCGACAGAGTTCCCTGGTGGTGTTGGCGAAAAGGTAACGCTTACAGATGAACAGAGCAATAAATTGTCCCTGCTACTGGTAGGAAATGTCAGTGAACAGTATAAGTCCCTCGAGACCCTGGATCTGCTCAATGCTATTGACCGTGCTTTGAAGCCGTTCCGTGGGCAGCAGGGGCTGAAGCGCATGACCGAAAGCTCTTTAAGCAGACGCAATATTGGCAAACGTGCCGTTAAGTTTTATGCCGAAAATCCGTTACTGCAGGATTTCTTGATCATACTGATGACCATGGCATCGGCCGGCAGTCTGGCGGCTTCGATGGGCAAGGCACTTGAGGTTCCGGCAGATCAGATGGCACAATTACACACATTTGCCCTGAATCTGAGCATGCAGGGTAACAATGCCGGGATGGATATTTTCAATACCATCTCGAAACTCCAGGGCAAAGGGATCATGCTCACTACATTTCTCAGCCGTATGCAATTCAACATGGGCGAGCAGATGCAGTCTATCCGCAGGGCAGAAGAGCAGAAACAGGTCGCCCAGCAGCTCGGCGAGAAACTGTCTCAGGTTAGGACGCTTGAAGGCGAGGGTAAAACAGAAGCAGCCCGTATTCTGGCTGAGCGGTTCCGCAGTGCCGGTGCTGCCGGTGATGCAGTGGAGGAACTCATGTCCCATAAGTTTGGGACTGTGTTCTTGAAGTCGATACTCGAAGCCACAGCACAGACAATGATCATCAAGTGGGAAAGTGGGCTGATGAGAACGGGAACCGATCTCGTGGTTCGGGAGTTGCACGACCATGATTTTGCTATGGTTCCTGCGGCTCTGGCAGCTGCAGAGGGCTTGCCCGTGGATCAGTTCGTGGCGTTGCAGAAGCCCGGAGAGAATGGCCAGCCGGGCTTGACCCCTGATCAGATTGTCGAGGTGGCGCACTTTTCTAAAGGTGCCGTCCGAGATAATCGTTCGGAGATGCTGAAAGAGCTACCCTTGGTAGGTCAGATACGAGCGGTTGTAGGTTTGAATACAGAGTTCAATGCAGCCCTGGAGGAACATCGTCAGTTCAAAATCGCGAAGGGCGCAATGCTGGCCAGGATCGCTGCCAGCAACGATGAATACAAGGATCTCTCGCTCGCCGAGGTCGAAGCCCGGCTCGAAGCCGGTGCTGAGGCTGCCAGGGTAGCCGACGCCGCCAAGGAAGCAAACGCGGGTCAGCGGCCGAAGCTTCAGCCGAAGCATCATTCCGAGGTGGCATCCGTCCCGAACGGCGATATGGCAGATGATCTGAGGGTGGGCAATAACGTGCGACTGGATCTGATGATACCTGAATTTATTTTGAACGCGCTTAATGGCTATTCCGATAGTGAGATCGACTGTGCGGTTCTGGCCGGGAAGTACATCGATTGGATCCGGGCAGACAGTACGCTGGATGCAGATGGCGACCGTGTGGATCGTTCCATACTCCTCGAGCATTTTCAGCGTATGGGTTTTGACCTGAACAACCCGCACCATCAGGAGACACTAAAGGGCTTTTTTACAGAGGTGTTCAAAGAGCAGCTTGACAGCGTCAAGACTGGGGAGAGCACCAAGGATGGGAAGATCAGCTTGGATGAACTCAAGATGGCCGATGGGCGGGATGGAGCGTCTGTCGCAGACCCGAAACTGCAGGGGGACGCGAACGATGGCAAGGTAACACTGATCGTCGATATCTCCGGTCAACGCCTCGAGAGCATCCTCCTGAAAGCCCAGCTGGAGGGACAGCCCGAGCTGGCGGCGTTTTCTGACAAGCCTGAGGGTTACCTCGAGGTGGACGGCCGGGTGGAGCGGCTCGAGGGTATGCGGGCTATCGTGACCGAGGTCGTGCATGCAGGGAATACCGAGCTCGCCCGCTATCTGGTAGCGCATCCGGAGGCTCTCACGGCAGCAGCATTTGAGTTCTATGACGCGCAGTCTGCCAAGGGCGGCGCTGTTGATCTGGATGGTGCGATTAAAGCATTGGAGCAGCATTCGCATGGGGTGCAAACGGTTCTCGACGTCGATATCGCGAGGCTCGCCCATACCATTGACCACGACTGGGATGTCGCATCCCGGGTGCTGGCCGAACAGGCTGATCTGGCTCTCGAGGGAGCTGATCTGTCGGTCAGGTCTGTAGCCGATATCAAGGCAGCTTTCGCGGATAAAGCTTTTATAGCAAGTCTGTTTGACACGGATGGATCTGGTGTCGATACCGGTCTGATCGCCAGATCTGACGGCGGGCAGCAGCTGGTCGGCGACATGGAGAGTATCCTCCTGGGGGTCGTAGCCGGATCATCTGATCCCGGGACAGCTCTGGAACACATCAACCAGCAACGCCTGATCGCGGCTGCGGTCAATTACCGGGCCAATGTGGGGAGCGGCATGCCCGAGTCAGAGGCCCTGAAGCTGGCAGTGGACAGGATGCCCGGCGGCAGCGGACTGCCTGATGTCAGCGGTATGCCGGATGCCTGGGGCGAGGTCGTAGAGGCGATCATAGCACAGGCGCACGGAGCAGCTGATGCGGCTGAGCTGCTGATCATCGGTCCACCGACTATCACTGGGGCGCTTGATGGACTTGACTCGGTGATCCAGCCGAATGGAGAGGGCAATGTGGTAACCAATCACACCCGGGCTGACGGTACCACGGTGGTGGTGACTGACGCCAGTGGAGTAGTACTCGATGCGGATGCTTCGATCCGGCATGGGATGGTCGCCGTCGGGCGTGGTGGGACGTTGGATGACAATATGGCTTTGCTTGATCCGGGTTTGCCTGTTGCTTTTACCGATATGCCACAGCTGGAACTAAACACGGATCACTTTACCCAAGAACAGATCCACGCCAGCCGGCAGGCACATAGCGATACGGTCGGCGGCTTTGGCAGTTCACTCTCGGCTGCAGTGAGCGCGACGGATACCCAGAATGCGCAGATAGCAGCGGTTCAGGCCGTAGCCACTGCAGCGGAAGGGTTTGGCCGTGGTCAGGCTATTGGCAGCGATACAGTATCACTGTTCCAGGCTGAGCGTTCGGAGGCGATGCATGACCGGAGTGAGGGGATCGTAGAGGAATCACAGAAAGCTGCTCTCGATGCGCTGCAAACCGATCAGGCGCTGCTCCTGGGGCTCGAGCACGATATCGTCTGGTATCACGCGCAGGAAGCACTCTGGCTTGATAAATTTCAAAAAAATGACGATCCGGCTTCAAGTGAGGCGAAACTGGCCCTGGATTGGGCAAAATTTTATGACGCGCAGGGTGACAGTGCCGAGGCTGATGTCCAGAAGCTCATCGCCGAGGGAGACAAGGAGAATACTCTGGGGCAGCTGGTCGAGCATGCAGGCGCAAACGGTCAGACTGTGTTGTCTGCCATCGATGCGATCAAGATCCGGCTGGAAGCTGCCATAGCTGACCAGAGCCTCGACCAGGCAGTAGTTCAGGCAGAGGGTGCTGCCGCGGTGGCCGCCATCCCAGGCTGGAACGGAGCCGACGGAGTCGCTGATCAGATAGCTCAGGCTCAGGCCAATCTCGACGCTCAAAAAGAGGGTAATGATGGCAATGATAAGCCCGATATTCTGGAGAGCGCACAGAAATTACTCGACGAAGCGAAGGTAGCTACTGATCTCACAAAGGTGCAGGCTCTCCAGGGCGACATGGCCAATCTGGTCAAGAGTTTTCAGGGCGATATTGCTATTGCAGATCAGGTGATAGCAAAAGCAGAAGCAATGAAAGACGGATCCAATGATGCCCTGATCGAGGCTCAGATCGCCGGACTTGTGGTGAGACGTGAGGAGGCGGTAGCCATCCTGCGGCAGTTGACCACGGATGCTGATGCCGATGGCGCCGATGATGGCGGGCTGGCAGGGCAGATGCAGGAACAGGTGGATCGGCTAGAGCAGACCGAAAATACCGCTGACACAGTCGCCTATTTTCTCATGCAGGGAATCGAAACGACGATGGACAAGGCGCGTCTCGACGCGGCTTTGGAACTGTATCTGCCCGGGAGGTCGAGTATTGAGGCAGCCGTAGATTTTCACAATGCGGTCAAGGGCGGTGACGATATTAC
>MNZT01000049.1 GCA_001873755.1 Candidatus Wirthbacteria bacterium CG2_30_54_11 | reverse complement strand
TCCCCGTAGCGTACGCAGACGATTCTGAATTCCCGGTGGTCAAGGATATCGAGATCAAAGCAACCAGTTCCTCACAGCAGATCTCCACCGCAGTGACCACTGATGTTTTCGGTGAATTTCTGCTCAAGGTCGCGCCTGGCACCTATGCTCTTTCGGTCAACGGACACTCCTATCAACCCCTCATCGGCTCCTGGCAGGCGATCGGAGGACAAGTCCATATGACTGATTTCCTCCTGACCATCGCTCCATCAGGGGAACAACCGGAAGTGATCATCATACAGCCTGATACGCTCCCGCCTGTGCTTTCCGGACTCGCCAATACGATCATCCTCGTGGTGGCAGCCCTGGCTCTGTTTGGGTTCGTCGGCGCAGTCATCCTGGGGTTAATGAGCAGATCAAAAAAAGTACGAAGATCGAGCAGTACCCGCTGATCTATCTGACCGGACCGATGCTCTCTTTAGAGGATGAGCATAGCGTCCCCGAATGTAAAAAAACGGTATCGCTCTTCGACAGCCTCGCGATACACTTTCTGCATTTCCTGCCTGCCTCCAAAGGCACAGATCAGCATGAACAGTGTTGATCTCGGAAAGTGGAAATTCGTGATCATACTGTCAACAAACCCGAACTCGAACCCGGGATGGATAAAGAGATCAACCGCACCGCTATAACCTTCTTCCGGGAGCAAAGCCTGGCTGCCAGTGCGCCGGCTGATCCCCTCTAGGGTCCTGACGGAAGTCGTGCCTACTGCAATGATGCGTCTCCCCTGCCGCTTCGCCTCATTCAGCCGGTGAGAGACCTCCGGCGTCACGATGACATTTTCCGAATGTACCCGCACCTGGTCTACGGTTTCTTCTTTCATGATCGGGAAGGCGGTATCCCGGGAGACATGGAGGGTCACGAACTCGACCTCATGACCTGACCGCTTCACCTGAGAGATCAGCTCTTCAGTAAAATGAAGCCCTGCGGTCGGAGCTGCCACCGAACCTTCTGCCCGGGCATAAACGGTCTGATAGCGCTGTTCGTCGCCGTGGTATCCCTTGATATACGGCGGGATCGGCAGTACTCCATACTCGCCCCATACTTCCCTGACCGGCCGGGAGAACTCGATGATCCGGTTCCCCTCTGGAGTTACCTCGATGACATGTCCTTCCAGCGAAGAAGCGCCTCCCTTCTGGCCGTGCGCAGGGGTAAAAATGATCACCCCTCCCCTGTCCATCCCCGGCGACATTTTGCATTCCCACCGATCTTCCGCAAGACAATCCAAAAGGAGCACTTCCACCTTGCCAAAAGTTCTGGCTTTTTCCCCGTACAGCCGTCTGGGTTCTACTTTGGTCTGATTGAACACCAGTACGCTCCCCTGCGGGAGACAGCTGATCAGATCACGAAAAACCATATGGCTGATCGAGCCGGTACTGCGGTCGAAAACCAAAAGCCGAGCCGCATCCCTGGGCTCGGCGGGAGTCTGAGCTATCAGCTCCCTCGGAAGATCGTAGTCAAATTCATCCACCCTCACTCGCTGTCCCCCTGAAAACTAAATGACTTCAATATTCCATCTGGGGACGACGACTTCCTCCCCTGAATCAAGTTTCAGCCGGACGAGTTCAACATCAGCACCTAAAGTCTCCTCCCCATGGATAAAACTGCCGGAAACGATCCTCCCGATCATGCCAAATTGCTCCCCCGCAATGATGCGCGCCTTTTCAAGTTTTTTCATTTTAACGACATCTCTTCTGAGCTGAGTTGACTGAGCAGCCGCATGCTCCGATCCCAGGGGAACGATGACCCCGAGACCGGTAATGCCGGTGATCTCATCCAAGACGACGACCTGTCCTTTGAGCGCATGGAAGAACTCCAGAAGGTCCAGACGCATCTTGTGCCTGCCAAAACCCTCAGTGATGATGAATCCGATCGTCTTGGGTTTGCCTTCGTCCAGGACCCCGCCCCATTCTTTTTCCGTATACTCGATGTAATCTCTGGCAGGGATGCTCGCAGCTACAATCGCTCGGACCCCCATCGCCATGGCCCGTTTGATGACCCCGTAGGAGATCGCGCCGCCGCTGATCAGTATCCGGTCACAGCATCCTCCGTCGATATGTCTCTCCTCCAGATCCTCCTGGTTTTCGTTGATCACTTCGATCTGTCCTACGGTCGGAGGCCCGGCTCCCAGTACACCGATGAGCACGTCAGCTACAATACGGATATCGACAGCCTTCTCGCCGATGATGTCGGCGATCTCTCCTTCAAAACCCGCCTCGAGGGCAAAATCGATCGGCGGCCTCCGGATGACAATATCGCCCCCCCTGGAATCTATCCTGTCGATCGTCCCGTCGACCGGCGACCGGAAAAAATATTTCTTTCCCCAGACAGAACGCTCTGCGATCGTCTCTCCCAGCGCGACCTGATCGCCGACCTCTTTCCGAATATGGCGCGAAACCCTGTCCGGGCGCACTCCCAATACGCGGGCCAGTCTGAAGGTGTCGAGTCGACCCGGCATCTCGCATTCGGCGATGATCTGCGTGCTCTGTACTGTCTGACCCGGCTTCACCAGAATATGCCCGGGAGAAACAAGTTCTCTCCTGACCACATATTTCAGACCGCTTAATAGCCGAGCGCGGCTCTGCCGCAAAAAATAATTCATAGCTCGCCTGCCTTTTGCTCTCTATCTCCCATCGATGATCACTCCTTTTTCCCCGCCCGCAGTCCTGAGCACGACTTCCTCGCCTCGCTCATACCCCCTGACCGTACACCTGGGAAGCGGCTGAAGCCGGATCACGGCTTTCTGATCGGAATCCCAGGATATGATCTGCGCTTCCTCCCCGATGGTGTACTCTTTTATATCCTGATCAGGCAGTTCGACTTTGATCGTCGCTTTTCTGCCTTTCCGGTCCTTTTTGCCGTCAATGCGGATATAGTCCGCCGCATGGTGAAGCATCGTGGAGAGGTCAAAGGCAGTGATATTCTCCTCGACCTTGGAAAGTCCGCCGAGAAGCGAGAGGAACGGGCCATGGTTGAGCCAGATCTCGCCGGAAAAAGGTGGAGGGGCTTCAAGCCAGACATTTTCGATAAAACTGTCGAGCCTCTTCCCGTCCCCGAAAAAAGCACCGCTCAACACGATATGCCGGGGATTGAACCGGGAGGGAAGGCTCGCCCAGACTTTTGGTAAAAAACCACGGACCAGCGCGTCGAGCCATTTGATATCTGAGGTATCCGGCAGCACCTGCGGGTAGAGACTGTGGTTTAGGATCCGGTCACTGAAAGTCTGCTCTTTCCCGCCTTCCCAGAGCAGATGCATGTCATCATTTTTGATAAAACGGATAGCGTCATCCACACTCTCCCCCAGACCGAACTTTCTAAAAACCTTCAACCCAAAGAGGCTCTCTACTTCTGACTCTGTATCGCTGCCGGAAAAAAGTACATCCCGTACCGGTTCGCCTGCCCAGACCGGCAGCGAAAACCTGTCCTGGTAGTAGGACCAGCAGACCATCGATTTTTTGCTGCCGATATCGATCAGCAGCACGCTGCTCTCCCAGATCTGCGTGAGGACCGCCAGCGAAGCCAGTATGGCTGAAAAGCCGGAATCCACTGCAACTCCATTGGTTTCGATGAACCTGGCGACCAGGCTGTCTTCCTGGACCGCCCGTTTGACCAGCAGCTGCTGCAGCTGCATATACAGAGGGAGGAAATCACGTTGTTTTTTCCCGGGCCACAGGTCAGGGAACAGAAATACCTGGCGTTTGCCCTGGAACGCATGCTGCACGGGAGAGAGCAGCTCTTCACACCCGATGAAGTAGATCGGGACCTGCAGTGCACTCTCTAGAATGTGAGCCAGTTCCTGCGTGACGGACATCAGACGTTTGACTTTCTTGCGATCAAAACCGCCGATGAGCATGACGCAGTCTATGGCCTGGCTGGTCGTTTTTCCTTCTACTGCCCAGCGGACTCCCGTCTCGGTCACCACTCCGACGACCTCGATCCCGATCTGATCGCAGAATTTCAAAAAATCAGCGATCGTATCATTTTTCAGTCCGGCGATGACCACCCTGAGATTGGGAAGCCGGGTCGTGGTGGCCACTGCCCTGACCTTCTGCTCAGAAAAGCGGGTATGGTAGAGTCGATCGAGAGAAAAGCTGATCTGCTCCCTGCCTCCATGGTCTGGGTCGAGAAAAAACCCCTGCCCAAACGCCGGCAGGAACTGGGCGTCCTTCAGAGAAATCCCGCTTTCGGTTTTCAAAAAACGACCGACCTTGACAAAGGCCTGTCCCAGGTCCAGTACGGTAATCTCATCCTGGATGATTTGTTTTTTCCCCTGTGGCATGATTCCGGTTTCATAAATAAAAGCCCGCTACGCGCATGATAGCCCAACATCCATCCGGGAGCAAGGCGCATGCCCCCCTGCCTGTTCAGATGTCGATCTCCCGTATCACGAGCGTTTCGCCCTTGTTGACCTCCCCGCGGAGGATCTTGCTGGCGATGGGATTTTCGATCTTATCCTGGATCGCGCGCTTGAGAGGACGGGCTCCATAGACAGGATCAAATCCGATCTGGGAGATCCTGGCCACGGCTTCGGCCGTGATCTTGAAGTCAATATCCTGAGCGAGCAGCTGGTCTCTGATCTTCGACAGCATGCGGGCCGCGATCTGATTGATATGTTCCAGGGTGAGCGGTTTGAACAATATTACCGAATCGAAACGGTTGATCAGCTCAGGCTTGAAGATCGAAGGCAGAACATTTTTCAGCATATCTGCCTTGATATCTTCGATCTTCCGGTTCTGCAGGATCCCGTCCTGGATCATCTTGGCCCCGGCATTGGAGGTCGCGATGATGATGGCATTGGTAAAGTCCACGACCCTACCGCTCGAGTCCGTCAACCGGCCGTCATCGAACACCTGCAGAAAAAGATTGTGCACATCGGCGTGAGCCTTTTCAAATTCATCAAGCAGCAGCAGCGCAAACGGCCGTTTACGGACAGCTTCGGTCAACTGCCCTCCCGCTTCTGATCCACTCTGACCGGGGGCAGCTCCGATCATCCGGCTGATGCTGGATGGGTCCCGATACTCGGTCATGTCGAGACGGACCATCATTTTTTCATGGCCAAAATAAACTTCGGCCAGAGTCTTGGCCAGCTCTGTCTTTCCTACTCCGGTAGGTCCCACGAAGAGGAAGTTGGCGATGGGGCGATGAGCATCTTTGAGACCGACCCTGGCCCGGCGTATTGCCTCTGAGACGGCACTGACCGCCTCTTCCTGACCGATGAGGCGCTTGTGGAACGTACCTTCCAGGTCAAGCAGTTTACTGCTTTCTTCCGTGGTGACATCATTGATAGGAATATTGGTCTTGGAAGCGACGACGCTGGCAATGTCCTTGGCATTGACTATCCTTCTGACCTTTTTCCGGCTGCGCGTAACTCCCGCTTCATCGAGGAGATCAATAGCCTTGTCTGGCAAGACCTTGTCATGAATATATTTTGTGCTCAGTTTGATCGAGGCGAGAAGAGACTGATAGGAATAGAGGACTTTGTGCTTGCGCTCAAAGGTCAGCACGACATCCTGCAGAATTTTGATCGTGTCATCGAGATTTGGCTCCTTGACCTCAACTTTTTCAAAACAGCGGGCAAAGGTTTCATTGGTCTCCACGAAACGCTTATACTCACGAAATGACGTCGTACCGATGACCTGAGATTCGTTCCCGACCAAGGCCGGCTCCAGGATGCCAAAAGCATCCAGGCCTCCACCCGCTGCAGCCCCGGCGCCCTTC
>MNZT01000094.1 GCA_001873755.1 Candidatus Wirthbacteria bacterium CG2_30_54_11 | reverse complement strand
GATAATCCTTGTAGTCGATCAAAAAATCGACCAGGTCGCTCTGGTCCACGCTGTAATCCGCCGGAACTGACATGGTAGACAACCGGGGTATCTCAGAACCCAGGGACTCTTTCTCGGTGTTCAGGAGCACCTGAAGTCCACTGATGCCTTTGAGGTCGACTATGGTTTCTACCGCGGCCTTGATCTTTTTGCTCTCGTCGACCCGATCGGTCCAGAGACTGGTGATCGTCCCCTGATAGTCCTTTGTCGCCCTGGATTTGCCATTGGCATTCTGAAACCAGAAGAACAGACCGGCACCTACCAGGGCCAAGACAGCAAGCACACCCAGCAGTACCCAGATGCCTCGTCCGGCACTGTCTACTCTCCTGGGAGATGTCCATTGCTTCTCCGGTCGTTCTAGTTCGGTTTCCGCATCCTCGGAAAACAGCCGCTGCTCATCAGCCGACAGGAATGCATCGCTCTCATCGCCTCTGGCTTCGCTCTCTCCCACTTTTTCGCCCTCGAGAGGTTCTGCTTCCGGAGCAGACTCTGATCGTGGTTCTCCGTTCATGACGGCTTCGGTTGCCTCCGGTTCGTCCTGGGCAGCTATCGGATGGGAAATGAATTCCGGGGCATTAGTATTCTTGATCTTCTTCATGGCGTTTGTTTCCTTCTGTGTGTCCTAACTGCCGAGGAAGGTAACTTCCTTGTTACGGAGCATGCTGCAGGCGGTACGGAAAAAATCCTCCAGTTCGTCGCCGAATACCGGATCGTTTTTCAAATGTTCAGCCTTGTCATCGACAAAAACCGTCTGCGAACTGAGGTCCGCGCCCGGGGTGAGCAGCATCTGAGTCCAGGCATCGAGCGCATCAGCGAGCTTCACGATCCGGGCTTCCGGGCTCGTGACCTCGTTGTACTCATGATAAAGGCTCAGGATATCCGCACGGAAATCAAGTTTGGAAATGAGCATATCCATGGTCTTTTCCTCCACCTGCGCGAGGAGTTTGCCCGCCACCCGCTTCACATGATAGCCGATGTCGCCCGAGATCGCCTCGCCCATATCATGGATGAGCGCGATGGACAGGGCGTGTTCCGGGTTCACCGCCTTGCCTTCGCGGGCATAGGTCTTGGCCAGGAAGTATGACAGGGCGCAGACTGTGAAGCTGTGTGCCGCCACGGAGTCGCTCTCGTTGCGTTTGAACCCGAAATTGATGAACCCCTGACGGGGCAGCTCCTTGGTCACCTGCAGGGTCAGGAATACCTCGAGTACCTGTTTCATGGTGTCGTGATGCATCGTTCGTTCCCTTCGTAAAACTGCGTGTATTGTAGTACAAAACATGGCGCAGGAGCAATGTAGATTGCTCCTGCGCCATGGAGCCCAAAACCGGGCTTGAACCGGTGACCTCGTCCTTACCAAGGACGTGCTCTACCAACTGAGCTATTTGGGCAAAACCGCGTACGTCTGGGGTACGTACGAGAGATTATACGATAAGCCCGGATACGTCAAGCACATGGCGAAGGAACTGGTTCAACGAGCCATCGCGACCAAGACCCGACGTATCTGAGGAGTATGAAAGACCGGTGCGACCAGATGACTTGGGATTGAACCAACACGTGCGCCTCTGATACTAGTCATCTGGCAACCTCTCCAGACCTCCTCCTGCCCGTGAGTAACTTCGTCCCCAGGATTGACGACCGCATGGACCAGTTGCGCACGTTCGTTCGGTAAGGGACGCTGCTCCGGGAACGCCGTCTTGTTAGTCCACGCAGAGTGGCCGATAAAGCCAGGATCATCCATCATCGCCTGGTAGTGAGCATTGGTAAACGTTTGATAGAAGGAGCCTCCCTGGATCGGTACATATCCGTCCGCCAGAGACGCGTCCTGAGGCTCGAGGTTCAGATGACTGCTGATGGCGAGCGCGCCAAACGACATCCCGACCACATACACCTTGGAATCTGGATAAAGCGTACGCGCCTGAACGATCGCCTCCCTGATGGCTCGCGTCGCCAGGGCAAAGGTGATCTGCAGATGCTCCAGATGGACCGCTGACTTCACTCCCGAGACGGACCGGACCGGAAAGGGCTCGATACCGATGAAGGGAGCGGAGCGAAGAGGAGAAAAACCGAGCAAACCTTCTTTCAGATTGAAGAGACCGCTTCCATAGCCCGGCAGTCCGATGATCACCGGCCTCCGGCAATCGCCCGCATGATGTCTGATACACACCTCGATGCAGGATGGATGCTCGCCGAAGTTGATTGGCGCCATGAGCACCCTTTCTTCCCCTTCCTACCCCATCATCTGAAGCTGATTCACCCTGGCCATCACGTCAGCGAACGGAGGCACTCTCGTGTCCAAGGTATCCTGGCAGAAGAAATACCGGCCACCGGCCGCACGACTGATCTCGCGAGCGGTCTGTCTTTCAATTCGTGCGTAAGTCTCGGGATCCGGCCTATCCAGACCAGATACACCGACTTGATCTCCTCCGCGTTCAGGCTCGACCATCTCGACCATATTGTTTCTCGGTACGTCAGTAACCGAACCCCACTCTGGTCTCAAGTATACCGTCAGAGCTCCCATACTGTCCATCAGTACTCGGACCGAAAGCTTTTGTCTCGTTCCAGATTGCTCTATACTGTAGTCGCTTAGGAGAGAAAATGGATCTCGCTTCCCTCAAAAATTCCTACCTCGAGCACCTCGAGATCGAAAAAGGACGCAGTCCGCTGACCATCAGGGACTACGACCACTACCTGCGAACTTTTTTCAAATGGTGCGAAAAAAACACACCGATAAGCAAACCGGCAGACATCTCCGTGGACGTGGTGCGGAAATTCCGTATCCACCTCAGCCGGCAGAAGAACAACCGGGGCGACTACCTGGCGCCGTCTACCCAGAACTACTACGTCATCGCGCTCAGGAACTTTCTGAAATTCCTGGCCAAGCAGGATATCAAGACACTTTCTCCAGACAAACTTGAACTGCGCCGGCAGACCAGACCGCAGGTCTCAGTCCTCGACCTGGGCAAACTTGAAAAGATGCTCAATGCGGCGAAACCTGACGGACCGGACGATCTCGCCGGTCTGAGGGACTTTGCCATGCTGCACACCCTTTTTTCAACCGGGCTGCGCGTCGGCGAACTGGTCAGAGTAAACAGGGATCAGATCAACCTGAAAACCCGTGAGTTCACCATCCGCGGCAAAGGGAACAAGGACCGCGTGGTATTTCTCAGCCACGACGCGGCCTCGGTGATCACAGACTACCTGAAGAAGCGCAAAGACTCGTATGTGCCGCTCTTCCTGAACCACCGCGGCAAGGCTGACCCCTCAGACAAACGGGGCGAAACGCTCCGGCTCACCTCGCGCACCATCCAGCGAATCATCGTGAAGAACGCTCGCAGAGCCGGAATCGTCGAACACATCACCCCGCACACGCTCAGGCACACCTTTGCCACCGATCTGCTCCACAACGGAGCAGACCTCCGGTCAGTGCAGGAGATGCTCGGCCACTCTAGCATCCAGACCACCCAGATCTATACGCATGTAACCAACCGGCAATTGAAGGAAGTACACGAGGCGTTCCATTCAAAAAAGAAGAAATAAAAGAAATCGTAGGGACAGGACATCGTCCTGTCCCTAAAACAAAAAACAAAAAGAATCATCTCCCAAAATTCCTATCACGCTCCCAATTCGCCGGATTGGCACGATTATACGAACGTATGGCGTCCAACGCCTCCTGATCCCTGACGATACGATCATGAAATGACCTCTGCCAACCAAAATTCATCTGGCTCGTTTCATGCCGGACGGTTTTGGTCACTATTTCCTTGAACGATTTGACCACCTTGGAAACCAATCCGTATTTCTCAATACCATCGTCACCTTCAACATCAAATACATAGGGCATTTCCCCCGCGTTCGTGGTAGGGACAGGACAATGTCCTATCCCTACGGATTCCCGCCCCACCGCGATGGCGGGTTCACCCACAACCAAAATCATATGAATATGATTGGACATGACCACCCATTCATCCAATGTGACATCCGGATAATGTTCCGGAATCTCTGCTCCATACCTGCTTGCTATCTTGCCGAATCTGCTCAATATCATTTCACCACCAACCACCTCCCCAAACCATCGTACCCGATTGTGAGTACATGCGGTGACGAAATAGTAGCCGGGCAGCGAATAGTCATAGCCCTGGAGCCGATTCGGCTTGCGATGATTTGAGATATCCATTGCCAACACCGAAGAATTGATAGCGACTATTTGAACGCCAGTCTTCCCCGCACCCTCGCGACCTTTCGCAGGTATTCCAGCGCCTGCTCCCTGTCTTGCACCGTGCCCTCGATCTGCGCATCGTGCGCCAGGCGGATGAGCTCACCGACCTCTGCCCCAGGCTTCAGGCCGAAGGCATGCATGACATCATCACCGCTCAGCAGCGGCTTCATCGGTTCCAGCAGCTTTTCATCGCGCTCCTGCTCGTAGAGCGCCTCGAGGCGGTTGTATTCGTCCATGTTGACCGGGCTGGTACCCACAGAGTCGGCGTACATGACCTGGAGCAGGTCAGCAAACCAGGGGTGCATGAACCAGCGACGGCGGGTGGATTTTTTCATTTTTTCAAAATTGTACAGCATCATATGGTGCTCGATCAGCCAGAGGATATGCTCACGATCCACCTTCCGAAAATGCAGTCGCTTCAGGATTCCCATCGCGATCTCGACACCCGCTTTTTCATGCCCGTGAAAACTGATGAGGTCTCCATCCCGGTGGATCACTGCCGGTTTGCCCACATCGTGGAGCAGAACTCCCCAGATCACCCGCTCCGGCGTCTGATGATGCAGCGCCTTCAGGCAGCGTAGGGTATGGATGTAGACGTCGCCTTCGGCATGAAACTGAGGTGGCTGTGGCGTGGACTTCATGACCTCGATCTCCGGCAGGATCTCCTTCAGCAGCCCCGCATGCTCCAGTTCCTGAATGACCAGGTCGCAGGATAGATGGTGACTCCTGACGGCCTTCCACATCTTGCTGATCTCATCCTTGATCCGTTCTGTCGATGTCTTCCGGATGAGATGAGCGTGTTCCCTGATCGCCTGCTCCGTCCTGGTCTCGTAAGTAAATCCAAAAGTAAATTTGAACCTGACCCCTCTGATAATTCTCAGGTAATCCTCCCGGATCCTCTGCTCAGGGTCTCCGATAAACCTGATCACCTGTCGTTTCAGGTCGTCCTCACCTCCCACATAGTCGATGACCGCATGGGTGATGGGGTCATAGAACATCCCGTTGATAGTGAAATCGCGGCGTTTGGCATCTTCTTTGGCATTGGTGAAGAATACCGCATCAGGCCGCCTGCCGTCCGAAAGGTCGCTGTCAGAGCGGAACGAAGCGATCTCGAAGTGATGCCCTCCCACAATGGCCATGATGACCCCGAACTTCTTGCCTATCGGGATGGTCTTGCCTTTCAGGATATGGGTGCTCTTGATGATCTCTTCGATCTGCTCCGGCAGCGCCGAGGTCGCGATATCATAATCATGCGGCTTTTTGCCCATGAGCAGATCGCGCACGCAGCCCCCTGCCCAGTACGCTTCATACCCTGCCTTCTGCAGCACCTCGACGATCTTGATAGATGTGGTTTCCATTGGTTCTTTGTTTCTCTTCTGTTATCTCTGTATAAAATCTGTCATCCGTATAGAATAGGCATATAAAGGAAACGGGCTGGAAGTGATAAGCTAGGAGAAGGAGAAGAAGCGAAGTTTGTCAAAGGCACTTTTAGTGACCTTCCGGGAATGCAAATATCTCTTCTTCTCCTAGTTAGCCCACTCTATCTTCGATAACAGGTACGGACTTGTTCCAGGAATTACCCTTGGAAATGTAGAGCCTCGTTAACCGATATGACAAAGAAGAGTGGGCCGGTTACTATCTTAATGGAGGCTTAAGT
>MNZT01000125.1 GCA_001873755.1 Candidatus Wirthbacteria bacterium CG2_30_54_11 | reverse complement strand
GCTATACTCGCGACACTACATTAGATGATTTGACACGTGCTAAAAGCCAGAAATGGCATGCATACGACGAACCGGCCGACATCACAATGATGTCGGCCGGTATGTAATTGCTCAAGAGGACCTCGATCAGGTGTTACTGCCCCAACTCCTCCATCGCCCTCTCCATGACCGGATCTATCCCCGCGTCATACTGCTCGATCGTCGTCTTGACCTCGATATCGGGCGTGAGGCCTTTGTATTCCACATTGGTGCCATCAGGCGTGTACCACCTCGCGGTCACGATGCGCACTGAAGCGTCCTGGGTCTCACCGGCGACCTTGACGTCAAAGATCTCCTGCAGCACGCCCTTGCCAAATGTCCTCACTCCGATAAGTTTACCTCGGCCGGTATCCTGAAGCGCGCCAGCCAGCATCTCGGAAGCACTGGCGGTCCCCTTGTTGGTCAGTACCACGACCGGCACCTCAAACAGTCTGCCATGTCCGGTCACCCTGAGATCCTCACGGTCAGAGCCGCCGAAATCCTCGGTCACGGCGACGCCGGAACGGATGAATTCGCTGATGATATGCACCGCAGCATTGACGTATCCGCCGGCATTGTTTCTGAGGTCTATGATGATCCCTTTTGGCGCATTGCCGACGATCTCGTCGACCGCATCGTCCCATTCCTGGATTGTATCGCCGGCAAAATTCCTGATCTTGATCAGATATATGCCGTTGCCTTTGTCTTCCCATTGCACGCTCTTCACATCGACGGTGCCTCTCGTGATCGACTGGTCGAAATCCTTGATCTCCCCGGTATCCAGTGCTCTGGTGATACTCAGAACGACTTCTGTGCCTGAAGTGCCTCTGATCTTGCGTACTGCCTCAAGTAAGGTCAGTCCGTCAACGGTCTCCCCGTCGATGGCGGTGATCACATCACCAGACAGGATGCCGGCTGCCTCGCCGGGCGTACCGCTCAGGGGAGCCACGACCGTGACCTTGCCCTGGATCATCTCCAGCTCTATGCCGACACCCGAAAAGCTGCCGCTCAGATCCTCAGATGCTACTTCATTGATGACTGGCGGGAGAAAGCTGGAGAACTGGTCGTTGAACCCGTACTGCAGCATGCCGTTGATGGCGCCGTAGATGAGATCATTGGTGGTGCCCGGACGATTGACATGGCGGGTGCGGATGATGTCCCAGGCGTCCCAGAAGGCACTGAAATCGACTTCCTGATACTGAGCGGTGGCGGTCGAAAGCCCCCCGGTCTGGGTGCTGCCGCCTACCCGCACCTTGACGATCTCACCGGAGTTGACCAGTCCCAAGGCATCCGGATGGCGATAGCCCACATAGATGCCGCTGACGACGGTGAGTATGCACACTGCAGATGCAGCCAGGAACAGAATAGTTTTTTTCATATTGGCTCCGGCCTCTCGGCAAAAAAATTACGGCTGGCTTGTCTCTATCCCGGTCTCCGTCAGTTCCAGATAGGCTTGATCCTGCACCGGGTCTTCAGCAGAAGTCAGGGAAGCCGGAGATCTCACCTCGAGATCCGGTGCGATGCCCATATCCTGAATCCAGGTACCGGTTGGCGTGTACCATTTGGCTACCACGAGATTCAGAGCACCAGGCCCGACTTCTCCGGGAACATTGATGTCGATGATGTCCTGCATCACGCCTTTTCCGAAAGTCCGTTCACCCAGTAATCTTGCCCGTTCATGATCCGCGAGCGACCCTGCGATCATCTCGGCTGCACTGGCGGTCCCCCGGTTCACGAGAACTCTGAGTGGGACTTCGAAAAGGCTGCCGGAACCGCTGACCTGGATCTCACTGGTGTCGCCCTCTCCACGGTCAAGCTTGTAGACGACGCCTTCCTGCACAAATTCACTGACCACGGTCAGGACCGGATTCGTAGACCCGCCGGCATTGCTCCGGATATCGAGAATGATACCCGCAGGAGAGCTTGAGTTGATGACCGAAACCGCATTGGTCCATTGCGTTATGGTATCAGGATTGAGACTGCGCAGTTTGATGTAGAATATCCCATTGCCCAGATCGCGCCAGGAGAGCGTCTCCTCGACCACGCGGCTGCGGGTCACCGGAACCGTCAATTCTTCAAAAGTCCCATCGTCGAGATAGCGAAGAATCCCCAGCGTCACGTCAGTGCCTAGAGGCCCTCTGATCAGACTGGCAGCTTCCAGCACGGACATTTCCTCGGTATAGGCATCGTCGATCGAAGTGATGATATCGCCAGGCAGTAATCCTGCTCTCTCGGCAGGACTCGAGACGAGCGCCGTGACCACCGTGATCTGACGGGCATTTTTATCCATTTCCAGACCGATCCCGGCGTCATTTCCCCCGAGAGAATCAGTCATTTTGGCCCGGATCGCCGGGGTGATGAAGGATGAATACTGATCTTTGAGTCCATACTGAAGTACGCCGTTGATCGCTCCGTACATCAGTGTCTTGGGGTCGGCAGGGCTGGCATAGTGTTTGGCCTCGGCCAGCTCCCAGACATCCCAGAAGATGTCGAAGACATGGGCATCATTGGTCTCCGTGATGAGAGAACTGAGTCCCTTGTTGGCAGGATCGGTCGAGTCGCGGGCCGAAAGTCCCTGATAACGCGCGCTCAATCCGACCACACCGGGATACTTGTACCCCGTCAGGATGCCTACGGCGAACAGACACCCCAGGCCGGCGATGATGATGAACAGCTGTGATACACGTCTTGCGGTCATACTGGCTCCCTATATACCTGCGTAAGGTACCATAGCTTGACCGGGCAGACAAGAAATCAAGGTATCGGAACAACAAAATCAGCCAGCCCGAACTGTAGATACCAGCTGCTCAAAGCTCTTTGCCCTGTACTTTTCGTACTGCTCCTGGGTGATGTAGAGATACTGATACCGTACCTTTGACTGTTCGGCGTTTACATCCTCACACCACTGTATCGCACGCTTTTTCTTCTCTAACGCGTCCAGGTCTTCCTGCCCCTTGGTTTCCACGATGTAGATCTCGTTTTCAGACTTCTTAACGATGAAGTCAGGATAGTAGTCCCGGATCTCACCACTGGCGTTCTGGTAGTCGATCTTGAAGTGGACAGCATAGTAATTCTTGGCATAGGACACGATATCGTCGCAACTCTCGAGGAACGCTGCAAACTCAAACTCGAAGTGGCTGTCTCCGACGATCTTGTTGAATACACTCTTTTGCGGGATTAAGTATGGTTGCTCCTTGGCGACAAAAGGACGGCTGCTACCAACTTTGATCGAGTTCTGTATGCGAGCATCTCCTTTATCGACTACCGTGAGGGCATTGATCTGTTTTTTGAACGTCTCGATGATCGTCTTGCTCGCTTCCAGCTCTGAGAGATTGCGGAGCGTGTTTAGGCTTTCGAGATTGACCTCTGAGGTAAAGAGGTATGAGGCAATGAATTCTTTCATCTTGCCATAGAGCACATCATAGCCACTGACCAGGCGCAATTCCTTCATGATCTGGCGGGCAAAGTAGCCCACTACATTCTGGTAATTGGCAATACCGCTCGACTCCAGCTCGGTGATATGGGTGATATCACCGCTCGTGATATCTCTGAATACGATCTGCTTAACCTCGTCATCGGAAAACTGGGCGAGCTCGATTCTCTTGTGCCCAAACGTATTCAGATCCAGATCAGTAAGTTTTCTGTATTCACGGTAGATGCGTGGAGTGAGGACGGCAATATTGATATCCAGCTTGTCGATATCCTTCTTGGTGTTCTCGTGATCGACTTCCACCACAATGGGAGCCGTAGGTGCAGTATGCTCTCCCATTTTGCGGTATTCGAGATCCACACCCTCGGACTTGATGGATTCCACAAAATCCATAAAGGCATCAGTACCCACTACGCTGACCAGCTCCGCGATATCCTCACCCCGATACATACGCCGTAGACCACGCCCCAGGGTTTGTTCGGGCAGGATGTTACTCTGGGCAACGTAGGCACGGAGTCCAACGATGGTAGTCACATTCTTGACATCCCATCCTTCTTTTAGCATCAAGACCGAGATAATGGCCTTGTAGGGGCTTTGCAGCTGGTCGATCTCGTTTGCAGCCTTACGAAGAATCACTAGCTCCTCTTTCTTCTTACCGCTCGCACTCTCAGAAATTTCACCATTATCCTTCGTATGGATGACCAGGACGGAATCCCTGGCTTCAAATTCAGGGTAATGCTGGTGCAGATATTCTGCCACTTCATCGCAGGTCTTGGTATCGTCAGTCATGACGAATAGTACAGCCTTCTTGCTCATCTTCTGGTGCTCGGTATAAGCCTTGCGCCACTCCAGCACTCCCAGGTGTATATAGTCCTGATACTGTTCGGTGTATTTGGAACTTTGCCTGGGAACGAGTTTGGCCCGGCTGGCACTATCGGGAAGCGTCGGGTGCTTGACTATATTCTGGTGGATCGCCTCGACCAGCGGATAATCACAGATAGTCTGTACAAAGATTCCGCCGTTATCGTGGCGCGGGGTTGCGGTCACGTCTAACTGGAGTGAAAGTTCGCGTCCTTTGAACTTCAAGTTATTGTGTATATCACGGATGGATTGAAACCAGGCAAGTGATTGATTGTGAATGTGATGCGCTTCGTCGTTTAGAATCACGAGCTCATCGATATCTCTAACGATCTGAGACAGATCAACCTTGGAATCTGTAGTCGCGCCAGTTGGCTTCTGACCGAGAAAATAGTCCTTTGTATCCTCATCCTGCGCGCACGGTGTAGTGTTCGCACTGTCGTAGACTCTATGAATGTTGGTGAGGAAGATATTGCCAGTTTTGCGAATGATCCCTACCTCATCCTGAATATGCAGGGTGAGCTGAAAGTCATTTCGCCAGTCATGCCCTGAAACGCCATTATCAGGCAAGATCGGGTCTTCGTAGAATATCTTGAGTCTGTCAAAATCACTCCGTATGCGATCCAGGACGATGATGTTGGGAGTTATGATGAGAAAATTACGAGCAAGTGGCGATCCCTCCTCGTAGAGCTTATGGAAGTAGCTCCAGGCCAGGATGAGCGAAAGGATCTTGGTCTTGCCAGATCCGGTCGCCATCTTGACCACATATCGTCGCCAAGTCTCGTCAAACATACCTGCGCTCACCAGTCCCGAGGCGTCAAACCGGATGAGGTCGTATTTGTCCTTGACCTTCACGATCTCGGTCAGATAGATGACCGTCTCGACTGCTTCCCGCTGGCAGAAGTAGTAGCGAAAAGGAAACATGGTGCCATCAGAACGCGGCATCAAATGTTCAGACTCGAACCACCACTTTAGCAGCGTCAGCGTCGTTTCGCTGGCACCAGCATATTTCGCATCCCTCCACTCTTTGACTCTGCGTCGCAAGTTGACGACGAGAGGAGGAAGCAGCTTATCGTACGTTTTCTCACGCATCGCCTCGTCCGCGGGGAACCAGCGGATCTCGGGATCCAGGATGGCATAGGGAGAGGTTGGAAAATCAGGATGGAGTGCCATATAGCTACTTTATAACTAATTCTTAACTAAAAGAATGGCTTCAAATATGGCCAGAGGGCATATTCTATAATTGAATAGAGCGTTTTATAACTTATTGTAACTGTCTGTTATTTTGAGTTGAACAACTGAAGTTGTTTCAAATCATTTTCGGTCCGACTTTGTATGGATTCTCGCGATTGCAATAGATACCTGATTGGTTCGTAGGTTTGTGTCAGTCCCCAGTATTTTGTTTTCCCTTCCGTTTTTTTTACCTCGATGATGCCTGCATCTTTGAGTGGCGCAAAATAATAGCCGG
>MNZT01000053.1 GCA_001873755.1 Candidatus Wirthbacteria bacterium CG2_30_54_11 | reverse complement strand
AGCGGAGCGTTCAGATTGGTTTCCATCTCAGGGAACAGAGGGAGCATGGCCATAGGTTCCTCTTGACATTAGTACGATAGTACGAATAGAGTATAGAGGATTCTACGGTAAATGCAATGCGAAAGTGCTTCGTGAGTCAAGTATACAAGGAGCATAGATGACCCGCACACCTCTCGATCTCGAACGGATCTCCGAACATATCCGCGGCTTCTATCAGGAACGTGGTAGGATGCCGAGTTTCTCGGAGCTTGAAACCCTGCTGGGATACAAGTCCAAGGGGGCGGTGCGGTATGTGGTCGACAAGCTTGTAGAGCTTGGAGTCCTGTCCAAAGACAGCCAGGGCAAGCTCATCCCGAAAAACCTCGTGGGCAGGTACCGGCTACTGGGTTCCATCGTGGCAGGCTTTCCTTCCCCGGCCGAGGAGCAGCAGCTGAGCACCCTGTCGTTCGACCAACTGCTGGTCACGAATCCGGAAAGCACCTTTGTGGTGACGGTGCAGGGCGACTCCATGATCGACGCGGGGATCCATGAGGGTGATATGGTGGTGGTGGAAAAAGGGCGTCTTGCCCGGACCGGCGACATCGTGATTGCAGAGATCGATGGCGCCTGGACTATGAAATATTACGACAAACAGGGCGGTACCGTTACTCTGCATCCTGCCAATAAAAACTACCCCGACCTGCATCCGAGAGAGGAGCTCTCGATAGGGGGGGTAGTGGTGGGGGTAGTGAGGAAGTATCGGTGACAACCAAAGTTTTGCATCCGAGGTAATCAAGAAAGACAAGCCACGATTCTATTTAATAGCATCCCAGATCGATTTATCGTCCGTTCCTCTTTCTAGGCTTTTCAGATCTCTTTCTTGTTGTAATTCAGCCATGAGTGCAGCAAATTCTGATGCCATATGCTTGGGTCCTGAACGAGCAATGCGAATGTACTGATCGTTATTTAGGTATATCCAGTATTTGTCTCCTACGACCAGTATACTGAGATCGTTACCCATGCTTGGATCTGCTTCATAGAGTTTCGCTTCATCACCGGCTAGTGTTGTAAAACAGATTGGATCGCCCGACGGAGTAATCAGCATTGCATCTCCTTCATCGGCAGTAGATTCAAACAGAAAGATGCGACTCTTTGTGCCTTATGGGTTTTCTAATTGGAGTTTTGACGCAACATAACTCTTTTCCAGCATATCGAGAGCGATCAATTTCTTCCCGGCCAGCATCTTCAGCGTGGCGCCGCCGGCCAGGCCGACATGGGAGAACTTGTCGAGGGGAGCAAACATCTTGGCTACGGTGACGCTGTCGCCGCCGCCGATGAGCGAGTAACCTGCAGAGGAAGCTATGGCTTCGATGACGATCTTGGAGCCGAGCGCGAATTCAGGATTCTCATACATACCGACTGGACCTTTGAGGTAGATGGTTTTCGCGGCGGCGATAACCTGAGCATACTTGGCGGCGGTCCGGCTGCCGATGTCGTAGATCATGTGTTCAGTCGGCAGTTGATCAATGCCTATCTCCTGCCGTTTGCCGTCCACCTCGATCGCGATGTCCTCGGGCATGACGAAGACCTTCGGATATTTTTCCAGATACTCTTTCACCTGGGGGACTACATCGAGCAGCCGTTTTTGGGCCAGCGAATCGGTTTCCTTCAGGAATTCCATCTTTTTCCCAAGGTCATACCCCTTGGCCACCAGGCAGAGGTCGACGAAGAGGCCGCCGACGAGGATGGAGTCGACAGAGCCTTCGGCCAGCACCTTGTCCATGAGGCTGAAGTAGTCGAATATCTTGGCGCCACCCAGGATCATGACATAGGGCCGTTCGGCGTGTTTGGCGGCCTTGCCGATGCCTTCGACCTCAAGCGCAAACCGGCGCCCGGCGACATTCGGGATGCGCTGAAAGCCGATCATGGAGGTATGGGCGCGGTGCGCGGTGGTGAAAGAATCCTGGACGAAGATATCAAAGAGTGGCTGCAGATCTTTGACCATATGGGTGGTCGGATATTTGTCGATCTCGAGTTCAAGGGTTTCTTCACTGGAAAATCTGACATTCTCCAGGAGCAGGATCTCTCCATCCTTCATTCCCTTGATGGCCTGAGTCGCCCGGGTGTCGTGGATGGAGTCGATATATGTTACGGGTTTGCCGATATAATCCGAAAGCAGTTCAGCGTGACGACGCATGCGGGTGAAGCTCCCTTTTCCCGGTCGGGCCTGGTGGCCAAACGAGACGACACGGGCACCCTTTTGGGAGAGTTCCCGCAGGGTCTTGGCGGCTTCAGAAAGCCGTTCATTGTCCATAATCTGTTTGGCTGCTTTGTCGAACGGGCTGTCCAGATCTGAGCGGACGAGCACTCGTTTTCCTTTTACATCCACCTGATCGAGGGTGAGATAGGGCATGGGGCTCCTTTTGGTTTACTGCCAGTTAAATTTTTGATGGAGAGAGTCAAAAAAGGACAGTGAAAAAGAGGTCCTGGCGAGGAGCAGAGGGTGGGAGGATTTCGTGATAACCAGTCCGGCGGTCGTCGTCCGCCGGGATTGACCATCGGAGACGAGAATGAGTGGCGAAAGGGCAACTTCGGTGCTGATCTCGATGCGGCTCGTCCCGCTGACGACCAGAGGTCTCAGATTCAGCGCGTAGGCGCAGACCGGGGTGAGGGCGATAGAATCCATGGTTGGAAGCATGATCGGACCGTGGGCTGTGAGGCTGTGCGCAGTGGAGCCGGTCGCCGTCGCGATGATGAGAGAGTCAGCTCGGTAGGTAGCGAGGTATTCTCCGTCGATGATCACTTTGATCGCATGCAGTCTGGTCGTGTCTTCGAATGTGACTATGAATTCATTGGTGCAGTAGAGCGGATCCTGTTCCTGATCGGTCTGTGCCTTCAGCATCAGGCGCGTATCCAGTTGGACTTCATCCTGGTCGAAGAGCTCATCCAGTGCTTCGAGCGCATGCTCCATGGGTAGGGACATGAGGAACCCGACACTGCCGGTTTGAACGGGCAGCAGGGGTATCGAGAGCTGGGCAAAGGCATCGGCAGCCCTCAGAAGCGTCCCGTCACCGCCGAGCACGCAGATGAGATCAGCGTCGGCTTCGCGAATGGTTTTTCGATAGGTCACTATCTGTCTCTGGTCATTCCCTTTTTTCGACTCATGCTCTATGAGTGTACATGCCACATTACGGCGAAAGCACCATTCCTGTATCTGAGGCACGAGTGAACGTGCCCGTTCTTTCTGCTGATTTACGAAAAGGACGAGTGATCTCATGGTTCAGGGTGTTTCATCAGTAACTTCATAGAGAGTGCCGCTAGAGAGGCGCGCCCGCAGGAGGAAGCTTTTACCGGTCAGCGAAGCGTAATAGTAAGGACTGGAAGGATCAGCATCCACTGGCATCTTTTTCAGGTAGAGCGGAACGAGTTCGAGGCTCAGGGGATCGTTTGCTCCGTCGATGGTGACGGTCAGGACAGGGTACTGCTGGCTATTGTTCTGATAGTAGTTTTTCAGTGCGTCCCTGATCTCATGCAGGTCTCTCTGGCGGGTCTGGTCGGCTTTGGCCAGCGAGGTGTCCACGTACTCAGGTGTCGCCGGCTGGAATACGAGATAGAGAGTGCCGAGCACGATGAGCAGGGCACCCAGGAGACCCAGAGCGAGAGAAATGTGCGCCAGGGTGAACCTGGGAGCCCGTTTGGGCAGAACCGGGGTTTCCATGGTATCGAAGGGGTGAAGCTCTTTTGGGGCTGCCGCTGCCGGTGGAAGCGGCAGCTCTGTCTGTGGTCGGGGAGCGTGAACTGGTGTCCTCTGGGCAGGAGAAGGAGCCCGAGGGAACTGTGGTTGGGCGGCCGGAGGGGGCACGGGTGCCTGAGGTGGGATGACCGGTGGTGAAGCTGGCGCCTGAGGCGAGGGATTGTAAGGTTTCGGTTCAAATTTCAGCACCTGCCCGCTGTGTGTGCTTTCAAAATGGGGTTTCGGACGGATGTAGAGGGTCTGGTCCCGGGAAGGACGCGGTGGCTGGTTTGGGACCTGGTCGGGCGGCACGGCAGGCGCAGCCGGCTCGGGGTTCAGAGGACTCGGCGTCTGTTCAGGAGGGGAGTTTTGAGGCTCCGGTTTGCTGATATTGAATTGCATTCGTGCAGCCTGTCATGGAACAAGTGAGGTTTATTTTTCGAACGAATGCACATATTCGACCAGGTCGACCATGCGGTTGGAATAGCCCCATTCATTGTCATACCAGCTGACGGCTTTCACCAGGTTGCCGTCGATGACCATGGTGGACATGAGGTCGGCGATGGAGGAAAAACAGTTGCCCTTGTAATCGATGGAGACCAGAGGTTCATCACTGGTATCCAGGTAGCCTTTCAGGCTGCCGGAGGCAGCGGCGTCGCGCAGCGCCTGATTGACCTCTTCCCTGGTCGTGGGTTCTTCCACCAGGGCAACGAGGTCCACGATGGAGACAGTCGAGGTGGGGACGCGAAGTGAAAAGCCGTCGATCTTACCCTTCAGGGAAGGGATGACGAGGCCGAGCGCTTTGGCGGCGCCGGTGGTGGTGGGGATGATCGACTGGCAGGCCGAACGGGAACGGCGGAGGTCCTTGTGCGGGGCGTCCTGCAGCTTCTGGTCCATGGTATAGGAATGTACCGTAGTCATGGAGCCTTTTTTGATGGTGAATTTATCATTGATCACTTTGGCGATGGGGGCCAGGCAGTTGGTGGTGCAGGAGGCATTGGAGATTATGTGATGGGTCGCGGGATCGTATTTTTCCTGATTTACGCCCAGCACGATGGTGATGTCTTCGTCCTTGGCCGGGGCGGAGATGAGGACTTTCTTGGCTCCTGCGGTGATATGCTTGGTCGCACCTTCCTTGTCCACGAAGAGTCCGGTTGACTCGATGACATACTCAGCACCGAGTTTGCCCCAGGGCAGAACTGCAGGGTCTTTTTCGGCGAGGACCGGGATCTCGTGGCCATTGATGACGATGCTGGTCTCTTTGGCTTCCACGGTGCCATTGAAAATGCCGAAATTGGAATCATACTTGAACAGATGGGCCAGGACCGAGGGCTTCATGAGGTCATTGACCCCGACGATCTCGATGTCGCGGTTCTGTTCGAACACGATGCGGGCGATCTGTCGGCCGATGCGGCCGAAACCATTGATGCCGAGGCGGGCGGTGGGCATGAGTCTCTCCTTCAATATCTTGATAATAAACCAGATCAGACGATGGCGATTGTAGCAGTGGACCCGGGTACTGGCAACAGAGCTAGGAGCTCATCTGGTGGCGAAGCACGATCTCGACGATCTGGGCGATGATGCGGCCGACCCAGGGCAATCCGCCGAGCCATTCCAGTATGAGCCAGAAGTAGGCGATGAAGATGGTCGCCCCGATGATATAGCCGAATCCGTGAGCAACCCCGGCGATCAGGTTGTACCAGAGCACCTTCTTCGTGTTTGACTGGCGAGCCAGGTATTGGTCGAACTTGATCTGTTCGAGGTAGGCCGCGAACTGCTTGATGACGCGGACATCTTTCTGGTCTATGGTGAGTTGTTCTTCGGGATTTTTTTCGGGTGTGGTTTTGGGCATGTATGTTTTGTCTGATTGATAAGTCTATCCAAGAATACCATGTGGAGGGGAGAGGAACAAGACGACATGCCGTCTGCCGACTGTAACTTGCATCACAGGTGTGTATACGATAGATAAAATTACGGGATATCCACTGTCATTATCATTATTAACTGGCATAATTAACTTAAATAGTATATAATCAAGTACTACCCAGATGGTATGCGCGGGTAGTGTTGTATCTGCTTATTTCCCACGGATCGGCAGGCGACGCGATGGACGATGAAAATACAATTATAGGATACGGATCGGAGCACCTGCCTGTTGCAGTCAGTGCGGGTGG
>MNZT01000128.1 GCA_001873755.1 Candidatus Wirthbacteria bacterium CG2_30_54_11 | reverse complement strand
TTTGCATGGGTTTTCTCCTGTAGATTTTTCCTCATGCATTTTCTCATATTTATGCCTTGTTGGCGACAGTCCCTTCATGATGAGCCAAAGTTAAATGTCACCCTGAGTCCTTCGATAAGCTCAGGACGAAGGGTCTGTATTAAATGCCAGTACCTCTAGTAGATTCTTCGCCCGAGGCGGTCTCAGAATGACATTTTGAGCGCGCTCAGTATAACAATTTTCCCGTCTACCGTCTTGTCTTGAGTTCTGGGTACTCGTATGGTACTATATGCGATGCTTGTCAACCATTTATACATGAGGACTGTGGCATGGCGCAATTCGAATTGCATGCTGAAAAGAGAGAAGGAAAATTCAAACCCCACCAGATCGTGAAAATGGGAATCATCCCTGCGACCATATACGGGCACAACTATCCTTCCGAATCACTCCAGTTGGATGCCAAGGTTTTTCACGCTCTGTTCAAGCAGGCCAAACAGACCAGCCTGATCGACCTGAAGGTCGGCACTGAAGAAAAAGCCCGTCCTGTACTGATCCATCAGATCCAACGTAATGTCCTGACCGATCAGGTCATCCACGTTGAATTTTACCTCGTCAATCTAACCGAAAAAGTCACCGCCCAGATCCCCATCGAGCTCACCGGCGAGTCACCGGCGGTCAAGCTCGGCGGATTTGTATTCCATGGTCTACAGGAACTGGCCGTGACCTGCTTCCCGCAGGACCTCATCCCGAAGATCACCGTAGATATTTCCTCGATCATGGAGATCGGTCAGGGTATCGCGGTCAAGGACCTCGTCCTGCCGTCCACCTTTAGCATCGTGGCCGAGCCGGAAGAGATCGTAGTCAAGGTGCTGCCTCCCGAAAAAGAAGAAGTCGAGGAAGTAGTGGTGGTCGAGGAAGCGGAGGTGCCCGAACTGGTGACCAAGAAGAAGGGCGAGGAAGAAGAAGTCGAGGAGCCGAAGAAGAAATAGCGCCAGTTTCAAAACAAACACCCAGCCAAAGGTAGGCCCGTATGAACACCAGACGCAGGGGATCAACTACACATATTCGATCACTCAGGCTTATAAGCACCCTTATAAGCCTTTGTTGTCTGTTCGGCACTTTTTCGACCATACTGCTGATCCAGCCCCGTACTGCCCAGGCAGCCGCTTCAGCGGTCACTATCATCCCACGGGATCAGTGGTTTACCAGGACTGATGCACATCCCGAGTGGGCCCCACAGTATTATCCGGTCAGCAAGATCGTCTTCCACCATACGGTGGGCCGGCGGGTGAGCAGCTACCACTCGATCCAGGATTCCATCGATTCGCTCAATTCCATCTGGTACTCCCATGCGGTAGGCAACGGCTGGGGAGATATCGGGTACAACTACATCATTGATCCCCTGGGCAATATTTTTGAAGGCAGAGAGGGCGGGGAAGGGGTAGAGGCCGGGCATGCCTGGGCTGCCAACAGGGGTTCGGTCGGCATCGCGCTCATGGGCTGCTACGGCAGTTGCTCAGACGGGGCGCCTGACGTCATGACCGATGCGACCCGGGCGAGTCTGACCTCGCTCATAGCTTCACTGTCCCAGCGCTACCAGATCGACCTGCAGGGGACGAGCACCCTGACCAATAGCTGCTATTCGTTCACTACTGCCAATGTCACGGGCCATCAGTCATATCAGACCAGGCACAAAGATGGTCTGTGCAATACCATCGACGGTTCTACCCTGGAGGGCGCAACCGCTTGTCCGGGAGTCAACGTACTTTCCGAGCTGCCCGGGATTATCGCGGCGGCAGCCGCTCAGGCACCGCTGATGCCGGCTGCCGGTCAGTTCGTGGCCGAATATTACGCCAATGCGACCTTGAGCGGAGCTGCCACCATCAGCAGGATCGAGGGCTCGGGCAGCAAACTAGCGTTCAACTGGGCGGCAGGTGCTCCTGCGACCGGGATCCCGGCTGATAATTTTTCTGTCCGGTGGAGAGGCATGATCACGGCATCGGCTACCGGTATCTACACTTTTTCCGCCGGCAGTGACGACGGGAGCCGGGTCTATATCGACAATGAGCTCGTCGTGGACAACTGGAGTGCTCACGGATATCTGGTGAGGACCGGTGATATAGGACTTACTGCCGGCGATCATCAGATCCGGATCGAATATTTCGATGGGGTGGCAGACGCCAGGCTAACCTTCGAATATGTACAGAAAGCCATCCCCGTGAACAGCTTCATCGGTCAATACTGGGACAACGGAGTTTTTCAGGGGAACCCCGTACTCATCCGGCAGGACGCCGGGATCAATGCCGACTGGGGCACCGGTACCCCCTATGCTCCCCTGGGGACGAATTACTTCTCCATCCAGTGGGACGGTACGATCGATATCGTGGAGACCGGGATCTACCAGTTCAATATCACAGCAGATGACAAGATGCGGCTCTGGGTCGATGACATGGAGACCCCGCTCATCGATGCCTGGATCATCCAGTCCGCGACCGCGTATTCTGCGCTGAAAGGGATGACCGGCGGGACTCATACTGTCAAAGTCAGGTATATGGAAAATGAAGGCGACGCGACGGCACGGCTCTCCTGGGCACCGGCTACGTCGGTCAACCTGTACAGCGCCGGAGGCCTGGTCATCAAGGACAGCTCCAATGCCACGCTCATGACCGTGCCGGCTGACCAGCGGGTCAAGATCTCCTATGCCGATCTGAACAGCAGATACTATGTCAGCTCGGGTCAATTGCTCGCCCAGACCCCTAATTACATCACGGCCACACCATCCGGAGGCGATCCCCCCACCGTGACCATGGACAACTGCACTGCCCGCACGTCCACCGCAAATGAAGGTTGTTCCAGCGGATACAATACGTTCCGTGGGATCGCGATCGTACGGGCATCCGACAGTACCCGCAGACTCAATGTCATCAATCGGGTCAATCTGGAAGGCTATCTGAAAGGCATGGGAGAGACCGGTCTGAACAGCGACATGGAATACACCAAGGCGCTCATGACTTCGGCCAGGACCTATGCGCTCTACCACTATCAGAACGGTGGCAAGCATCCGGCTGATTTTTCTCATGTGAACAATACTTCCGGAGATCAGGTGTATTTTGGTTATGAATATGAAATGGTGACCGGCGGGAATTCCACCCTCGCGCAGGCGGTGGATGCGACGGCAGGGCTCGTCATCACTCATCCCCAGTCTCAGCTGGCCAACCATCTGATCGTGGCGACCTACTACTCTCAGACCGGCGATGCCGCTCAGACCTGCGGCCAGACCAAAGGCACGGACCGCTGCACCTGGAGTGTCGGTTCCTGGCCCTGGATCCCCGTGAACGGGGTGCCTGACCCCTGGTGGATGAAAGATGGGGTCTGCTACCGACAGGACAATATCGGACGGACCGGCGCCGGCCACGGATACGGCATGAGCGGCCGGGGTGCCTACTGTATGGCGACCCAGGAAGGCAAAAATTTCCAGGAGCTCATCCAATACTACTATTCCGGTGTTTCTGTCTCAGCATATCCGGGCGGTACCGCAGGCCTGTCACTGGACGTCGGTATCTATGCCCTTCCCTACAGCGACATCGCCGGGGAAAAATATCCGGACGGGACGCTGGTCAAAACGTCGGCAAGCGGGGCGGTCTATATGGTCCAGGCCGGCAAGAAGCGCCTGTTCACCTCTCCGGAGATCTTTTATTCCTACGGGTTCAACTTCGGGCAGATCGTCGAGATCCCTCAGTCCGACATGGACTCCTTCGTCGCCGGGACGAACATGCCCTACCAGGGAGCGCTCCTGCCTGATGGTTCCCTGATCCAGGAATCCGGAAGTTATGCGGTTTACCAGGTGGAATCAAATTATCGCCGGGTATTTCCCAGTGCCGAGATATTCTTTTCCTATGGCTACAATTTCGGATCGGTCGCCGGGATCGGGGCAGGCGAAATGGCGAAATATGCTCCGGGCGACGCCATGCCCTATCGGTTCACTCCCCTGGCCAACGGTTCCATCATCAAAGGCTCGGCGCCGTCTGTGTACCTGATCGAAAACGGATTATTGAGAGTGTTCCCCTCCGGCGAGGTATTCCTCGGAAGCGGCTATGGCTGGGGCGACATCATCACCGTTAGTGATACGCATCTGGGATACTATGAACGGGGCGCGGCAGCAGAACTGGCCTGTGCGCTGAAGCCGGTCGGGACGGTGATCAAGGGGAGCGGTCCGGCTGTCTACCTCGTCAGCGCCGCCGGCAAAAAGAAGATTTTCCCCGCCGGAGAAGTCTTTCTGGCGAACGGGTACAGCTGGGGAGCCATACAATCCGTGGCTGACCTGCACCTGTCCTGTTATACCGACGACGGGTTTGTCCTGTTCCACGACGGCGCTCTGGTCAAGGATTCCCGTCCGGCTGTGTACCTGATCGAGGGCGGACTCAAGCGGATCTTTCCCTCGGCCGAGGTATTTCTCCTCACCGGTCACCAGTGGGGAAACATCATCTACACCCCACAGTATGTGCTCGATATGTATACTGCCGGCGCAGTTGTTACCTACACTTTCGTGCCCCGGGCGAATGACACTCTCATCAAGGGTTCGTCCCCGGCAGTCTACGTCGTGAGCGCCGGCGGACGGAACTATTTCTCCAATGCTGCGGTCTTCTATTCCTACGGCTACAACTGGGGACAGGTCACCCAGATCAGCGATCTGGAGATCGAATACTATCCGATCCAGACCGAAGTACGGTTCAAGGAAGGCTCGCTGGTCAAAGGTGACGCTTCGCTCGTCTATCACCTCGAAAGCGGGCAGAAGAGGCCCATACCGAGTGTCGAAATTTTCGATTCCTATTCATTTCACTGGTCTGATCTCCTGGTCACCGACGATGCCTATCTGTCGACCTATCCGACCGGTGCGGTCCTGCCTTTTGCTCCGGCGGTCGGCGGCGGGACTCTCGACACCGTACCAGACTTGACCGTAGCTCCCTGACGCTTGACAGAACAGAGTTCCTTTGATAAATTAGCACTCAGATAGAACGAGTGCTAATTTATTTTTGATCAGGGAGTCAACCATGACGATCGTACGCTGGACACCGTTCGGAGAGATGACAAATCTGACCCATTCGCTTAATCGTCTGTTTTCGGACAGCGCGATGGGGCAGGATTGGGAATCTGCGGCCAGCAGGCGCCAGATAGCGGTGAACCTCAAGGAAACTGAAAAAGCGTTTGAAGTGCAGACCATGCTGCCCGGGGTGGACCCGTCAGAGGTGGAGATCCATATCAGCAATGGCATCCTCACCATCAAAGGCGAGACAAAGAAGGAGAACGACGGGGAAGAAGGCGATTATATCTGCCGTGAATGCTACGAAGGCTCGTTCTACCGTCAGATCAGTCTGCCTTCGCACGTTCTGGGTGACCAGGCCGAAGCCTCGGCTCACAACGGCATCCTCACCATCAGCATTCCCAAAGCGCCTGAAACGCAGCCGAGGAAGATCGAAGTGAAGACCCGGGACGAGTCTGGTAGCGAGATCGAGGCAAAACAGGTAAAGACGGTATCAGCGAAAACAGCTTCGAAAGTAAAAGCGAAAAATACCACGAAAAAATAGCAAGAGCAGCTCTATGTGTCATTCTGACCCGCCTCAGGCGGGGAAGAATCTCTCCGATATGCTGGAACGCAGACCCTTCGGTATGTCGCTCGCGAGCGACATACCTTCGCTGCGTCAGCCTTCCTCCTTCGTCAAATGCACTTCGGAGGACGCGTCACTCAGGGTGACATAGTATCCTGCGTCAGCCCCCTTTGATATAAAGGGGGTGCTGGGTCAATACATTTTGTGCAGTTATGGGTAACAAAGGGAACGTGACCGACAGATCAGTAAGTGCCTTTTGATCAACAGACGGGAGATTGT
>MNZT01000016.1 GCA_001873755.1 Candidatus Wirthbacteria bacterium CG2_30_54_11 | reverse complement strand
CAGGATATCGTTATCACGGTTTAGTCCAGGCGCTCGCCGATGGTGCACGAGCCGGTGGTTTGATTTTTTAAGGTCAAGAGGGTATGGAGCAACACACAGTAACGTCATTTCATGGTCAGAAAGCGAAACCCAAGGATTTCGAAGAACGCGTGATCCAGATCAATCGTGTTTCCAAGGTCGTCAAAGGCGGCCGCCGCATGAGCTTTACGGCGCTGGTCGGGATAGGGAACAAACAGGGAAAAGTAGGCATCGGTCTGGGAAAAGCGAACGAAGTGAAAGAAGCGGTACGCAAGGGAGTTGATCAGGCCAAAAAGAACCTCACGGTGATGGAGATCCCGAAATCCACAATTCCTTTTGAGATCACCTACAAATTCAAATCCGCCAAAGTCTTTATGAAGCCTGCAGCCGAAGGTACCGGAGTCATCGCCGGCGGGGCCACGCGCCTGGTACTCGAGCTGCTGGGAGTAAAGGATATCCTCACCAAACAGCTTGGCAGCACCAATCCCATCAATAATGCCAAAGCAACTTACTATGCTCTCGAAGAGCTAAGCCGTCAGTTCCAGACCTACAACAAGAGAAAAGCGAAGTCAACTACTTAAATTGTGAACCCCATGACGAAATCCATAAAGCAGCTGAAGATCACCTTGACTCGCGGGCTGGCAGGAAAGAAAAAAGAACAGCTGAAAACCGTTCATGCCCTTGGTTTGCGAAAAGTCAATCAGAGCGTCATCAAACCTGACTGTGCGACTGTGCGCGGGATGACGGACAGCATCGTTCATCTAATTCAGATAGAGGAAATCAAGAGCAATGCTTAATTCACTTCCAAAGGTCGCAGGCAAACATAAGAAGATAGCTGGAAGAGGAAATGCTTCCGGCAAGGGCAATCGCTCCGGCAGGGGCAACAAGGGACAGAATTCCCGTTCCGGCCGAAAATCGTACTATGGGTTCGAAGGTGGTCAGACCCGCTTGGCCAAAAGACTCCCCAAACTCCGTGGATTTGCCAACATCAACAAAGTAGACTATCAACTGGTCAATGTAGGGAAGCTGGAGAGTTTCCCCGCTGGCGAAACCGTGAACCGGGAAGCTCTGCTTCAGAAGGGATATATCCGCAGTGCAAAGAAGCTGATCAAGATCCTCGGGAATGGAGAATTGACCCACGCCCTCACGGTACAAGCCGATCACTTTTCTGCAACCGCCATGGAAAAGATACAAAAAGCAGGTGGGAAAGCGGAAGTAATTGCCTGAGCGCATGAACGTGACCGAGCTACCCATTAACAGATAGTTGCGCCATGAACTTTCTCACCATCCTTCGCCGGGTTTTCAAAGCACCAGATCTGCGAAAAAAAGTCCTCCTGACCGTATTTTTGCTGCTGGTGTTTCGCATTATTGCCCATATTCCCGTACCCGGGATCGATACGGAACGTCTCAAGTCCTTCTTCAGCCAGAACCAGTATCTGGGGCTTCTGGATGTCTTTTCCGGCGGCAGCCTGACCAGATTTTCTATCGCGGCCATGGGGGTGAACCCCTATATCAATGCGACGATCATCGTTCAGCTCCTCACCATGATCGTGCCCAAACTGGAAGAGATCTCCAAAGACGGAGAGCGCGGACGGCATCAGATGAACCAGTACATGCGCTACCTGACCGTACCACTGGCGGCTATCCAGGCTTTTGGTCTCATTCTTCTTTTCAAGTCACCGAGCGCTGCGATTTTTACGAACCTGACGACCTTTGACACCATCCAGATCATCCTCACCCTGACCGTCACCTCGATCATACTCATGTGGATCGGTGAATTGATCACGGAGAGCGGCATCGGAAACGGCATATCGCTCTTGATCTTTGCCGGTATCGTCGGCCGGATACCTATCGAGCTCCGGAATCTGGCGGTCAGCTTCAGCGCCACCAACCTGATGCCTCTCATCATCCTCACCACCTTGACCCTGGCCTCCATATTTCTGGTGGTCATCGTCAATGAGGGACAGCGTCAGATTCCGGTAACCTATGCCAAGAGGATCCGCGGGAACCGCATGTACGGAGGAGCGAATACCCACATTCCGCTCAAAGTTAACACTGCCGGAGTCATCCCGATTATCTTTGCGCTGTCCATCATGTCTTTCCCTACTCTGATCGCCAATTTCTTCACCTCGGCGAAATCAGACTGGCTGCGTTCAGTAGCGGCCTTTGTGGTCAAGGCTTTTGACCCCGCGAGCCTGCTCTACTACGCCATTTATTTTGTCCTGGTCATCGGGTTCACCTACTTTTACACCCTGATCACCTTCAACCCTGTCGATGTCGCGGACAATCTGAAAAAACAAGGGGGCTTCATTCCCGGTATCAGACCCGGTCAGGCGACCGTTGCCTACCTCTCCAAAATCCTGAACCGGATCACTCTCGCCGGGGCTCTGTTCCTCGGTGCCATCGCGGTGCTGCCCTTTGTGATCCAGTCCACGACCAAGATCAACTCAATCGTCGGGGGAACCAGCCTCCTGATCCTGGTCAGTGTCATCCTGGAGACCATGCGCCAGATGGAAGCCCAGCTGATCATGAGAGATTATGAGCACTTCCTCGAAAGGTAACCTTTGACCCTAGCACCTCACACCTACGTCATCATCGGCATTCAGGGTTCCGGTAAAGGGACCCAGGCCCAGATGCTGTCCGTTAAATACCATATCCCACACATCGCCATGGGTGACATGCTGCGCGAACAGATCAGGCAGGGGACAGAGCTTGGCCTGCAGGCCAAAGCATTCCTGGATAAAGGTGCTCTCGTCCCGGACAGTATCATCTTCCCCGTCTTCCACGAGAGATTCCTCGCCCCTGACTGCGAGACGGGCTTTCTTCTGGACGGATTTCCGCGCTCGGTGACCCAGGCTCAGGAGCTGGACCGGGTGCTGGACCAGGTCAAAAAGAAGCTCCGCTGCGCGATCCTGATTGATCTTCCAGAACAGACTCTTTATGAACGGCTCAACAACCGGCTCATGTGTTCGTCGTGCAATACCATCTACAATCTGCTATCCAGCCCTCCCGGAAGTGCCGGTATCTGCGACAAATGCGGTGGGACCCTCTATAAGCGCAGTGACGACAGCGATACTGCGGCCATCAGAGAACGAGTAGCGCAGTTTCATCGTTCCACGGATCCTGTCATTGAGTACTATCGGACCCGGGACCTTCTCGTTACCGTTCAGGGAGATGCCCCGATCAATGACGTCTTTCAGAGCATCAGCCGCATCCTGGATGTGCAGGTATGATCTACATCAAAAATGCGGACGAACTGAAAAAAATGCGCACCTCAGGCGAGATCCTGGGTGAAATTCTCCAGATGCTCGTTGAGCAGTCCAAAGAAGGCATCAGCACCTTTCAATTGAATACCATAGCAGAAGAAATGATGCGCCGTCACAAGGTGACCGCGTCATTCAAAGGCTACCATGGCTATCCGGCTAGCATCTGCACCTCGATCAACGAAGAGATCGTACACGGGATACCTCATCCGGACCGAATCCTGAAAGCAGGCGATCTGCTCAAACTGGATATCGGGGTTGTATTCAAAGGTATGCACTCTGATGCCGGCAGGACGGTCTGCATCGGAGAGGTTACCCCTTTTGCCGCCAGGCTGGAAGAAATAACCAGGCAATCTTTTTTCCAGGCGTTCAAAAAAGTACGCAAGGGTGTCTTTCTCAATGAGATCGGCAGAGCAGTACAGACCTGTGCCGAAAGCGCGGGTCTGGGTGTCGTGAGAGAGCTCGTGGGACATGGCGTCGGCAGATACCTTCACGAAGACCCGCAAATACCGAATTACTACCGTCCCGAGTTGACCATGCCGCTGAAAGAAGGAATGACCCTGGCCATCGAACCCATGCTCAACGAGGGTACCTGGAAGATGAAGACCCTGTCGGACGGATGGACCATCATCACAGCTGACCGCAAATTAAGTGCGTATTATGAAAACACCGTGGTGGTGACCGATGGGGATCCGATGATCCTCACCTATATGCCATCTGAAAAAAGGTAAAATATCTCTTGCAGATGTCAGATTTTTACGCTATAATTCGAAAGCTTTGTCCACGTCAGAGTAGTTATGCCCAAAAAAACCGACCAACAACCTGATAAAGCCCCTGCCATTGAAGTGGAGGGGGAGATAATAGAGGCATTGCCCAATGCCATGTTCCGTGTTGACTGCGGCAACAATCATGTAGTCCTCGCTCATATTTCAGGCAAGATCAGAAAAAATTTCATCCGGATCCTCCCGGGCGATAAAGTGAGAATGGAGCTTTCTCCGTATGACCTCAAACGCGGCAGAATTACTTATCGATTAAAATAGACCCCCCATGAAAGTTCAAGCCTCGATCAAAAAACGCTGTTCCAAATGCAAACTCGTCATCCGCAAACGCAGACGCTATATCATTTGCAAGCAGAGTCCCCGTCACAAACAGCGGCAGGGATAATAACTTAACTACTTAGTGCGTCACCATCTATGGCTCGTATCGCAGGCGTTTCCATACCGGAACAGAAAAAGATCAAGATCTCCCTCTCCTATCTGTATGGCATCGGCAAAAATAATGCTCTTGCTATATTGAAACAGCTGAACATGGACCCTGAAAAAAGAGTCAAGGATATAACCGAACAGGAGATCAATCTCCTGCGTGAAACCGTCGAAAAGAACTATCGCGTCGAAGGCAAGCTTCGTCAGGTGGTCGGACTCGATATCAAACGACTGAAAGAGATCAACAGCTACAGAGGCGTCCGCCACAAACTCGGTCTGCCGGTCCATGGTCAGAGGACCAAGACCAATGCCCGGACCAAACGCGGCAAACGCATGAACGTCGGCAGTGGGAAAAAGAAAGCAGAGAAATAAGGCCTAGTTTTTTAGTGATTGATTGAGGGCATGGTAACCAAACAACCCGCAGCAGCGAAAAAAACCGGGATCAAGAAGATCCGCAAGCTCGTCTCGAGCATCGGAAGAGTCTACATCCAGTCCACGCTCAACAACACGATCGTGACGCTTACCGATGAGCAGGGGAATACGATTTCCTGGGGCAGCGCGGGCGGGGCAGGATTCAAGGGGTCGAGAAAGTCTTCTCCCTATGCCGGGCAGATGGCCGCGACCAACGCCGGTCAGAAAGCCTTTGATAAAGGGCTCAAGGAAGTATCAGTGTTTTTCAATGGTATTGGTTCCGGACGTGAATCAGCGCTCCGCGCACTGAAAGCCATTGGCTATTCGATCCTGTCTATCGCGGACATCACCGGAATACCGCATAATGGTTGTCGCCCCAAGAAGGCGCGTAGAGTCTAATCATCAACTTTCAATGAGGTACTCATGGGACGGTATATAGGCAGCGTATGTAAACTGTGCAGGCGCGAAAGTGAAAAACTTTTCCTGAAAGGGAATCGCTGCCTGACCACGAAGTGCGCCATGGAAAAACGCAATTATCCACCCGGACCTCATTCCCGCCGGATGCGTCCTTCTGACTATGGGATGCAGCTTCGGGAAAAGCAAAAGCTCAAACGAGTCTACCGTTTGTACGAAAAACAGTTCAAGCACTATTTTGAAGTGGCCTCAGGCAGCCCGGGCGTCACCGGACACAAATTCCTGGAACTTCTGGAAACCCGGCTGGACAATGTAGTCTATAAGATCGGCTGGGCCAGTTCACGCGACCAGGCCCGTCAGATGGTTACGCACGGACATGTGACCATCAACGGTAAAAAGGTAAATATCCCGTCCTATCAGGTCAAAGCAGGCTCCAAGGTCGCCTTGACGGTGCAGGGAGCCAGATCCAAACTCCTGTCCATCAATGAAAGCAACAAGCATTCAATCCCTCCCTGGATCCAGTATTCAGCCAAGACCAAGAGTGCCGAGATGCTCCGTCCTCCGAAACGGGAAGAAGTCGAGACCCACACCAATGAGCAGCAAGTCGTCGAATTCTATTCCCGCTAGAGACCTTCAGCAGCTTATGTCTGTGTTTTACTGAGGAGATAGCTGTGCAATCAAGTATACTGCCAAAACTCAAGACCATCGAAGAAACATCCTGCTACGGCAAATACGCAGCGGAACCGCTGGAGCAGACCTATGGACTCACCCTGGGCAATTCGCTGCGTCGCACGCTTCTTTCTGCCTTGCCCGGTATTGCGATCACGGCTATCCGCGTCAAGGGCGTATCCCATGAATTTTCCACTCTGGATTTTATGAAGGAAGACGTTCTCGATTTCATCCTGAATCTCAAGCAGGTACGTCTCCGCAAAGTTGGGTCTTTTGATCAGTCGGTCAGTCTCGAGTTAAAAGGGGACAAGGAAGGGAAACTTTTCGCCCGGGATATAAAATGTCCCTCTCAGGTAGAAGTCGTTAACCCTGATCTGTACCTCTGTACGCTGACCACCAAGAAACCCCGTCTGGAAGCAGAATTCCTCGTAGAAGAAGGCCGGGGATATGTATCAGTAGAAGAAAAACAGGGCGCGAAGCGCAAATCAATCGATTATGTCCCGGTTGACGCACTGTTCACGCCTGTCATTAAAGCAAATTTTGAGGTAGCACCCACCAGAGTCGGACAGAAAACGGATTTCGACAAGCTCACTTTGGAGATCACGACCGACGACACTATCACTCCCATGAGAGCAATGAATCTGGCAGCGGCAATTCTGGTGGAAAACTTTTCGCTGTTTGTGGACGAGGCGTATTTCAAACCGGAGATCCTTTCGCCGATCGATGAACCAGCGGAATTGATCTCATCATCCTCGGAAGATACTTCTGGTGCTGCCAATATCGACCTCACGATCGAGGACCTGGGTCTTTCTACCAGAGTACTCAACAGCCTGCACGCAGCAAACATCAGTACGGTTTCTGAACTTCTGGAATTGAATATTGACGAGCTGCTCAAACTGAAAAATTTCGGGCAAAAGTCCCTCAGCGAGATCAAGGACAAGCTTTCAGAAAGACATCTCAGTTTAAAAATGACAGAAGGTAATGAATAATGCGCCATCGTCTGGAAGGTAGAAAACTCGGCCGCCCGGTAAAACCCCGCATGGCCATGCTGAAAAACCTCAGCATTTCCATCATCCTGGAGGAAAAGATCGTCACGACTACAGCCAAAGCCAAGGAAGCTGTATCCATGGTGGATAAACTTATCACCAAGGCAAAAGAAAACACGCTCCATTCTCGTCGTCAGCTGCTTTCTGATCTGTGCAACAACGAACTCGCGGTCAAAAAGCTGATCGAGTCTCTGGCTCCCCGCTATGCAGATCGTACCAGCGGATACACGACCACCGTCAAACTCGAAAACCGCCACGGAGATAACGCTCCCCGGATGATGATTAGCCTTTTATCTAAATAGAGTAGCAACCGTACCATGTATAAAACTCGAGTTACAACCCCAACTGATATTATCCGGGTCTGGTACCTGGTTGACGCCACCGATGTGTCTTTAGGCAGGATTGCGTCCAAAGTCGCACAGACCCTGCGCGGCAAGGGTAAAGGCAATTTCAGCTACAATGTGGATGGAGGCGATTTCGTGGTCGTCATCAACTCGGACAAGATGAAGATCACCGGAGACAAACTCGTGCAGAAGAAATACTACCATCACACAGGCTATATGGGCCATCTGAGATCGTTGACCCTGCAGCAGGTGATGGAAAGGGACTCCACTCAGGCGATCATGAGCGCTGTGAAGGGAATGCTTCCTCGTACCAAGCAGGCCGCACATATGCTTAAACGGCTCAAAGTGTTCAAAGGTCAGGAGCATACATTCAATCACATTACTTTTGCTTAATCACCTAATCGGCACTATCTACCATGACTGCAACTTCTGCACCTCTGAGCAAAACTAAATCGAAGAACCTCTATTACTATGGTCTCGGTCGACGCAAGACTGCAACTGCTCGGGTCAGACTGTATCCCCAGGGAGAGGGCAAGATCACTATCAACAAAAAACCCGGTAAAGATTATGTTAATTTCGAACAGCTGCTGACGGTCATTTCTGAACCGCTCGTCATAACCGAGCAGGATAAATCGTACGATGTATCAGCTGTGGTCTGCGGTGGCGGTGTTATCAGCCAGGCAGAGGCAATCCGTCTGGGCGTAGCCAACGCACTCGTAGTCCTGGATCCTGCTTTCCGCTCTGCCTTGAGGCAGAATGGTCTTCTGACCACGGATTCACGCGTGGTAGAACGAAAGAAATATGGACTCAAAAAAGCTCGCAAAGCGCCCCAATATACCAAGCGCTAGAGAACTCATGGGCAATACGCCGCGTCAGGTAGTACAGTTGGATATCTCCGTTTCGACACTCATCAAGCTCTCACTGTTTGCATTGAGCCTGTACATTTTGAGTCGATCCTTTAGTATTTTTTTGCTCCTTTACATCGCTGTCATTCTTGCATCTGCGTTGAGACCTATCCTTAATGCCGCAAGATATATGAAGATCCCCAGGACTATAGCAATTATGATCGTTTACCTGTCCTCCATCGCGGCGATCGTCGGGCTTGTTTCTCTGGTTATTCCTCCCATCGCTTCCCAGACGAATGATTTTGTGAGGAACATCCCAACTCTCGCGGAACAGCTGGCCAACCGATATACCTGGATCAAAGACGCTATACAGAAATATGAGGTCAGGGATTACCTCGTCGCGTTCAGCAATACCTTTGCCGGTTGGTCGTCAAAATTTTCACAGGATCTCCTCTCGAACGCATGGTCCATAACCTCAGGCGTTTTCGGAGGATTGATCAGCGTGTTTCTGGTTCTGGTGCTTACCTTTTATCTGCTCGTTGAAGAACGATCACTGGTGCATACCATCTCGTCTTTTTTTCCTGACCATATGCATACGAACGTTACAAACCTCATCAACGCCATTCAATCAAAACTGGGAGCATGGATGAGAGGGCAGATCTCGCTCTGCCTTATCGTAGGCATCTTGACCTATATCGGATATACCATCCTCGGTGTCAAATATGCAATTCCTTTGGCCGTGATGGCCGGCCTCCTGGAGATCGTTCCGATCATCGGGCCCAATATCGCAGGGATAGTCGCTGTTTTAGTGGTCCTTCCTTCCTCATTGATTCTCGCTGTTGGGGTTGCGATAATCGCTTTCGTTATTCAGCAGATCGAGAATACCATTATTGTTCCCATGGTCATGAAGCAGGCAGTTGGTCTGGATCCGATTCTGGTCATCATTTCGCTGTCCATCGGCGGCACCATGATCGGACCGATCGGGACCATCCTCGCCGTGCCTCTGGTGGCTTCAGTCCAGATACTTTTCCAGTTCTACCAGGCATATAAGAAAGAAAATCATCTGGTACTTGAGCCTGATGGTTCATTGACTTCCACGAGTAAAGACATGCCTCATTTCAAAAACATGCTCAAAAAGTTCCACATACCGTTCAGCATCTCAAAGAAATAAGTGAGTTTGTATGGCCCCATCGTCTAGAGGCCTAGGACGCTGCCCTCTCAAGGCAAAAACACGGATTCGAATTCCGTTGGGGCCACCATTCAAATGCACGACACCTCGCCCTCCGGGGGGTGTTTTTTTGACCCTCCATCCGGAGCATCAGAAATAACCCAAGACGTTTGTCTGAAGGGTTGCAAACGCAAAAAAAGCACCTTTGCTCATCGAGCAGGTGCTTTCAATATTCAAGATTCAAGGTAGGGAAGAGAGGTTCTTTTTTTTACGCTTTGTTACTTGAGACTTTTCTAATTTTTGTTTTATTGTTTAGAGGTCTCTTTTCTTAGCTGCTGGTAGGAAGACAACTTCGATCGTGTGGTCAAAATCATCTTCCTACCATCAGGGTCGAAAAGAGTTTTTGGTAGTTGTCGGTAGTTCTGCGTAGGGCTTAGCTTTAGTCCTATACTACTATCATGCTTGCCAAAAGCTTTTTTTGGCGCGAGATGTAGAAGGTATTGCTAAAAAGAGACCTCTCTTCCTTTATTTCTCCCGACGCTGCTTTTCATCAGTCGCCCCTTCTTTTTCATTGTCTCGTATGGTAACATACATGACGCTGTGAGGAGCTCCTTTTGGGCGGTAGCAGGGAGAACTCTGCTGATGAGGGGTCCAGTCTCGGGGGGTATTAGGACGCAATAAATGCGACTCCCGAACTTCCACCTCACAAGCAGAATTCCACCTGCTACTGTTGTCTGCATCGTCGTGATTATGATCTGTGAAAGTGCTGTGTGTCGTCGTCAGGACTCATCGCCGTCCTCATCAATTCGATACACTATAGCATTTTATTATTGACGTGTCAATAGATATTCCTACTTAATATTATCCTCCACCTGGCGGAACACTAAAACACCCTCTCTATGGCTCTCTATCTCACCTATCGGCCTCAAACATTCAACGCTGTCGTCGGGCAGACGCACATAGTCCGCACGCTGCAGAACGCTCTGAAGGATAACAGGATCGGTCACGCGTACCTGTTCACCGGTCCACGGGGCACCGGGAAGACCAGTATCGCCAGGATCCTGGCAAAAGCGGCGAACTGCCTCGCTCCGGTCGTGACGGAGACTGGATTTGAACCCTGTGATCAATGTCACTCCTGCACCTCCATAGCCCGGGGCAGCGCCATGGATATCGTCGAGATCGACGCGGCCTCGAATACCGGCGTGGACAATATCAGGGACCTGCGGGAAAAGATCAGTTTCCGCCCCACTGAGCTGCGGTACAAAGTCTACATCATCGATGAAGTCCATATGCTGAGCAAAGGCGCTTTCAATGCCTTGCTCAAAACCCTGGAGGAGCCCCCGGACCATGCGATCTTCATACTCGCGACCACAGAACCGTACGAAGTCCCGGCCACGATCGTTTCCCGCTGCCAGCGCTATGACTTCCGATTCCTCCAGCACCGAGAGATCGTCGAACAGCTCCAGAAGATCGCTGAAAGTGAGCATACGGCGCTGGAAGACACCGCGGCGGATTTCATAGCTCAACTTTCACATGGTGCACTCAGAGACGCGCTTTCTCTGCTGGAACAGATCATGTCCTATCAGAGGGGGACGATCACACGCGACGACATCAAAACCGCGCTTGGGATTCTGGACCAGTCCCAGATCTCATCTTTCTTTGCACTCCTGGGCGCGGGAAAAACAGGTGAAGCCATCCTGGCTGTCCACCGCCTCGCCGGGCAGGGTCAGGACATGGGGCAGTTCATCAAAAGCTGCATCGAATACGGCAGACAGGTCCTGCTCTCACAATTGAGCGGCAAAGCCTACCTCGACCTGCTGAATATCAGTGCAGAGGATAAGCAGGCCATACAGGAAGATAAGAAGTTGATGGATAGTGCCAAGTTGCTTGCATTCATGAAAAATCTGCTGGAAGTAAAAAATCAACTTCGAAAATCAGACAACCCGCTCGTACCTGTCGAACTTGCTCTGCTGCAGTCTTTTCAGGAGACGGCCAGAAATGTTGCCGTATCCGCTTCTCCCGCCGCTGCTGTCAGTACACCAGCGCAGGATCCTGCACAGCCGCAGGAGGATACACAGCAGCCCGTACCATTTTCAGCCCCCGGCAAAAAGGAAAGTTCATTTGCTGAAAAGATCAAAAGAAAGCATGCCGAAGCTGAGACGGTACCGGATGCTCCCTCTGCTCATACGGTCAAAGAAGAGACCATAATTCAAAAATGGAATCAGATACTGGACGCGGCCAAGCCGCACAATCATTCGGTGGCAGCTTTCCTCAAAGGAGGCACTCCCAGGACTATCGATCCCGAAGGACGTCTGGTGATCGAATTCCAATACAGTTTTCACAAAGAGCAGATCGAAAAAAGACTGAATAAAAGCATCGTCGAAGACGCTATTTTCGAAGTCTGCGGCCAGAGGGTCCCGATCACCTGCCTCCTGGTGGCAAAAGCAGGGAAGCCAACTGCTCCCGCAGCTCAAAAGAGTCTACCCGGCGCAGGCAACACAGCAGACCCAAAGCAGACTTCAGACGAGTCACCCGGGATCTCCGTTGACGATGCGCTGAAGATGTTCGGTGGAAAAGTAGTCTAGACCATATTGGGAAAAAGGAGAGATATGTTCGATCAGGCAAAGTTGGTCAAGCAGGCATGGGACATGAAAAAGCAAATGGAACGGGTACAGAAGGAACTGGAACACAGCGAGATCGTCGTCAAGCTGGGCAGCGTCACCGTCACTATCACGGGGACCCAGGTCATCAACCAGATCAAGCTCGATCCCACGGTGCAGGAAATGGAAAATATCCAGGAACTGGAAAAAGCGATCAAGCAGGCGATGAACAAAGCGATCTCTGACTCTCAGGACGTAGCCAAGAAAGAACTGCAAAAAGTCACCGGCGGGCTGAACATCCCCGGTCTCACCTGACACAAGGCATGTAAACCATGAATGACAGCATACTTCCGCAACCCGTGCAGCAGGTCATCGATGATCTGGGAAGACTCCCGGGCATCGGTCCCAAAACCGCTGCCAGACTGACCTTTCACCTGCTGCGTCAGTCAAAGGCACGGACTCAGCAGCTCAGCCGGGCTTTGCTGGAGCTGAAGGAAAAAGTCATTTTTTGTGAAAATTGCTTCAATATCTCAGAGACTCCGGTTTGTCATATCTGCAGCTCACCCAAGAGAGACCACTCGCTCATTTGCGTGGTCAGCGAACCGCTCGATGCACTTGCCATCGAAAAAACCCGAGAGTTCAAAGGTGTCTATCACGTCCTCAACGGAGAAATGTCTCCGATCGATGGGATCGGGCCTGATCAGCTGAAGGTCAAAGAACTGGAAAACCGCCTGAAGGACCAGACCATAAAGATAAAAGAACTGATCCTGGCCACCAATCCCACCACAGAAGGGGAGACGACGGCGCTGTACCTGGCCAAACTCGCAGAGCCGTACCGGGTCAAAGTCACGAGACTGGCGCACGGTATCCCGATCGGCGGCGATATCGAATATGCGGACGAGGTCACTCTCATGAGTGCACTTGCGCATCGCACCGCATTTACGGCCTGAGGTAAATAATGCTTGGCATTGATCGGCATTTGTAGTAGTATGACTTAGTCTATTTCACAGGTAAGACTCCGGAAAGGAGCGCGCGAGTGGGAAGTGTAAAAAAATGGCGTCGCAAGAAAATGCGCAAGCATAAACTGAAAAAACTGTACAAGGCAACCCGTGTGCAGAGAAAGCAGAAAGGCTAATAGCCTGATGCCGACTGAAAACTCAAAAACAGGGCCGAGGTATGTGACCATATCTCGGCTTATTTAGGGACTCAATATGCGCCTGCAGCTCTATCTAGCCAGATGTGGAGTGGCTTCCCGCCGCAAAGCGGAAGCCTGTATCGAAAGCGGACTCGTCACGGTGAACGGACGGGTGGTCATTAAATGTGCCTACCAGCTGGCCGAAGGCGACAAGGTTGCCTACCGGGATCTGGAGGTCAAGCTTCCCTCGTACCAGTATATCAAGCTCTACAAACCTCGCCGATGCATTTCTGCCCACATCAGACAGGGCGATGACCCTACGGTGTTCGATCTTCTCAGAGCCAAAGGAGTCACCTGCGAAACGCTCAATATCGTCGGCAGGCTGGACAAGGATTCCGAAGGCCTGCTCGTCCTGACCAACGATGGAGACCTTTTGAACCGACTGACCCATCCGTCTTTTGAAGTGCCAAAGGTCTACGAAGTGACACTGGACAAAGAGATCACCGCAGAAGATCAGAAACAGGCTCTCAAGGGGGTGAAATGTGTCGGGGAACACCTGCAGTGTGACCTCATCAAGCTGCTGGACGCCCCAAAAGGCACCTCGGTCCTGCAATGCTACCTGCACGAAGGGAAAAAACGTCATCTCAGAAGGCTGTTTGCCGAACTAGGCTACACGGTCAAAATTTTAAAACGAACGAATCTGGGTCCTTTCAGCCTGGGAAAACTGCGGTACGGCGAATTCGAACCTATCTTGCCAGATGAAATCATTCAGATCGAAAAAAGGCTCGGCATATGATCTCCGGATGTTTCCTGGGTATACCATTGCCAGATGATATGAAAAACAAATTTGCGGAAATGCTCGCTGAATTGAAAGATATTCATGCCGCGAGATATCAGAAAGCCTCGACTCCGCATTACACCATGCTGTATTTCGGACAGCTGCGCGAAGAAAATGCAGATAAGATCATGGACCGGATCAGCACTCTGGTGAACGTCATCAAGCCTTTTGCACTGAAAAGCGGCAGTATCGGCTATTTTGGCACTGCCAGACATCCCAGAGTCATCTGGATAGGGACGCAGCCAAACGAAGAACTGGCCTCTCTTCATGCCCAGGTCGATCAAGCGGTCGGATCATTTGCTGAACGGCGGGAAAGCCGGGAATTCCAGCCTCATCTCACGGTTGCCCGCATCACGAGCGCCCGGGATTTGATCGAAAAAAAGCCGGCCTTGGAAGAGATCATATCCCGCTATGATTTTTCCTGTACCGCTGACCGCCTGTGTCTCTACAGTGTCAATTCTGAGACGCACGAACGGCAGTCGCCGATCCGGGAATTCCATTTCGGCTGTTAAATCCACCTTGAAAAGGTGCCCAGGATGAGTATACTTTCTCTAGTCTCGACCACATACAACAAAGGATCCACATGCCGACCAACTGGAAGATGTTCGCGATCATCGTAGGCGGTTTCACCTTCATCACTATCCTGGGAGGTATCCTTTTGTTCTGGAAACCCAATCACCCGACGGTTCCTTCTGCGCAGTCGACCAGCCAGACCGATGACCAGTCTCTCTATAACCCGGCTGACTACGCCAATGCGACCGCCATCATCGAGACGGACAAGGGCACGATCACCATGGCGCTCTATCCTGATTCCGCACCCAAAACGGTGGAGAATTTCATCAGACTGGCCAACCTGGGTTACTACGATGGCCTCACGTTTCACCGCGTCATCGCTGACTTCATGATCCAGACCGGAGATCCCACCGGCACCGGTTCTGGAGGAGAAAGCATCTACGGCACCACGTTCGAGGACGAAATCAACGCCAAGTCGCTTGGCCTGGATCAGATACTGGTCAAAGACGCTTCTTTCCTCACCGAGAACTCACTTGACCAGAGCGCTGGCCTGACGGTGGAAGACTTTTATGTCTCCCAAGGGTATTCCTACCGTGCCGATATCACTTCTCACAAAATGGTACCGGGCGCCGTTGCCATGGCCAACAAGGGACCTCTGACCAATACCAGCCAGTTTTTCATCGTTACCTCATCCGACCAGCCGCATTTGGACGGCAAACATACCGTATTCGGCCAAGTGACCGAAGGGCTTGATATCGCACAGCAGATCGCCCAGGACGACATTGTCAATTCGATCATCATCGTCAAATAGTCAGTAATCCTGAAAATCAGTTAAGAAGCAGGCCACACGGACATGAGATCAGAGAGAAGAAAACGGACAGAATTACCGGTGCCTGCTATTGTCGCGCTACCATCCAGCCCACCGATCCCGGCGTCGAAAGCGTTGATAGAGGTCAACACTACAACGCGGGTGCCGACCATCGCGATCAAAAAAAACAGAGACGGCAGACTGGAAACCGGCGAAGCCTTTGGCATAGAGGCAGTGATCGAACAGAGACCTCACATGATGAGCCAGATCATCGCGCGTGGCTCCCGACTCCCGGCGAGCGCTTCCAAGCGGTATTTTCCGGTCGAGGATGATCAAACCCACGTCAAGGTGATCTGTTACAAAGGCGACAACAAGGCCGCACGGGATAACACCAGGCTCGGCGAATTCACCATCACCGGCCTCAAAGCCAGGACCAGGGAAAACTCCAAGGGTGTTGACGTCACCTTTACCATCAATCAGGAGGGTGTGGTACTCGTGGATGCTCTCGAAGTGGAAAATCCAGAAAATCACCTGAAGATCAAACTGAGCTATGTGCAGGAAAGTCTGCTGAAAAGCGTCGCCAAAGGCGTGGTGCGGGAGATCGTGGGAATCCTGCTGCCTTCAAATAAACGATGAACACCCCAGAGATAGCCGGTTCGGAAAAACCGGTGATCGTCGTTTTTCCTGGATTTGCATTGTCCGAGATCAGCTTTGACAGGGCATTTAGACCGCTGAAACAGGAAGGTTATACGGTATTAGTGATATCGCCCCGGTTGCCGCTTTCGGGTGATGTGCCATCCGCTCTCAATCGCAACCGTACGTTTGTCGAATCGCATCTGGCGGTAAAGGCTATCAAAGAGTGGATCGCAGTCGGCGTATCTTTTGGTGGCATCATTGCGACTGATTGTGCCGCCAACTCGTCACTTCCGCCTGCTCGGCTGGTATTGATCGATAGCGGTGGTAAGAATCCAAAACGTCACCTTTTCGCATGGTTGCACGAACTGAACACTCAGATATGGAAAACTTTTAAGGCAAGAAAAGGTGCCACAATCGGATTATATGTTGTGACTGACCTTGTAGTTACTACTTTTCTGCACCCGATAACTACGCTTCGGGCTGCCTGGATAAGCAAGGGATATGATATCGATGCACTTGCCTCCAAGGTGAAAATATCGACTGACATCATATGGGGGCAGCATGACAAACTTGCTCCTGCGTCTATAGCAAGCCAAATGGCAGGCTCATTTACTAATTGCAGGGTTCATCTAGTCCCAGGCGACCACAATTGGATCCATTTTCATGCTGAACGATTACTGGATATATTGGAGAAGACAAATGCTCGGTCTGCAGGATGAAATTTTCGCTGTCGTCGACGAGAACGATCAGATAATTGGACAGGCCACACGTCAGGATTGCCATTCTGACCGGAATCTCATTCACCGGTCGGTACATATCATCATCACCAATAGCGCAGAAGAGATTTTTTTCCAAAAAAGAAGCCTCACCAAGGATGTTTCTCCGGGGCAGTGGACGCTCTCCGCAACAGGCCATGTTGACCTCGGCGAAACGTACGAACAGGCAGCAGAGCGGGAACTTTTCGAAGAGCTCGGCATCAAAACTTCTCTTCGTACACTCGGCTCATTTCTGCTAGACTACAGCCGCGAGCAGGAATTCACCCGGGTGTTCACCGGTCATCATGAAGGACCGTTCACCCTTTTGGAGACTGAGATATCTGAAGGACGTTTCCTGGCCTGGGAAAAAATGCTTGCGCTGCATCATGCTGGCGAACTGAAGCTGGCCAGACCCGCGATCGATATCATGGCGTTAGCAAAGGATGACCTCTATGTTCGACATACAAAAGATCGATAGAATCCATTTCATGGGCATCAAAGGCGTCGGCATGGCCGGTCTGGCAGTGATCGCCAGACAGATGGGGAAGACCGTGACGGGCAGTGATGTCCAGCAGGAATTCATCACAGATAAAGTCCTGAAAGCTCAGGGCATTTCAGTACTGCCTGATTTTGATCCCAAACGGGTCGAGGGAGTTGATCTGGTGATTGCCACTGGTGCGCACGGTGGCAAAACCAATATTGAAGCTCAGCACGCTCTGGAACTGAATGTCCCGGTGCTCATGCAGGCAGAGGCGCTGGGACTGTTTTCGAAGGGAAAAAAGGTGATCGCCGTCTCCGGCTCTCATGGAAAAACCACGACTTCAGCCATGCTGGCCTGGGTCCTGCTCAAAGCCGGCCTTGACCCCGGTTTCTCTGTCGGGACGAGCGAGATCACCGGGCTCGGACTCGCCGCCCGCTATGGACAGGGTGATTACTTCGTCATAGAGGCGGATGAATACATGACCTGTCCGGTCACGGACCCGACCCCTCGATTTCTCTATCTGAAACCGTACATCACCATCGTCACGAACATCGAACACGACCATCCTGACCGCTACAAAACAGTAGCCGATGTCAAAGATGCCTTTGCTCAACTTTTGAAAAACACTTCCCACGATGGTCTCATCATCGCCGACACGGACAACGGACATGTACGCGATATCCTTTCTCGCCAGCGGCTGAAGACCAGAGTGGTGACCTATGGAGAAGGAGCCGGCGTTGACGAACAGGTGACGGACATCGCTCACGAAGGGATCAGCACATCCTGGACGGTCAAGTCCGCAGGAACAACTTCAAAACCATACCGCCTTCATCTAGCCGGCCGGCACAATGCCAACAATGCCACGGCCGCAGTCCTGGCAGCTCAAGCAACCGGAGCTCAGACCGAAGCGATCAGAGCAGCACTCGATTCGTTTCAGGGGCTCAAGAGGCGCTTTGAACATGCAGGAGAACGGAACGGAGTTTCCGTGTATGATGACTACGCGCACCATCCGACCGAGATCAAGGCGACCCTCAGAGCAGCAAAAGAAAGCTTCCCGGGACGAAGAATCGTCGCTATTTTCCAGGCACACACGTACAGTCGGACCAAGTCGTTGCTCAATGAATTCTGTCGAGCGTTCGGAGATGCCGACGAAGTGATAATTCCCGAGATATTTCCTTCAGCCCGGGAAAAGGACGACCTCGGGATGACCGGCCAGGCGCTGGCAGACGGTATTGCACAGACCCATACCACTGTTCACTTCATCCCGACCAGGACAGAGATACTCAAGTACCTCAGAACAAACGCTCTTGCCGGCGACGTAATTTTCACCATAGGTGCTGGTGATGTCTATCACATCGGCATAGAGTTCCTCAACAGCTAACAGACAAGGATGATGTATGAACCGAACTAAGCAGCTCGCACTGTTCTTTGCCATTCTGGGAATGGCGCTCCTGGTCTCGATCTGGATCGGATACCAGTTCCTCGATCCGTTCAATCGCGACACCATCATCGCCACCATCCCCTTTGACCTGTCATTCAGCCTGATCTCGACCTTCCTGTTCGTGGTGTTCAATCGGATATTCCACGGCATGGGCGGTCTCGGTTTTGTGGAAAGCAAACTTGTCCACAGTTCACAGATCTCTGTCAGCTTTGCCGATGTCATAGGCATCGACGAAGCGGTGGAAGAGGCCAGGGAAGTGGTCCAGATCGTGAAGGACCGCATGACTTCGCCGAAGAAGAAGACCAAACGGATCATTCGCGGTCTTCTGCTGCTGGGTCCGCCCGGCTGCGGCAAAACGCTGCTGGCCAAGGCTATAGCCACCGAAGCCGGTCTGCCATTCCTGGCGCTTTCGGGAAGTGATTTCGTGGAGAAATGGCATTCGCTCGGCGCCTCGAGGATCCGCGGCGTGTTCAAGGAAGCCAGACGTCTCAGCGAACAGAAGGGCGCCTGTGTCATCTTCATCGACGAACTCGATGTCATCGGCCGCATGCGCGATTTTTCGACCAGCGCCGGGGAAGAAGAGACCAACCGTACCCTCACCCAGCTGCTCGTGGAAATGGATGGCCTGAACCAGGCGGAAAAGGGAAATATCATCGTCATCGCCGCGACCAACGCATCAGAAGATGTCCTCGACCGTGCACTGCTTCGCCCTGGCCGCTTCGACCGCAAGCTCTACGTCGATATCCCGGGCTCAGAGGGCAGGGAAAAACTGTTCCGTCACTTCCTCTCCAGGGTGTCCAGCGAAAAAGATATTCCGGTGCACGCCCTCGCCCAGATGAGTACCGGGAAAAACGCTGCCGACATAGAGAATATCGTACGCGAAGCCGCGCTCATCGCGGCCAAGGAAAACCATGCCACCATTTCTCTGGACGATCTCATGACTGCACTGGACAAACTGGAACTCGGCATGCGGTCGCATGCCCATCTGAGCGACAAGGAGCGCATCCGGGTAGCCTACCATGAATCGGGTCATCTGCTCGCGGCCCGTTTTTTCAGCCCGGAAGCCGAAATAGTCAAAGTGTCGATCGCGCCCAGACGGCGAAAATTCAGCGTGGTGCAGCAGATTCCGAAGGAAGATGTGCATATCCGCAACAAAGAAACCTACCTCACCCGCATCCGCATTCATCTGGGCGGTTATGCGGCGGAGAGGATCATGTTCGAGAACACCTCGGAGCTGGTGCGGGAAGACTTCATCCAGGCCACGGCGATCGCCCGCGAGATGGTCTGGGCCTGGGGAATGGGTTCATCCGGGCTCATCGGAAATTATCATGCGATCGATGTGCGTGATATTTCGGATACCTTCAAACAGCATCTGGACAATGACAGCGAAACCCTGCTTCGGCAGTCCCTGGAAGCAACCGAGGAACTGCTGACCCGCAACCGTGGTCTGCTGGAGCGTGTAGCTGCCCGTCTATTGGAAAAAGAAGAACTCAAAACGGAAGAGATCCTGGCTATTTTCAAGCATTGAGAGGATCGCGATGCGCCCTGACTTCAAGAAAAAAATGAGACTCTGGCTGCAGCTGAACCGGACCGTGGTCATCGTGGTCGCCATCACGGCGGGCATGATCGCACTCGCTATCTGGGGCATCGCCTCGCTGGAATCCTATCCGCGTACCCAGCTCCTGGCCCAGACCCCTATTTACCTGCTCAAACAGACCGTAGGGACCTTTCTCTGGGTGTTCATCATCATTAAGTTCCTGCAGGGAGACGAAGATGCCTCCATCCGCAGCAGCCCCTATCAGTCGGCCAAGGTAGACGTCCATTTCTCTGACGTGATCGGCGCAGCAGATATCAAAGAAGAGGCCCTCGATATCGTCGCGCTCCTGAAACGCGAACGGAACCTGCACTCGACAGGTGCCCGGGCCATCCGCGGTGTCCTGATGATCGGCCCGCCCGGCTGCGGTAAAACCTACCTGGCCAAAGCTATTGCGACCGAAGCCGGCATTCCGTTCCTGTCGACCTCGGGCAGCGAAATGTCTGACGTATACGTCGGTGTAGGAGCCAAAAAGATCAGAGACCTGTTCTCACAGGCCCGCATGCAGGCCAAGGAGTACGGCGCCTGCATACTGTTCATCGATGAAATTGATTCCATTGGCAAAAAACGTTCGTTCGGGGCCAATGCAGACCTGGAGACGAACAAAACCCTGAACCAGCTGCTGGTCGAGATGGACGGGATCACAAAATCAAAGGATGCCATCACGGTCATCGCGGCGACCAACGCACCGGAGGACATGCTGGATCCCGCGCTCCTGCGGGCCGGACGTTTTGACCGCAAACTTTACTACAATCTGCCGGACCGGGAAGACCGGGAAGCGCTCTTTACCTATTTTCTCAGCAAGACCCGCTACGATGCCGGGGGGATCTCGGTTCCATTCTGGGCTGGTATCACTTCCTACCGATCACCGGCAGACATCGAAAACATAGTTTCCGAGTCTGATATCATCGCCTCGCGCAAAAAACACGACCGGATAGAAGTGGAAGACCTGAGCGAAGCGCTTGAACGCATAGAGCTCGGGCTCAGGCGCAAACGCAAGGTCGCTCCGCACGAGCGCGAAGCCACTGCCTACCATGAAGCAGGCCATCTGGTCGCCATCCACTATCTGTCACCGCTGCAGAACCTGTTCAAAATTTCTATTGTGTTCCGCAAAGAAACGCTTGGCGTCGTGCATACGTTCGCCCGGGAAGAGAACCTGTTCCGTGAACGGGAAGAGTTCATGGGCTACATCGAGGGACTGCTGGGCGGCTATGCCGGGGAAAAGATCAAGTATGGCTCCACCTCCAGCGGCGTGGTCAGCGATTTTAAGCATGCGATGCTCACGGCCCACGGCATGGTGTTCCGGCACGGCATGGGTAAAGGCGGGCACCTGGGTGATTACACTTCGATCTCTTCAGCGGCTCTCTCGGAACAGCTCAAACGGGAATTGAACGAAGATGTGGAAGATATCCTCTCCGCCGGACTCAAAAAGACCGAACAGCTGCTGAAGAAAAAATGGGACCTGGTGGAAGCCTTTGTACAGGAACTTCTCCAACACGACGAACTGGAGCTGATGGCTATTCAGAACATCATTGACCAGTACGAAGCGGCAGATGGCCACCAGAAAAGAGGACTCGAGCATGGCATCTCTTTTGCGTAAGATATTTCTGCCGCTGGCAGTATTCGGGTCTGCCTTGCTGTTCTTTGCGGGTTGTGCGCCGTCATTCCCAAAGGAGACCCTCATCGACACCCTGTACCGGGAGATCGAAAACGACTGGGGCATCACCCCCGACCGGATCAAGATAGATGACGACTATCTGGGACTCATCTACCGTGAAGAGGCACTCTGGGATACCGATGGAAAACTGAAGCAGGACGTAGCTCTGAACGTTGCCAATATTGAACGTACCATGGAACGTATACTCGTCAGCTCGGACGCGGGCATCACGACTTTTTCCGTCACTGTCGCCGGGGCAGACTCGACCAAAAACCTCCGGTTTGAAAGATCTCTCGACACCATCCGCCAAAAGAGAGCCGGTGAGATCTCCTGGCAGGACAGTTTTGATGCGGACAACAATGAGCCGGTGCCCTGCTGGAGATGGGAGCCATTTGACGAAGACTATTACTTTTTTCAGGACAAAAGTGCGGATGAAATAGAGACCTATATCCAGGACCAGATCCTCACCCGCTATCGGCTGAAAAGTCGGGTCAGGATCTCTGACGGCAGTCTGGCCGTCCTGTTCCGTGTACCGCGACTGTGGGAAGGCAATGACATACTGCCGGAAAGTGAGCAACTCCAGTCCGCGGTCCACGCGCTGCTCTCCATCACGGCGCTGAAAACCCCGATCCCTCTCGATCGCATAACGGTCACCATCGGCGCCAATGATTCCCCGGAAAACCTGACCTTAGCGGATACCATCGATGCCATCCGGGCCCAGGCAGAGGGGACTCTCGATATGGAAACCCATAAAGCATCACTTCAGCGCACCCGCACCCCGTTCTGGATCTGGGGTGAAAATGGCAGGGCGGGATGGTACACCCCTGACGAACTGGCCACCAGGATCAACGAGATCTTCAACCGCACGCTCAAATGGAAACCCGTGATCTCCTATGCCGGCACCACGCTGAACCTTTCGTTCAGTACTGCGCTCGATGCTCCTGCCGGTCTTTTGTCCGGTCAGACGCTGTCAGACTTCTCCTCTGCGCAGCTCAGCATATTTGACGCGGTGCTGCTCACGGACCAGGAGATCGATGCCGTCACCGTCACCATCAGCTCCAATACGACTGCTCAGACCACCTGTTTCACCACCAGCATCGAAGAGATCAAGTCATGGAAGACCGAAGGTACTTCCACAGAAGCATTTGGCGAATATATCGAAAGGAACCTGCATGACACCTGCAACTGAACATGGACAGTCGCCCGCCAGGACCGCACCTTTTATCTTCAACCTGATGTTTGCAGGGCTGCTGCTCTGGGCAGCCGTTTTATGGGCGATCCCTCGTACTTCGGCCGGAGCGGTCCTGCCGTTTCGCCTCCATTTTGAATGGGGCGCCTGCGAGGAACGCGGCGAACGGGGGATCCTCGACATCAATGACGCAGGTGCGTTGAACCTTCTGCTTCTCGCTTCGGACCAGAGGACCGGCAGGGAACAAAGCCGACAACTCTCCAGCGACGACCTGCAGGAGCTCAAAGCTGCTTTGGAAGAGAACTCTGTCTGGGACCTGCCGACTGAGATAGTTTCGCCTGAAGACGCCATCGTGCTCATGCCCGGCTGCAGCCATCTGGAGGTCAGATCGGGCCGCGACCAGACCACCATCGACGAAGCTGACGGCATCAATACGAAATATTTTCAACTGAAATCGTACCTCGTCGATCTCGCGCAATCCCGGGGGGATCAGTGAACGTGAAACTCAAGTCAGCGAGAATTACACTTCGCCCGCTATCGATCCTGCTGCCGGGGCTCTTTTTCCTGCTGCCTCTGCTTTTCAACTACTGGACGTTCGAGAAGTTCGAGATGACGAAGATCGCCGGTCTGTATACGATCCTCGGCCTGGCGTTTGTCTATCAGGCTTTCCTGCTGTTGCAAAGCAGAACAGTACCATATGCGCGGTCAAAGCTGTTCTGGGGGCCTGTTCTCTTCGTCTTCACGCTCGGAATCTCTGCCCTGGTCAGCATACACCCGTACACCAGCTGGTTCGGCCAATACCTCAGGTACAACGGCAGTGTTATCAATTACCTTTTTCTGCTCTTTCTCATGTATGTCGTATCGATCCAGGAAGATAACCGGCTTTTCCTGCGCTGTGCCGGGGCGCTGGTCTTTTCAGGTATTGGGGTCAGTTCGTATGGTGTTGCCCGCTGGCTCGGCATGAGCTGGTCGCTGATCTCGATCCCCGGCATCAGAGCCACCTCGACCTTCGGCGAGCCGACCAACCTGTCCGGCTTTCTCACCATGCTCCTGCCGCTCGGTCTGTACTTCATCCTCCATACGCAACGCAAGTTCCTCAAGTGGGGGAGTTCCGCCAGCTTTCTCCTGGGGTACTGGTGCCTGCTGGCTACATACTCCCGGGGTGCGTACCTGGCTTGTATGGCAAGCGCTGTCGTACTTGGCATTCTGCTCGTCCGGAGAGGACAGCTGGATATCCTGAAAAAGAATATCAGACCGCTGGTGCTGCTGGGCATAAGTATGGTCCTGATAACCTTGACCGTCGCCTTCCGGCCTCAGACGACCGGAGCGGCTTTTACCGACCGGGAGACGAACACGGTCTCTCTGC
>MNZT01000088.1 GCA_001873755.1 Candidatus Wirthbacteria bacterium CG2_30_54_11 | reverse complement strand
TCCGGAACGGTTCCACCAGATCTTTGAAGGTTATGAGTTCCCTCACTTTTCGGTACGCATGATTACCAGAAACTAACTTTTCAAGTAAGGCTTCCTCGCTATCGAAAATCATTCGCTCGGTCTGTTTTTGTTCTTTTTGCATGGGTTTTCTCCTGTAGATTTTTCCTCATGCATTTTCTCATATTTATGCCTTGTTGGCGACAGTCCCAGTATATGCCCGTGCTCCTGCTCGGCATGTACTGGGGTCATTTCCTCCATACCCACGAGAGCAGACCGGCCCGCTACCGTCAGGCCTTCGTTCTCGGCCTGGTGTTCGCCGGCATCGCGACCATCTCGACCCTCGTCTGCCGGGTGACCCCGATCGCCATCCTGGATCCGGCTAACCGCTGGCCTCCTTCTATCGGTTTCATCTCGATCGGGCTGGGGTTTTCCTTTGGCATGCATCTCATCTTCAGCCTGGCGCCACAGCCCCGGTGGTCAAAGTGGTTCTGGCAGCTGCTGGCCTATTTTGGACTTGACGCTTTTGACCTATTCACCGTGCATATCGTGCTGCTGTATTTTTACCGCTTCATCTGGGGTCGGCTGTATGCCGATACCCTGACCGTAGTACTCTTCACTCTGGCCCTGTTCGTCCTCTCGGTCCTGACTTCATCACTCCATATGAACAATTCGGCATCCCTGTTTAAAAAAGGGCCGTTCGCTCTCGAGCCGCCCGGTCGGCGACGGTTCAAGAAACGGTATCTCCTGGGTACGGCCGCTTTCATCTCGGTCATCTTCTGGAATCTCAATCATGACCTGAATATCGTGACCTATGGTGAAACGATCGGCCGGGATGAGGTCATCGGACAGTCACTCAGGCAACTTCCGATCATCACCAGCACCCATATCCTGGAGGGAGTGTTCCGCTGGTATGAGGAGAGCTATATCTCGATGCTTCAGCTCTCGGTGATCAATGAGCAGGGGTGGGTTTCCCTGAAGGACGGGGACACTCTCACCTTCCGTATCGACCATCAGGCTCTGGTCCTGTCCGGCGAAAGCGATGCGGATGGCAGCGATCTCACCCTGGTGTACTATGGGACAGATGATTATGAGAGCGTACCGTATCAGATCCTCGATCCCGACACGAACCATACGGACATAATGTTCACCCTGAAGCGGCGGATAGCTCCGGAAATGGCTGATAATCGTTATTTCCTCTACTGGGGAACGATCGCCCCTCCGGTTCATGATGTTCCGGACGCAGCAGCCGGGTCAGCCGAGGGCTACCGCATCGACCCCGGGGAGAGGCATTCCTCCCTTCTGGTGGCGACCTTGGACCGCACCTGGCAGCTTGTCAGTCTGCCGGCCGGGGTCCAGAAGCTTCCCCTGACCCTGACCGTCCGGGTGACCGATCCCTCGCTGGTCACGGATGCAGCCGGTGCAGTCGTTACGCTCTGGTATCGCGTAGAGGGAACGGACCTGGCCGGTCCTATGATCGCAACCGGCGACAGTGTGTACACGGTGGAAGTGCCGGCTGACGCTCTGGAGACAGGGTCCTACAGTGTGTCTGCCTATCTCTTCGCCGGCGAACGGCAGATCCAGAGCCGGTCTGTCCCCTTCTTTGTATCGGAGCCGGTGCTGGTGGCCTGGACCATGGATTGGGAAGGCTGGGATGTGTCTGACGGCATTCTGCGTTCGATAGAAAACCAGGTCAACCGGCATGACAATATACCGATCACTCATTTTTTCAGTCCCCGGGTTTTTTTGGAATCAGTGATGCCTCCGGAAAGAGCTGAATACCTGGTCACCAAAGTCAGCACCTGGGCCCAGAAGTACCGTCATGAGATCCAGCTTCATCTCCATATGCAGTTCGATATGGTGGAGGCGGCCGGGGTCACGCCTAGGACCGAGCCGCGCTGGGGGTACAAAAGCGGTGAGGGATATGATGTTCCCACCACCGCCTACACTGCAGAGGAGTTCACGAAGATCGTGCAGTGGGGCGAACATCAGTTCATAGCCAACGGGCTGCCGTCACCGGTGGGCTACCGGGCAGGAGGCTGGTTCGCGGACGAATCGACACTCTCCGTGCTTGACTCGCTGGGGTTTCTCTATGACTCCTCCGGCCGGGAGCAGAAGATGTGGGGCGGCTCTGCCACGAGCCCCTGGAACCTCGGGTCCACGACGCAACCCTACCATCCCTCGACCGCAGATCAGAACAAAAGCGGCCCTTCTGCGCTTGGTCTGCTGGAGATCCCCAATAACGGTGCCGATGCCTACGGCTATTCCGGTGAGCAGATGGTGGAGCGGTTCAATGCAAATTTCAGCGGGGAACCTCTGACCGGGAAGAAAGTCGTGACCTTCATCAGCCATCCCGAGTGGCAGCGCACTGATGAGCCAAAGATGGATGAAGTCCTGGGAATTACCGACGAGCACTTGTATTCAGCCGGGCAGGGCCCGGTCATCTATGTCACATTAGGTCAGGTGTACGCGCTATGGAAATGAAACTGTGGGGTGCGTTCGAATACCGGTTTCTCTTCTGTGCGGCTGCGATCGCTGCGGTACTGCTGTTTGATCTGATCTGGTACGGCCGGCGGTGGTTTTTCCGAAGGAAGAAGGCGGTCGGTCACAGAAACGCGGAAAAGAAGGTTTCGGCCAAGCGGTCAACTGCTGATCTGCTGCAGCTCTTCGCCGTGCCTGCCGGCAGCCTCCTGATCCTCGTCATGGGTTATCTGGGCATCGTCCGGATCTGGTCGGTTCTTCCTGCGGTCAGCTCCACTTACCCGCTTTTTGGTGAGGCGACGGACAGTTATGGCCACCCGGTCGAATTTATCTTCAATGTGCCCGTCGATACACATAAGCTCTCCAAAAACATCTCGCCTGAGGTGGAAGGCACCTGGAAATTTGATACCTATGCTTTCTGGCTGCCCTTCAGCCGGCATCTGTCGTTTACACCCGACAGTACATTTCTGCCCGGGCAGAAGGTGATGATTTATCTCGCCTACATGGCTGATCCCTTCCACCCGGCAGCCGGGGAAGAATATCTGCTGGAATACACCGCTCCACTCATGCCTTCGGTTGCTTCCAGTTCCCCTGTGACGGGGGCCCTCGATGTCCCGGTCGATACCCGCGTGGAATTTTCGCTCGATATCCCTTACGGTCCGCAGGTCAGATGGCAGGCGACCGTGGACCCACTGGTGGAATTTTCGTTCGACCAGTCTGACCCGGGCCTGGTGGCAGTGGTTTTTTCCAAAGTTCTTAATCAAAGCACGGCCTATACGGTGACGCTGACCCGGACGCCTCAGTTGTTCACTTTTGCCACCGGGGAGACGGCCGATCAGGGAGCTCCTGAGGCAGCAGCGGTGACCGTTTTTACCACCGTCAGGGTGCCGGGGGTAGCCTCGTTCACGCCCTCCGGCGAAGGGGTTCTGACCTCGGCTCCGGTGGTGCTGACGTTTGACGCCAGGATGGATACGGCAAGCGTAGAACCGGCTTTGCAGGTAGATCCACTGACGGCCGGTTCTTTCGCCTGGGACGAAACCGGGACCGTGGCGACCTTCACCCATGATCCGTTTGCCAAGGATACTGTCTATACGGTCAAGCTCGCTCCCGGGATCAGGACGCTCGTGGGCGGGAGGCTGGAGCAGGAAGCGGTATTTTCGTTCCAGACCGTGGGTGTGGTCAAGGTCGTGAGCACCTCGCCCGGCTCGGGAGCCGGAGGCATAGGGACTACGACCCCGATCATCATCTCTTTCAACCAGGCAGTTGACCTGTCCTCAGCGCAGGATGCCTTTTCCCTCTCGCCTGCGATGGCCGGCAGTTTTGCCTGGGACGGGAATACCATGACTTATTCCCCGAACGGGTATGACTACGGTACGACCTATACCTACCGGGTCGCCGCCGGGGTCAGGAGCATCGAAGGACTGGATTCCGTCGATGCGGTTTCCGACAGTTTCACTACGCAGCCACAGCGGGTGCTGCTGGACGTTCCCTACATCGCTCAGGGTCAGACAGGCGACGGAGCCAAATCCTGCAACATCGTAGCCGCGCAGATACTGCTGGCGTATCGTGGTGTTTTCGTGTCTACCACTGATCTCAGGAATGAGATCGGCTATCAGGAACCGTATGACGGCAGCAATCATACCGGGGGCAATCCTCATCTGGGATTCACCCCGAACTACGGTACCTATTGGGAACCGGTTGCAGCGGAAGTGAACCGTTACCGGACCGGGAGATTCCTGCCGGAGGGCGATCTCACTGCCCTACTTACCGAGGTGGCCAATGGCAATCCAGTCATGATCTGGGGGCAGAATGGCGTTTCCACCCCCACCCGTCTGACCTGGACCACACCGGACGGGACCGTAGTGACCGGGGTGAACGGACTGCATTCGGTCGTGGTCAGAGGATTTACCGGAACTCCCGGCAATCCGACCAGGATCTATCTCAATGATCCCTGGTATGGTCAGACCAATGTGGCGCCGTCAACCTTCATGACCCGATGGTATTTCAATGTGGCGATGGTGGTGGATTAATAGGAAGTTAACGAGTTGACGAGTTAACGGGTTAACGGGTTTGAACCCTGAGCGAGGCCTGAGCTATGTGGTGGAAACGGTACGGGTCGTACTTTTTCGGCGCTATCCTGTTAGTGCTGGCGGCTTTCTTCTGCTTTCATAACCTGGGCCATCTGCCGCTGGCACAGTGGGACGAGAGGACAAATGTCCGGGTGGTGCGGGCACCGCTGGGGTATGGTCATCCCCTGGACCTCATGCTCGGGGGGAAGCCGTTTTTTGAAAAAACACCGCTGTGGTACTACTCGACCGAGGCGACAGTGCTGCTGCTCGGGGACGGGAACTGGCAGCTGAGGCTGGTGAGCGCCCTGGCCGGTTTCCTTCTGATTCTCGGTGTCGCGCATGCCGGCTGGAGGCTGTGGGGTGCGGGAGCCGGTCTGCTGGCCGGAGCCATGCTGCTGGCCACGCCGCACCTCTGGGTGCGCAATGTCACCGGGTACTTCAGCACCCACACGCTGCGCTCGGCTGATGTGGATCCTCTGTTCCTGCTGTTCCTTCTGCTGTCGTGGGCCGCCACGGTGAAATTTGTCAGGCAGGGGAATAATCACTGGCTTTCCCTGGCAGCCTTCGCTGCCGGCCTTGCTGTCATGACCAAAGGGCCGATCGGGCTGCTGTCACTGATAGTGTTCGGGGTATGGGGCGTGATGACACGCAGAGACGCGATGTCCCCCTTCGCTCAAGTTACGGAGGATAAAAATCGCGTCCCTACCTTGCTCATGCCGGCAACTGCGGCTTTCCTTCTGACCGTGCTGCCCTGGTACCTGTGGATGTATGTCCGGTATGGCTGGACGTTCATCGACCAGCACTTCGGCTACCATCTGCTCCAGCGGATCGGGGTAACGCTGGAAAATCACAGCGAACACTGGTGGTTTTACCTGAAACTGCTCTCTGACCCGCAGGTCTTTCCCTGTGCTCTATGGCTCGTGCTCGCCCTGGGTGCTGCACTCAGCTCGAAGAAATGGAAGCAGGACTATGTCACTTTTTCTCTGACGACGCTGGTGATCAGCCTTATCGTCCTGATGACCCTGGCTCAGACCAGGATCGCCTGGTACATCCTGCCGGTCTATCCGTTCGCGGCTCTTCTGACGGCCGGCCGGGTCGTTCGTCAGAAGCCTTTGGTGCAGGCTGACTACTGGGGGACAATTGTGATCGGGATGGTTGTATCTTTCATTCAGATCGCGGGTTAGAAAACCCGCACTTTGGGTTTTTTTTATTTCATTGTCTCCTTAATCTTGTGATCCATTGATTAGAAAAGACTTGTACCACAGTACAAAGACAAAGCAAAAAACAGCTGTTACTGTAGCCTCGTTTATCATCTAATAACGAGGAGGGGACAGTGAAAAAGCAGGCTGGAGAGCGGTCTGGTCACAACCGAAGGGCGTTGTGGGTCAGGAGTGTGATCGTGCTTCTGGGCGTCGCATTGATGTGCGGGGCGTCGGCGTTAGTGTTATTTGACGAGGTCCAGAGTGCATTGGCGTCGACGGTCAACGGCTGGCAGACCAGCGGAGCGATGACATTTTATGATTACACCGGAGGAAAGATAGGGATCGGAACCAAATCGCCGCGCAGTGCTCTCAATATT
>MNZT01000090.1 GCA_001873755.1 Candidatus Wirthbacteria bacterium CG2_30_54_11 | reverse complement strand
AGTGTCGTCACGTATTTCCGATGATACCCGGGGATATCACTGACATCCTGGAGGAGTTGGCTTTTTTGAGATCGTGAGGATCGTTTATATTTATCCCTGATCTCCTTGATGTATTCTCGTTTACTTTTGAAGCTCATCATGTTCTGGGCCCTCCTGATTGTAAACCAAGAGATTGTCCCACCTTTCGGTAAGATTATGAATGAGCTAACGTTACCTCCTTCGGTAAGATATTTCGTGATCTAATTCGCGTAATTGTGTAAGTCTATGCTTTTTGCTATACTATGCTTTGTCGTTTTTCGCGACAGTTATCCTGAAGGAGAATAGTACATGGCCAACACGAAATCAACTGAGAAAAGAATCCGCTCCAATGCCAAGAAGGCAGTCCGCAATCTTCCTGTCCGCACCCGGGTCAAAACCACGCTTAAAGATGCCCACAGTGCACTGGATTCCAAAAAAGCAGAGAATGCCACCACCGCGGTCCATATCGCCATCAAGCAGCTCGACCGTGCCGTGAGCAAGAAGATCATTCACAAAAACAATGCTGCCCGCCGCAAATCCCGTCTGACCAGACAGCTGAACACGCTCAGCAAAGCGGCTAAATAAGCCTTCGACTCCGATGACTCCGCTCAGGCTTATAACCCTAGATCAAACCGTCCGGACCGTTTCGGACGGTTTTTTAGGCGCTGAGACCGGCGATCCAGAGATCGAGCGCCAGGTCACCCTCGACCACGCCGTACTTGATGTCCCGGTCGAGACGGCTGAGATCCCCGTAGATCTGCTTCAGCTGTGGCATGGAATACGACCTGGCCTGCTGGAACACCTTCTGGGCCACATAGGGATGCAGGGCCCACTCCCGGATCAGGTCTGCCTGGGTCCGGTGCTGATCGATCAGGTCGCGCGCGGCGATGAGCAGCCTGAACTGCCTGATGATCATGCTCAGCATGGAGAGAGGATGCGTACCGGAGAGGATATTCCGGTGGAGGAGAGTGATCGCGCGGTCTTTTCTTTTGGTGGCCAGAGAATCGACCAGTGTGTAGACATCCTCTTCAAATGACTGATGGGAAACGTCCCTGACCGCCTGCGCTGATATCTGCCCGCCTGCACTGTACGCCAGCAGCTTTTCCAGCTCCTGGTCGATCAGGCTCAGGTCGGTGCCGACGAACGAGGAAAGCAGAGAGACCGCCTCCGGATCAATCGCACCCTTTTTCAAAGCCGCGCGGTCACGGATCCACTGAGGAATCTGAGCCGTCTTCAGCGCTGCGCATTCATGGACCTGGGCGTGCTCAAGCACGACCTTGGCCAGCTGTGTCCTGCGATCAAGTGCATCCTCAACGAACACGATCTCAGAATAGTCAGGAACCTCAGCAAAGAATGCTTTCAGCTCCTCAGCTGAGGGTGCTTTTTTGGCTGCGAGCAGGCCATGGACGATCACGAGGCGATGCGCGTCCAGGAAAGGCAGCGCAGCGGCATGAGAACGGACCTCAGAGAGCGACGACTTCGGCCCGTCCAGATGCTCGATATTGAAATCCGGATTCACAAAAGTAAACGAATCCCTGATCTCCCGGATCCGTTCCTGCGCAAGGTAGCGTTCTTCTCCAAAAACTACATGGATCATAGGGCTGAATTTGCAAAAAAGTAGAGATCCCGACCTTTCTTCAGCGTCGAAAGTGACTGGTCATTGAGGTCGATAGAGATGAGAGAACGGGTCGTGCCCTGGGTCTCGATGAAATAGGCGATGGCAGTTTCAGAATTGATCATGAGTGGAGCACAGGAGCCCGAAGGCAGGCTGTACATCTGCACGATTCTGCCGGTGTCGGCATGGTACTGCCAGATCCCCTGATCGGCTGCCCGGGCGCTATCACTCATCTGTCCGACCGAAAAGATGAAATCAAACGAACTGCTGGAAAAACCAAGCCCGGTCTCCGTGAGATTGTTATCGGTCAATTGCTGAAGCTCCTGATCACCGGTCAGGTGGACCCGCACGATCTCCCGTTTACTGACACTTCCGTCGGTGATGTCCGTGAGGAAATAAGCATAATTAGCCAGCGGCCAGTAGATTTCCACTGGCACATAGTCCCCAAGGGATGCCGCAGACCCATACTCACCGGTCGTCAAGTCATAGGTCGTCAGCTGACCGGTCGTGCTGACGAAAATGAGACGGTCTGATGAAGGATGCCAGGCATAGGACGCGCCGGAAGATAATTCGCTGAGGGCAGATGTGACGATAGTGCGTTTGCCTCCCGACCGCTCATAGGTCCACAGATTGGAACCAAAGGTATAGGCTATATACGAAGCGTCAAATGACCAGGTCTGGTGGAGCTCAGAGGGCAGGTCCAGGTCAGAATCAATGATAATGGTACGATCGGTGCCATCTGCGGCTGAAATGACAGTCTTGGCCCCGTTGCCACCGCTCAACGTACTTTCGGTATAGAGGATATGTTCCCGGTCAGACGAAAGAGCCACAGACGGTGAACTGCTGAACACCTTGGCGGTCATGAGAGGCTCTTCCCCGTCGCCGTTCAGGCGTGTGCGCATGAGGGACATGGAATTGTTCTCTACCGACACATACATGAGAGGCGGCAGCACATCGCGGACGACCAGCTCCTGTCCCACGAAGATCTTGTTGGCGTCATCCAGCCGGTTCAGTAGCAGGATCATGGCCGTAGTCGTCTCAAACTTCCCGGCGATCTTCGACAGCGAATCACCCGTCTGCACGATGTACGTCTCCCGCTTGATCTCCGGGACGACCGGATCCGGAGTCTCTGTAGCCACCGTCTGCTCTGCTGCCGGAGGACTATCTGTCTTTACCTGCTCTTCCAGAGCCCCGGTCCGGGAGGAAAAAAGTTGCCTCACCGAGGAAACACCAACCGTACCGAGGAAGAAACCAATGATCACCCCCAGGGTGAGCGGTCCCTTCCACAGGGATGAACGGGTATATAATTTCTGTTTACGCATGGCAAAATGTCATCAAAACTGAAGCAGTCGCAGTATAGCATACCTGCACCGCTCAGCCAGACATTTTTTCAGTCTCTCTAAGCATCAATCCTGATGGGACACCCTAAATTTTCGGAAATAACTAAAATACGATAAGAATGATTTAATGTGCTATTCATTCGGGATGATAATCTTCACTTTTATTCCTACTTGGTCTAGTAAATATAGCAATGCACCGCCATCAATTAGCTCTATCGGTTTATCTTTTGAAAAGTTATACGCGTCAGTTCCGTAATGACTGGTTGCAACTAAAATCCCTTTGCTTGCGCCTTCATTTATCATGGTTCCATAGAGGTCACGGACAGCAGAGACGCCTACAACATTTTTATATCTTTTTGCTTGAATAATTACCTTTCCACCTAAAACTGGCCGGGTGTCAAAAGCGACAGCATCTACACCGCCATCCTTTGAACAACGAGTTTGTTTTGTTTCCAAACCCATTTTTTGAAATAAGTTGCTCACAAGATTCTCAAACTCGAATGGATCAAGATCCATCAAATTCGGTCTATTATCAAGATCAGACATAATATCTTGCTGATTAACATATCGTTTATCTACCATATCAAAATCAACTATTGGTTTTACGGCTTGTATTTCTGCCGGATGCGAAGAGACTTGCGCCCCAAGATTTCGAAGACATATTAATTTATCGACCTTGCTCAGATTCACTTCGAGGAAACGATCTTTCGTGACCCTTAAAGAAATCAAACATGGTTTTATTTCTTTACCTGTAGCTAGATCTATTGTCTCTATCATCCCATTGAAAACAACAACTGAGACACAATTTCCTTGATCGGCCTCAAATATTTCATGGATTGTTCTCAATGTGATTGAAGCAATAATATTTTTATATATCTCCTTGATCTCAGTTGGCTTTCTCGATTTCTCATCAATGGTATCTTTTGATCTGGTGAATTTATACTCAAGTATGGTAGGAACGATATCTACTAGCGGAAGCATATACTCTACTGCAATTTCTTTTGATTCTGGAATGTAGGCAAGCCGAAATTGCTGCGGAAAACCATCTGGATATTGCGATCTTTCAAGAACAAGTGAATTGTAGGAAACAATTGCATCTCTATCTCCGGCTGCATATGCGATCTTGAAATCTTCAATTTCCTGACAACGTTGAGCTACTTTTTGATCAAAAGCTGTTTTTGCTTTTTCATACTCAGAACGCTCAGAGGCTAATAGCTCTTCCCTATTTTGTTCTTTTGTTTCATATTCCGAAATCGCTTCTTTATGCCGTTTTTCCCCATCTGTTAACCGTTTCTGATATTGTTTTTTAACCCATGGAAACAAATTGACAGGAAAAACCGGTTTGCGTGCTAAACAGGTATCTTTCAATGGCGGGCTAGATTTTGCCATCAAATCAGGAGACGGTGAAAATTCTTGAAATTTTTCTTGAAATTTTTCTGTGACTTGTAAAGAATCAAAAACTATTTCATCATTTACAGAAGGCGTGTGTTCAAGCATAGAGTTCAGTTCTTCAAGAAAAGAAGAAACTACTGATGTTTTATCTTCTGCCTCAGCAATTCGATCTTCAAAATATTGCTGTTTTGCTTCTCGATCTGCTATCTTCGTTTGACGGACTTGCTCTCTTTGGGCAATGCGCAATGATTGTTCATATTCACGTAATGATCTTTTCCTTGCTGCTTCTGCTTGCCTTTGAGAGCGTGCAATATCTCGTGCTACAGCTGTCATGATCGAGCCAAAACCACTTCGCCTACTCATAATAATTCCTTTCATACTGAGAGATTATCCCTCAACTCGACGACTAAACCGGAATCGTGACAAATCATTTTCAGTCTCCCTGCACCCCGATATCTACCGGCTCCGACAGCTGCACCGTGACCCGGCCATGGAGGTCGGTACGGTAGATTGGCAGGCTTGAAAACCGATCCAGCACCCCCGGATCCGGATGGCCGTACCGGTTAGCCGCACCCACGGGGATGACCACCGCCGACGGCTGAACGGCGTCCAGGAACACCTGCGTATTGGCATACTTGCTGCCATGGTGCGCTGCCTTCAGGACATCACAGCTCAGGGGAAGTCCGCTGGCGATCAGCTCCTCCTCATTGGCGATATCGATATCCCCGGTCAGGAGCACCCGGCACTCCCCCTCCTCCTGCACCTGGATGACCAGAGAACGGTGGTTAGCCGATTCCTCATAGTCAGCGTCGACCTTTGGCACATAAAAAGACAGGGTTACTCCGTCGCCTAGATCGATCGACAGACCGGTCTGAGGGAACACAACCTCGGCACCCTCATCTGCCACCGCCTGATTCCACTTTTTCATAATGGCGCTGGTCTCTGCTGACTGATCGCTTTCAACCACGTAATCCACTGCATACCGCTCCAATACCGGGATCAGCCCGCCGACATGATCATCATGTGGATGGGTCAGTATCACCATATCGAGACTGCGGTCCATGCTGCCCATGACCTCGCCTAGCTCCTGAAGGACCTGATCGCCTGGTCCGCCATCAACCAGCACTTGTCTGCCATGTACCGTCTCTATCAATTCTGAGTCGCCCTGTCCTACATTGAGAAAAGTCGCGGATGAAAATTCCCCGGGACCCGCGGTAATGGTCAGCCAGAGATATCCCGCCCACCCGGCAAGCAGGACCAGGATGGTCAGGGAAATCAGTCGGATGACCGGCCTTTTGGAAGTATCGTCAGGCATACAGCAGCTCCTTTTGCTTCGGGACCGTCAACCGTCTTCCTTTGCCGCCCTGCCGCCCCACCCAGACGGCGACGGCTCCGTACCAGAGCAGCACACCCCACATGGGCAGCAGCGGCAGGCTGACCGATGCCCAGGGCACCCGTGCAAACAACGAGATCACCACGATGATGAAATGAAGCAGGCACCAGGTCATGAACGCGACCGGCAGGCTGAACACCGGAAGGATCAGTCCCAGGAGGATCATGCCGAAGCCCAGTCCCATGGCCCAGGGTATGCTGAAAAGGACCGCCACATTGACCACCGGCGAGATAAGCGACCAGACGCCGAAGGTGGAAAGGAGGACAGGCAGGACCAGAACCTGTGCAGCCATGGTCACGGACAGAGTATCGATCGCATACCCCCAGACAGAGCCCCAGAGGGCATGAAACATTTTGAAAACCGGGTACCGGTCCAGACGGAACTGACGACCGGCCTTCAGAGCTCTCATGATCCCGGCCTGCTCAAAGATCGGCTGGAGACTGACGATGCCGGCGGTC
>MNZT01000073.1 GCA_001873755.1 Candidatus Wirthbacteria bacterium CG2_30_54_11 | reverse complement strand
CCGCATCGTCAGACTGAACCACCTCGGGATCAGCTATAGCTGTGCAAGTATTGCCGATGAACTCAACACCTTTCGCAAGCTGCTCTTGGGCACGAACTTCAAACTCTATGAAGAACCGGCCAATCTGCCGGGTCAGCGCTGGTTTTTTGTAGGCAACTTGAATAACTGGGAGGATCCACTTTTCGAGCTGGTACTAACCGAAAGCGAAAAAGGACTGCATACCGAATGGATCCCCCATTTCCAGATCGATCTGGATACCACCCTGACGATTCAGGAGCTGGAGACGATGACGACTGAATATCTGCACGAGGACTTCATAGACTGGCAGCTTTATATCCCAGACTATGGCGTGGTTCTCGCCATGGGCCGGCTGGCAAATGTCTGCAACCGTGCGATCTATCTGGGACTGGGCACGGACCTGCGGAACACGAAAATGCACAGGGAAAAGATTCTGCGCATCGCCTGAGCTGTCTGTGCTCATTGACTTCTATCGCTAAACCCCGTATATCAGCAGTGATATCAAAAGCACCGATCAACACTTTATTACAAAAAAGAACCGTCCCATGAAAAACAGGACCGCGATCATCGCTACCATCTCCATCGGCATCCTGGCCGGTCTGACCTTTTTCATCCTGAGCCAGTACCATATCGAGATCACCAGCCAGGACACCGGGATCAGCGATACCGGCCAAACCGACGACACCAGGACACCGCCTGTTCAGACTGCACAGAATTGCAGCCTGACCCCCTGCCATGGACTCGATATTTCCTGCGAACTCACCGATGGCCCGGTCGCCTGCGACATGATGTATACGATCGGTGACAACTGCCGTCAGTATGCCAGCTGTGAAGTGACGGACGGCTCCTGCACGCTGACCACTACCTCCCGTTTCGACTCCTGCAAATCGTGCATGGAAAGATGCCAACAGTCCTTTGGTAACGATGTGACAGGACTGTTCGAATGCGAAAGCCTGTGCGTGCAATAGCGACCCCTCAACAGTTATCAAACGCCCCTTCCGATGATCTGCCCTGACGAGGGAACAGACAAACGAGGGCGTTTTGTGTTCAGGAAGCAGCCAAATTGTCCAATCAACGCCCTTTTTGCTATAGTGGCGAGGTAAGAAGGAGCCCTCATGTTCATCGATATCTGCAAGGCTGTAGTGCTCGGCATCGTGGAAGGAGTGACCGAATTCCTCCCCATTTCCTCGACCGGCCACCTGATTCTGGTCAATCAGGCGATCAGTTTTGACGAGCAGTTCACCAAACTGTTCGACGTGGTCATCCAGCTCGGCGCCATCCTCGCGGTCGTGGTGCTGTTCTGGGAGCAGCTCTGGCCGTTTGGCAAGGGAAAAGCGCACATCCGTGAATCGTTCCTCACCTGGGCCAAATCTTGCGTCGGCGTAGCCCCGGCCATCGTAGCCGGCGCCCTGTTCTACAGCACGATCGAGGAAAAACTGTTCTCTCCGCTGACCGTATCCATCGCTCTGGTGGTCGGCGGCCTGGTGCTCATCTTCATCGAACGACAGAAAAGAACAGCCAGGATCACTTCGATCTCACAGATCGGCTTCGGTACTGCCATCGCCATCGGATGCATCCAGTGTCTCGGCATGATCCCCGGCACCTCCCGTTCTGCTGCCACCATCATCGGCGCCATGCTGCTGGGGGCCAGCCGCACCGTCGCTGCCGAATTCTCCTTTTTCCTCGCCGTCCCCACCATGGTCGCTGCTTCGGCCTACAGTCTGTACAAACACGGCTTTGCGCTCACCGGGACAGAAACCGTGATACTGACAGCCGGGTTCATCGCCTCCTTTGCCACCGCGCTCATCGTGGTCAGGTCGTTCATCGGCTGGATCAAAAAACATGACTTTCAGCTGTTCGGATGGTACCGCATCGCACTCGGGGCTCTGGTGCTGTTACTGCTCGGAAATTAACCATGAACGATCAACTGCCTGATGAGAATTCATGCCGTTTCACTGCCGTCCTGAACCGCAAGGTCCCGGTCGGCAATCTGCTCAATGCGCTTGGCCATATGACGGCGGGGTTGGCAGGCGGATACCGGAAAGCAGATGACCTGTGGTTTCTGAAGTACGAAGACGCCGACGGCGGCCTGCATCCGTACATTTCCCACTTCCCGTTCATCGTGCTCGAGGCTGATAATTCCAACCAGATCCGCGCCGTACGCCAGCAGGCAGTCGCTCAAGGCATCTCGTTCACCGATTTCACCAGCACCATGACCATAGGGACATCAGCTGAGCAGCTGCAGGCAACCAAGTCGACACCCGAGGCAGGACTGGAGTATTATGGCATCTGCCTGTTCGGCCCGACCGACCAGATAAAGGCACTGACCAAGAAATTCTCCCTGTTCAGGACTTGAATTAGGAATCTAGCAGACGATGCAGTGCATCGTCTCTACATTTTTTCTTTGTCTTTTTGATCCTTTGATTATTTGATTATTTGTTTCTTTGTTTATTTGCCCCCCCATGCCAACCGCAACGAAAAAAGGTAATTCCTACGCCCTGATCATCATCCTGCTGGTGATTATTTTCGGTTATTCCCACTGGTACCGCTTCTGCTTCAACCTGTTCTTCATAGGGTACAACTGGCTCGGCGATATGCGCCTGGCGACGGTTTTTTTCGCGGTATTTCTGCGCCTGGTCCTGTTGCCTTTCCGCTTCGGCAACCGGCACTTCGAGCACAAGATCAAGGAAGCAGAAGCCAGGGAAGCCACATTGTCCCAAGTCTCAGACCCGGTCATACGCAAAGCCAGACAGAGAGAGCTCCTGCAGAGATTCAAACCTGCGATCAACTTCATGTGGTTCGATTTCTGTTTTTTTGCGATGAACGCCTACGTGATCCACAAACTTTTTGTCACCCACTTTACCCCCGATATAGTTCTTCCCAGACTCTACCATTTTGTTCAGATCCCTGACTTCCCCCTCATCACCACCAGTTTCATCCCCCTGGTCGGCCGGGTGATAGATCTGACCAAACGAAGCCAGATCCTCGATGTCTACGCCTCCTGCGGTGCCGCGATCACTGGCCTGTTCGAGATCGTCCTGCACAAAAAATACACCAAGAGAGACCTGCTCCTCTACCTCGTCCTGTATCCCGGCGTAGCGTTCAACATGAACTGGTTCGTACGCGGAGGCTTCACCTGGACGCTCATCTGCTTCGAGGTCCTCACGGTGGTCATGATCATCCTGGAAAAAGTGTGGGAAGTCGTCAGCAGCCGCCTGAAAGCCAGTCGTGCCGAATCTGGCTCTCTGAAAGGCTATCTATGATCCGCGCGTTCATTTTTGACCTCGACGGCACCCTGGTAAATACCGAACCGCTTTTTTCCAAAGCGTTCGACCTCATCGGCGACCGCTACCAGCGCAAATATACCGAAGAGATCAAGCGATCCGTGATGGCGCACAAAGCCATCATCGCGCTCACAAAAATACTCGAAGCCTGGGATCTGGATCTCGATCCGGCTGTATTCATGGAGGAATTTGAATCTGTCTACCTGCCCCTCGTCCGGACGGAACTGACTCTCATGCCGGGCTTCCACGAGCTGATCAGCACTCTGGATGACCTGGGCATACGCCGATCGCTCTCCACCTCGAGCCAGCGCCGGTGGGTGGACACCATCTTCGACCGCTTCGGACTTCACCAGCACTTCGACCATGTGGTCACTGCCGATGATGTCCTCCACGGCAAGCCGCACCCCGAAGCTTTCAGCCTCGTCATCGACCGCTATGGATTTCAGCCCAGCGAATGCGCTGCGATCGAGGACTCTCCCCACGGAATCGCCTCAGCCAAAGCCGCCGGCGCGGTCACCATCGCGGTCCCCGGCTCGTTCTGCAAAACCGCTGACTGCGGCCAGGCAGACTACCAGGTATCCAGCTTGGCAGATATCACAAAAGAGTTTATAGTATCGATGTCCAATTCCCAGGAGACCGCCTGATGCTGCATTTCAACCAGATGGATGTCTATGATGACGCCAAGAAGTACCTGCTGTACTGCGAGACGATCTCCCAGCGTATGATCATGCCGGTCGATGACAGACTTGATCACAAGATCAGAAGCTCGCTCATCACGCTGGTCTCCACCATAGCGCGCAGCTCTGCCCTGGTCGATACTCCCGAGTACAACCGGTCCGTCATCGAATCAGTCGCCTGGCTCCATGAGATCGCGGCCGGATTTGACATCGCCCATGACAAAAAAGCCGTCGACGACGAAATGTTTGCCAAGCTGAAAGCCAAGACCGAACACCTGCTCTCTCTGCTCAAACAATCCAAATAACCACCGTGTCTCCGTAGTTCAACTGGATAGAACGTCGGCCTCCGAAGCCGAAGGTTACAGGTTCGACCCCTGTCGGGGACACCACTTTCGACACACTCGCCCGGGTTCAAGATATCCACCACTAAGGTCCGCCCGCCTTCCTGTGATCCGGCGAGGCGACCTGTCGGGGACACCACGTCGCTCGCGAGCGACGTGGCACGCCACGAAACACGACATCAAAACACCCGCGCTGCGGGTGTTTTTTCTTATACACGGTCGATCTGGGACATATCGTAACAACTCATATACAATGCGCTTTGTTTTCTTGCCACTGGCTACAAAAAGAAATACTATGACATTCGCTGGACCTATTATCAGGTGAAACCATGGCGGATCAGAACTACTGGGCAGATTTCACAAATCTGTACGCATTGTCAAAGACCCTCCGGTTCGAACTGAAGCCGGTCGGTCCAACTTTGGATCACATGAAGGCAAACGATATCCTGATGCATGACGAGCAGAGGGCAGCAGCATACCAAGAGATCAAGCCGTTGTTCGATGACCTTCACGCTGAATTCATCACAGACAGTCTAAGCGCGACCGCGATCGACTGGACTACCTACTTCGAGGTATACCAGAGATTTCGCAGGGAGCAGGACAAAGGCCAGAAGAGAGCCATCCAGAAGGAGATCAACGGGATAGAAAAGGATCTCCGTTCTCTGGTTACGAAGTACTTTAGCACTACGGCAGACACTTGGAAGCTTAGGCATAACTCATCCCACGAAAAGCCTGTTCTACTGGATAAAAGCTTCAAGATATTGACCGAAAATGGAATTTTGAAAGTCCTGGCTGAAAAACATAAAGACGAACCAGACCATCTAGCCGCCATCAAGCTCTTTGAAGGATTCTTCACTTATTTCACCGGGTTCAATCAAAACCGGGAAAATTACTATTCCGCCGACGAAGAAACAACCGCAGTCTCACACAGGATAGTCAACGAGAATCTCCCGATCTTCTGCAGCAATATACTGCAACATCAAAAATACACAGCGCCTCTAGGCTTTGTCACTGACGCTTCTATCTTCACTCTGGGTGAGCATAATAGCGTTCTGGTCCAAACCGGGATAGATGGATATAACAAGCAGATAGGAGAGCTGAACAAAACCATCAATCTGCATAATCAACAGCATCCTGGCGAAAAAAGGATCCCCCAATTCAAAACACTGCACAAACAGATCGGGGGAAAAGTATCCAAAGAGTCTCTTTTTATCGTCATTGACGAGAAAGATTACACTCTAGAACAAGCTCTGCACGAGTTCATAGAACAAAGTACCGCGAAAAACCAACAGATCGTCGAATTGATCAGAACACTATCATCCAAATCCGACCTTTCACAGATATACCTGAATAGAAAAGCCCTCAATACCATATCGAACAAATTTTTCTCGGAAGGCACCTGGCATCTGCTGGCTGATCGCCTGCGAGACGCCGGTATCTTCCATCTGGATAAAAAGACAGGCGACCTGAAACAGCCCGATTTTATTCCTCTATCAGATATACAGACGGTCCTCGATGCTCAAACGGGAGGACCATCAACTCTTTTCAAAAAAACATTCGAACAGCACTTTAGAAGTGCTACCAACTCTTCCATTCTGATCAAAATCCTGCAGGGAGAATTCCAGACCAATGCTGAACTGTTCAAAGTATCGGCAGCTGAACTGCAAAAACTGCTGTCAGAAAAGCTGGACAAGAACAACGAAAAACATAAGGAAACGGTAAAGAACTTTGCTGACAGAGCACTGACCCTGCTCCAGATGGTGAGATATTTCGTAGTGAAGGAAGGCAAAGTAAGCGGGACTGATAGTGATTTCTATGAAACGCTGAAAAATATTCTGGAAGACTACCGGTGCT
>MNZT01000017.1 GCA_001873755.1 Candidatus Wirthbacteria bacterium CG2_30_54_11 | reverse complement strand
CAGAAAATCCTTGTCCCTGATTTACATATTATTAAACTTTGACTCCCCACTACTTTTGAGGCTCATCTCTTGACTGGAAAAGACTGAACGACTGGTTCGTTATTGGGACATGTCGTGTACGGGATCGCTTTGTGGTCAGGGGGCAGATTGACAGCAGGGCGGATCGGTCATAGTATGTAGTTGGTTATGTACTACAGTACGGAGTTGGATATGAATACACTGCCGCAGATCATCGGAGTTTCGGAGCTCCAGAGGACTTTGACCTCGTTTATCCAGCAGGTGAAGGACAGCTCGGCGACGACGGTGATCGTTTCCCGCTCCCGGCCGCAGGCGGTGATCATGAGCCCGAGCCGCTATGCGGAGTTGATGCGTGCGCAGGTCGAAGATCCCAGGACGGGGACGAACATGTACTTCGAGGCGCTGCAAAAAAAGACTGAGATGCACGGGATGCCCGAAGCGCAGGCCATGAAACTGGCCCTGCACAGCCAGAAGAAGTACCGACAGACCAAACGAGCCCGGTAGCGAACAGTGACCATCACCCTTGATACCAACGTCTTTATCAGCGTATTGCTGGGCTCCCGGGGAGGGCCAGCTGAGATCATGGCGTTCTGGTGGGCTGGTAGTTTTGATCTCGCCGTCTCGCCACCGCTTCTGGAAGAAATAGTCGCTGTGGCATTCTCAGAGCGGCTGGCTTCGCTCATCCGTCCTGATGAAGTGCTGGCGCTCGTGCAGATCCTCGAAAAGAAAGCGTTTTGGGTTGATGGTACTCAGGCGGGGTTCGACCGCGATCTCCGTGATCCCGATGACCGGATGGTGGTTCAGAGCGCGCTCGAGAGCGGTTCTAGTTACCTGGTCACCGGGAACCTCAAGCATTTGAAGGCGGCGGACGGGGTAGGAGGGATACGGGTGGTCAGTCCCAGAGAGTTTATCGGCTGTTTGAGCAAGGCTAGATAATTGACCTCACACCCCTACGCGGAACGCTTCGGGGTGTAAACACTAGATTTTTGCTTCCAGGCGAGGGGGAACGAACGATCAATCAAGGCAAACAACCTCACCCTGGCCTTCTCCTCTCAGGAGAGGGAACAACAAGGAATACAACAATGGCGTCAGAATTGCTTGAGGGGCTCAATCCGGAACAGAAAAAGGCGGTCCTCCACACGGAGGGGCCGATGCTGGTCATCGCCGGTGCCGGTACCGGCAAGACGCGGGTCATCACCCACCGTATCGCCCATCTCGTCATGTCAGGACAGGCCAAGCCGACGGAGATCGTGGCGCTCACCTTTACTGACAAATCAGCTGAGGAAATGCTGAACCGGGTCGATGAGCTTCTCCCACTTGGCTATGAGTCCATCCAGGTATCTACCTTTCATAAATTCTGCGATCGGTTACTTCGCGAAAGCGGGCTGGACATCGGGCTCAACACTGATTTTCGGGTGCTGTCCAAGGCCGAGCAGTGGATGCTCATCAAGCAGAATTTTTTCAAACTTGACCTCAAATATTTTCGTCCCCTTGGAAATCCTTATCGTTTCATCGATGCCATGCTCACCCACATCAGCCGGGTCAAGGATGAACTGGTCACGCCCGAGATGTATAGGGCGTGGGCGGACAGGCAGGCGGACCCCCTTAATCCCCCTTGGCAGGGGGACATCAGCGCAGAGCAGGAGGAGGCGATCAAGTCGCTGGAGATCGCGCAGGTGTATGAGCAGTACCAGAAACTCCTGGTCGAAGATCCCAGGGAGACGAAACTGGATTTCGGGGACCTCATCCTCTATACCATCCGGCTGCTGAGAGAACGAAAGAGCGTGCTGGCCAAATATCAGACGCAGTTCAAGTTTATCCTGGTTGACGAGTTCCAGGACACGAATTATGCACAGAACGAGCTAGTCAAACTTCTGGGTGGCGAGAAACAGAATGTGTTCGTGGTGGGCGATGACGACCAGTCGATCTACCGGTTCCGCGGGGCTGCCGTGTCCAATATTCTGCAGTTCCAGCAGGACTATCCGAAGACCGAGACGGTCGTGCTCAACCGCAACTACCGCTCGACCCAGAGCATCCTCGATACGTCGTACGCGCTCATCCAGCATAATAACCCTGACAGACTGGAAGTCGTTGCTCAGGTTAACAAGAAGCTGCTCTCGGCTGACGGTACCGGGCGAACACCTGAGATCCTTCACGCGGAAAACCTTGCTGCGGAGACGGAACTGGTGGCGAGGACGATACTGGACCTGAAGGAGGGTGTGAACGACCGCAAACGCGGATCCTTCGGAGTACCTCAGGATGACGGTCGAGAGGGGGGCACTGAGCAGATGGATCTGTTCAGCGCGGCCAGACAGTCAGATGACCTTGAGGCTGAAGATAATGGGCTTCGCTGGTCGGACTTTGCGATCCTGGCGCGGGCAAATGCGCATTTGGAACCGTTCATCGAGACGCTGCGGTATTACGGGATACCGTACCAGGTCGTTGGCAGCCGCGGCCTGTTCGTCCGGGAAGAGATCCGCGATCTGATCTCCTATCTGCGGGTCGTCATCGATCCTGACGATTCTCTCAGCCTGTTTCGCGTGCTTTCCATGGAGGTGCTGCACCTCGACGGACGGGACCTCCTGTTCGCGCTCAAGTGGGCCAAGAAGCAGAACCTCTCTCTCTACGGCGTCATCGACGTGCTCGGTCAGCTTCGTCTGAAACCGGAGACGGTCGAGCGACTGACTTCGCTGAAGGCGCATATCGAAAAGGAACGCAGAGGGCAGGCAGAACGCAATCCGGGCAGGGTGCTCAGGGATTTTGTCCGTGAGATCAAGCTGCTGGAGTACCTGTCCGGCGACGAGACCATGGACAATATCACCCGGATACTCAATATCAATAAACTTTTTGAAAAGATCAAAGATTACCTGTCCAGCCACGAGGATCGCACCACCGCCGGATTCGTTGACTATCTGGAGCTCCTGATCGAGGCCGGGGACAATCCTGCTACGGCCGATATCGATTCGACGAGCGACGCGGTGCACCTGATGACCGTGCATGCGGCCAAGGGGCTGGAATTCGAAGTTGTGTTCACGGTCAATCTCATCAATGACCGGTTCCCCACGCGCCGGCGGGGCGACACTATCCCGCTGCCGGAGGAGTTCATTCGGGAGACGCTGCCCACCGGTGACGAGCACATCCAGGAGGAACGCCGGCTTTTCTATGTGGCCATGACGCGAGCCAGGCGGCAACTGTATCTTTCCTATTCTGATACCTATGGTGGAGTGCGGGTTCGCAAGCCCTCGGTCTTCCTCGAAGAGGCCCTGGGCGGCCAGAGCATGCTGGCAGCGCCGCTTCACGGCAAGCTTGATCAGCAGGCGGAGCAGGGACCCAAGGAAGGCGAGTTTGACCTGCATCCGTTTTTGCCACGGCTGTTCAGCTATTCACAGCTGCAGACCTTTGAGAGCTGCCCGCTGAAATACAAGTATTCCTATATCTACCGCATCCCGACCGAGACCGGACGGGCGCTCGTGTTCGGGCAGGTGATCCACCGCACCCTGAAAGATTTTCACGATGGCCTCGGCAAAGGGCTGCCTTCGACCTTGGATGCTCTCTTGGAACTGTTCGAGCATAACTGGAGCCGGGAAGGCTATGACAGCGCGGAGGAAGTGGACCAGCAGTTCGCCCGGGGACAGGATATCCTCAGGCGATACCATGCTGAGCAGCACGGCGTTTTCGTCCCCTCTGCTTTCCTGGAAAAAGGGTTCATCCTGAAGACCGGGCAGCACGCGCTCACCGGCTACATCGACCGCATCGACCAGCTGCCGGACGGCACCTATGAAGTGATCGACTACAAGACCGGCAAGATGCAGGACCTGGAGACGCTTGAGAAGAAGGTGAAAACAGATGAACAGCTGTCCATCTATGCGCTGGCCTGCCGTGATGTTCTGAAAATCGAGGTGAGCCGTCTCACGTTGTACTTCATCGAAGAAGGCTTGAAGGCGTCAACGCAGCGCGACGCTGCGCAGATGGAAGCCCAGGAACAACAGATCGTCTCGATCGCGGATAGGATACAGACGAGTTCTTTTGAAGCCACGCCTGATGTCCGCACCTGCGGGTTTTGCGCCTACCATGAGCTGTGTCCGTATTCGGCAGTGTAACCGGGGTGAATCTATGAGAGCATGGCTGCGGCGTCTGGGCCGCAAAAAGATCGTGATGATAATCCTGTCAGTCATCCTGCTCGGGATCGTGAGTCTGGAGATCCTTTCCCGGATCTGTCCGGTCAGGCCACGGGGAAACTTGAGTTGTGCGGTGCTGATAGCCAGATATGTTCCTTCGGGTATGCTTTCTCAGTATGGGTACAGTAATCGCATGTTCATGCCGGATGGATCGGTTGACAGTGCAGCGGAGGTGCTCAAGGATCGCGTGTTCGAAGTCGACGGTCGGGATATCGCAGGACTCAATGGCATCGCCTGCGGTTCCTATGCCTTCGTTTCCCGGTCGTTGCCGCAGGAAGCCAGGAAGTACGTCGCACTTCACGAGGCGTACCATGTAGCAGGGATGACCTCAGAAACTGCGGTGAATTATAAAGCCGGGGCAAATGAACCACTTGGTATGGTGATGACCGTGATATATTCGCTCTGGTATGGGGCGAGTCATACCGCCCCCTGGGACTACCCCTGTCTGTGCGGTGGAGACTGGCGTCTGTTAAAAACCTATTTTATGGGGATGGGGAGGGGATAATGTCCATCGTGGACAATGTAAGATCGGTAGAAGAGAGAATAAGCCGAGCCTGCGAAAAGGCCGGGCGCGAACGCACGTCTGTTCGTCTCGTCGCCGCGACCAAGTATGCCGAAGCCGGGCAGGTCGTAGAGCTCATCCATGCCGGTATCCGTGAAGTGGGCGAGAACAAGGTACAGGCCGCCCGGGAAAAGCAGAAGACCGTAGCCGGTATGACCTGGCACATGCTGGGGCATCTGCAGTCCAACAAGGTCAAGGAAGCCCTGCGACTGTTCTCTGTGATCCATTCGGTGGATTCGGTGCACCTGGCTGAGGAGCTCAGCCGGCATTCAGAAAAACTGAAGCAAAAAAGGGAGATCCTCCTGGAGGTGAACATCGCCGGGGAGGATACGAAGTTCGGCATACCGGTTTCCGGTCTTACTGACCTTTTCAGTCAGGTGTACAAGTATCCGAACACCCGTCTCGTCGGTCTCATGTGCATGGCGCCCTATTCAGACGAACCTGAGGATAGCCGTTCGCATTTCAGGCGACTGAGAGAGCTTCGCGATGGCCTGCAGCAGAAATTCGGTATTGCCTTGCCACAGCTTTCCATGGGTATGAGCGGAGACTTTCAGGTCGCTATCGAAGAAGGGGCGACCATGGTGCGGGTCGGCAGAGCGTTATTTGAGGAGGCAGTCTTATGAGCACAAAAAAAAACTTGATCGTAGTGGATTTCGACTGGACGATTTTTGACCTTCGCATCCTGACCGAGGCGATGGAAGCCTCCCTTGGTGCCTACGGCCTAAGCCCGGAATTGTTCAAGGCGACTTTCGCTCAGGCCAAGGATAATCCGGAGGGCTACTACGACCGCGAAACGCATATTTCGGCGATACTTCAAAAAGCCGGGCGGGTTGAAGATGAACTTCGAACTGAGATCATGGGGGACTGGGCTGATCTGGTGACCGATCTGTCCGCCAGCGCATTTGATGCGGTTGAATTTGTCTCTTTTAAAATGGCGCTTCCTGGTTGTGAAGTGGTCATCCTGACTTATGGCGAGCAGATCTTCCAGAAGTCGAAGGTGGATGCGTCAGGGGTCGGAGAAATGGTCTCCAGCGTTTTTTTCACGAGTGCGCTGGATGGCAAGGAGCAGCGCCTGCGGGAGTTCCTCGACCGATACGAGCGGGTCGTGTCGATCAATGACGCCGTGGAACCGAACGATTCCTTCCTGCGGACATTCAAGCCGGAGGTCGAGGCAGGGCGGTTCCTCATTCTCGAGATGCAGAGGGAGTACAAGAATGCGGCCAAGAAGCGGGCCGTTCCTATTGACGGTATCGTGCCGGTAATCGACTTGGGCGAGGGAACCGTACAGGTGATTAGAGATTTTTTGGATCAACGAAGCAAATAAACCACGAATCAAATTTTTCGTCATTCCTGCGAAGGCAGGAATCTCCTTGGGTCCTAAGTCTCAGGTATTCAGTAGATTCCTGCCT
>MNZT01000041.1 GCA_001873755.1 Candidatus Wirthbacteria bacterium CG2_30_54_11 | reverse complement strand
GCGTCGGATCTTTGGCAGCCGGCGAGGGAACAGGATGCACAGCACCATCTTCATGACGCATTTCATCGCGAACGGTCGACCCTACGATGAAGCTGGCCACGATCTCCGTCTTGAAACGCTTGACCCCGTCTTCACCTTCCCATGACCGGTTCTGCAGACGACCCTCTATATAAACTTTCTGACCTTTATTGATATCCTTGGACACCTGTTCTGCGATCGTATTCCAGCAGACGACATTATGAAATTCCGTAGATTCCTGGCGAACTCCCTCTGAATTGGTCCAGGCACGGTTGGTGGCCACGACAAAGGTCGTCACGGCAGTACCGCTCGGCAGATACCGAAGCTCAGGGTCCCGGGCGAGATTGCCGATGACCTGCACCCGGTTCACACACATGTCCGGGCTGACCGTGATCTCGCTCTCACTCAGCGCCGGTCCGGCTCCCGATCTGCCGCCCAGGAGCACCATGTCATCCGCGATCACTTCCGTCTTGTATCGTTTCACACCTTCCTGATCATCCCATGATCTCGTCTGCAGACGGCCCTCGATGAACACCCTGCTGCCGGAGACCAGGAGCTGATTGCAGATCTCGGCAAGTTTACTCCAGACCACGATATTGGTATATTCGGGCGAGGACTGCTCGGTTCCGCTGTCGTCCTTCCATCCTCTGTAGGTGAGCACGGTAAATGATGTCACTGCGGTGCCGCTGGGCGTGTAACGCATTTCCGGTACCCGGGGCAATACTCCCACCAACTGTACTCTGTTCAAAGCTTGCATGGGATCTGACCTCCTGACGAAAATTAAGCGTCCTTGGCCGAAGTTTTATCAGAAGCTGCCGGTGCCTGATCTTCTTCTGGGGCTGCGGTCTCTGAGCGAACTTTATTCGCGATGCTGTCGATCTCTTCTTCACCGACCATTTCCTGAAGCACGCTCACATCACCTTCTTCCCTCTTTTCGAGGAGAAGCATCATGTGACGGATCACCTGCTCATTCAGTTTCAGCTTGGCTTCGAACTCCCTGGTTTTGGCGGGCTCGATCAAAAGCTGCAGGATGACATAGTACCCGTAATCATATCCCTTGATCTCATAGGAGAGCTGGCGAAGGCCCCAGGGTCTGACCCGGAGGACCCGGCCGCCCAGGCCTTCGATCATGCCGCGGATCTCTTCTATGACCTTTTCCTGCACCCCTTCTTTGACTTCCCGCTGGGCGACGATCATCATCAACTCATACTCATGCATGGACAGAACTCCTTTGCTTGTAACTCAACGAAAATGATTATATACAAATGGATAAACAACGGTCAAGGGCAGGCACAACCAAAAACACAACCGTACAAGCTATACGGTTGCCTCGGTCACATCTGCTGGGGTAGTCGGGTAAACCAATCGATATCCTGCTTGAAGATTGCTGCCACATGGATCATGGCGTGGAGGGTACGGATTATTTTGGAGGCGACGAGCGGATTCGAACCGCTGCATAAAGGTTTTGCAGACCTCTCCCTTAACCACTTGGGTACGTCGCCTCATCTAGAAGCCACTCAGCTTCAGAAACTCCCGGCCCTTGCCTGTCTTGAAAAACTTTTCTCTCTTCATTGCGTCGATGCGCGATCCAAATTGTTCTGTGTGGATCAGTTTCAATGGTCGTCTCGCTCTCGTCGATGCGACCATTCCATCTTCGTGTTCTCTCATGCGGCGCTGCAAATCACCCGAACATCCGATATACCGCCTTCCATCCATCTCTGAGATCAGCACATACACATACCACATCTAAAATCAACTGCTACTAGGCTAAATTACTGGAGGCGACGAGCGTATTCGCCCGCCTGAGGCGGGTTGCAGACCTCTCCCTTAACCACTTGGGTACGTCGCCGGAACGTGATATATAGTAAAGGCGGAATGATAAAAGGTCAAGGCTCGCATAAGAAAAGAATCATAGAAGGCAGGCATGAAAGAAGAAGGTCACGAATATCCCGATGAATGTTCGATAGAGGTCGAGATTAGGTTCGGGACTGAATTCATCGGAACTGACGGTAGAAAGCGCGTCATCACGGAGCCCTGCCTAGATACTGGTTGTATCGCTGCTTTATCGATTCAAGATGACACTCTAGGAAAAGAAAAATTGGGTTTCGGTGGCGGCGAATCTGACGCTCTGATTGGCACTCTTACAGGCAAGGTCTGGACTGCCGAACAAATAGTAGCCGCCTTTACCCGAGGTGTTGCTCAATGTGAACCTAGTGACCTTCCCGATTTTGCAACAACCTTATATCACGAAGAAGCACGAGGAGCACACAGGCGCATCAGATTGCCCAAGCCCTGATCTGTCTCGTTAGCCGTTCATAAGTTCCATCCTGGATCGCAAACCGTATCCGTTCCATCAATCGCGCATAGTATCTTAAATTATGTATGGTCCCCAGCGTCCCGGCCAGATGCTCTCCGACATTGTACAGGTGGCGAAGGTAGGCGCGCGAGTAAGTCCTGCAGGTATAGCAGTCGCACTCGGAATCAAGCGGTCTCTGGTCTTCGCGGTATTCCTGCTTCTTGATGCGGAGGATGCCTTCGGAAGTATAGAAGTATCCGTGCCTCGCGTTTCGCGTCGGCAATACGCAGTCGAACAGGTCGTACCCCAGCGCCACAGAACGGACCACATCGGAAGGAGTGCCGACACCCATGGCATACCGGGGCTTTTTCAAGGGCATCAGGTCAGCGGTATAACCAATCAGATCCTCGAGGAAATTCCCCTCGCTGTCGACCGGCCAACCGCCATAGGCGTACCCGTCAAATCCGATTGCATGAAGTTCGTCAAAGCTCTTCTTCCTGAGTTCAAGGTCGGCGCCGCCCTGCACGATCGCATAGATCTCACTGGTTTGACCGGTCGCTTCGGACAGCTCATCGAACCTCTTCCTGGCCCGTCTGCTCCACAAGGTCGTCAGTTCAACTGATTCCCGGTTCTTCTTCGACGTCACATCAGTATGGACGCAGTCGTCAAAAGCCATCTTGATGTCAGCTCCAAGCGCAAACTGAACCTCCTGAGAAAGCTCTGGGGTCAAGAGATGCGAGCTTCCGTCTGAAGGCGACTGAAAGTACATGCCCTGTTCGGTCACTTTGCCTTTCAGGTTGCTCGAGTGGATGAGCGAATAGATCTGGAATCCCCCGCCGTCGGTCAAGATCGGACCATCCCACTGCATAAACTTGTGCAGGCCTCCAAAACTGCCGATCAGCTCATGACCTGGCTTCAGGTACAAGTGAACAGTGTTCGACACCAGCATTGGGGTCCCGGTGTCACGAAGCTGCCGGGACGAAATCGTCTGTACCGCACCGCGCGTCGCGTCCGGCATGAACGCCGGGGTCAGGACGTCGCCGTGAGGTGTCGATATACGGCCAAGACGGGCTTTGGTATTCGTGTCGGTCTTTAACAATTCAAACGGCATACGCTATTTCTTCCTGGTTCTGACATAATCATCAATCAGTGCATTCAGCACCTTTTGGGCATCCTCGGAGACAGAGATATAAGAATCCTTGTAATCGTCCTCCACCCATGGAAAACGCCTGCCTTCGCTTCCTGACGTTTTCTTCCTATCAATTTCTATCAAACCCATCCACTCCAGACGTTCACAGAACACCCGATAAAAACCACCTTCGGTCCGCTTCAGTATTTCCTGGTTGGCATCCAGTTCTAACATTTGCCGTTTGGAGCCAAAAAACTGCCAGAAAAAATCCCTGAGTGCTATTTTGTTATCACCCAATAGATCGAGATTCCCCAAAACACTTTCAGGTTTGTCCTGGTACATATCGGCTACCGGAGCATAATATGGCACAAAACAGCATTTCCAGTCCAGCTCGTAGAGCCAATGCCTGCACAAGCGCATCCACTTCTCTCCGGTCGTAAGAGCAAGCCACTCCCGGCCGGCTGTGGTTAGCGTGAGCACATCATGCCTGATCTTTACCAGTCTGGCCGCCATCGCCAGCAGATCGACAAAATACACATACCGCATGTGTAACTCCTCACCCCGACGATCATTTCGGAAAAACTCGGCCATCCGATCCTTCCGGACAAAAAGCGCTTCCAGTTCGACGACGCGTGGCCAGGAGATATTTCTAAGCTCCTTGGTGATCCGCAATCCGCCATGCGATTCGATATTCCGGAAAAATATCTCCATGTCCTGCACGATCAGCGGTTTGGAATCTATCACCGTGAGATCGCAGTCCGGCTCTCCGAATCGCTGGATCTGGAGATCAAGCGGAAAACCTTCCCTTTTACTACCGGTGCGCTTTCGCTCGGCCTCAATCACCTGCCATGGGGTCTCTCCATGCAGTTCCAGCTGCGGCTCATGCAGCCACTTCTGCATCAGGGAATCCATCGCCTGCTGTGCCTGTTTTTCCTGGGGATGCGACTTGACGGTGATCTCCTGTTGTACCATTCTGATAAAATCAGCCATGAGAATGGATTCTATGGTTCCTGGTTTCTGGTCATCGCTTGCTGGCTTGACTTCCTCCACCAGCGTATTCCAAAACTCATGGATGAGATCCAAAAACTGCTGCTCAATACCTGCATCCAGCCTCCGCCGGTGAGTCAGCCCCAGCAGTTCATCCAACACGCTCGCATCCAGCGCCGAACTATCTATGGCTTCTCTGATCTTTTTTTCCATAGCCGCGACGGTCAGGGATTTATCCCCGAAGTGTTTGTGGATGAATCGGCGAAGCCGTTTCCTGATATTCCCGTCCTGGGCATGGATTTTGGGAGAAAAAAAGAACAAATGCTCTACATCTTCCGGGGTAACGGCCTTCTGCTCCTGCGTCTGTCCCGGTGCATGAAAAATCCGTCTGATGGAATAAGCTGATGCAGCGGGGAGGAAAACAGGCTTGCCCAGGAAAACATGGGAGGTATCACTCCAGGGTGTGATCCAGCCGATGACCAGGTCTCCCCTGCTCAGTTCACGCGAACCAGCACGTTCGATCATATGGTAGCTTTCCATACCGCCCGAGAGGAGCCGAATATCCAGGCTGCGACCCACCTGCAGGCTCTCGACTTCAAAGATGCCAAATACGCTCTGCAAAAAACCGGTCAGGATCAAAAGCTCATGTGCTCCCAGCTGCATACTGTGATGCTCGATATAGTCCTCGAGCAGGGTCTGGGCACCCGAATGTGTCCTGTACCGGAAAAAATACCAGAACATAAAACGTATATACGCATTATTCAGGTCATCAAGTGACGGTTCCGGCAGATCTGAGAGGGAAACGCCAAAGAAATGCTTTTGTATACGTTCTAGTGCCGCTTCATCTTCATGGATGCGATCAGCATAGTGCTCAACCATTTGATTCCAGACTTTCGGGACGATCCCGGTATCACCTGCCACAAACGAATCGAGCATGCTATTCCTCCTCCCAAACAAAACGAACAATCTACGTTGTGATAACCTCCATCTCCCTCACGATCTCAACTATTCGCTCCAGCACTCCATCGACGTTCCCCATCACCTCGCTATTCCAGAACCGGAGAACCTTGATACCTCGTGATTCCAGATATTTTGTCCTCATCGCATCGTACACCAGTGCATTTTCACTTCCGTGGTGACCGCCGTCCAGTTCAACCGCAAGTTGTTTTTCCGGACAGTAGAAATCGAGAATGAATCGCCCAACCCCAACCTGCCGCCGGAATTTCAAACCTGCAAGCTGGCGATTCTTGAGATACTTCCAAACCAGCAATTCCGCCTCAGTCATGTCATGCCTGAGCTCACGAGATCTTTCCAGGATCACCTCACTGCAACGAAACTTCCTCAGCATCTGTCGTTTACCTCAGCGCCAGTACTCTAGGAATACGCCCTCACCCCTGCCCCTCTCCCATCGGATGGGAGAGGGGAATTTAGATTCTGATCCCTTCTCCCATCTCATGGGAGAAGGTTAGCCGCCTTCTGAGGCGAGCCTCGTCGGAGACGGGGATGAGGGCATCCCATCGATCTCCCTCTGTATCTCGACCGTCCTGCCCAAAGCCGTAGCCACCCGGCAATAGTGTCTGATGTCCTCAGCCCTAAGTGCCCTACCCTTCCGGTCCTTCAGCCACTTATGGCAGACCTGATAGCCGCCGACCTGGTACTGCCAGACGTCTGCTGCCACCGGAGTGAAGTGCTGGGTGGCATTGATCCAGACCGAACCAGCCTCCCACCTGACCTCATCCACCCGTCCCCCGCCTGCCCCCTCAAACCTGACCGCCGGCACCTCCAGCTCG
>MNZT01000056.1:3255-9603 GCA_001873755.1 Candidatus Wirthbacteria bacterium CG2_30_54_11 | reverse complement strand
TTTCCGATGATACCCGGTGATATCACTGACATCCTGGAGGAGTTGGCTTTTTTGAGATCGTGAGGATCGTTTATATTTATCCCTGATCTCCTTGATGTATTCTCGTTTACTTTTGAAGCTCATCATGTTCTGGGCCCTCCTGATTGTAAATCAAGAGATTGTCCCACCTTTCGGTAAGATTATGAATGAGCTAACGTTACCTCCTTCGGTAAGATATTTCGTGATCTAATTCGATCCCTTGAGAACAGGCTCGCTACACCGTATAATGCGGCTGTATCTTGATGGCACAGTTTCATATTTATCAGAGGAACGGGTATGTGGTTTTTCGTTATTCTGGCAATTGTGGCAGTGGGCATGGGACTCCGCATCGTCCCCGAAGGGTACAAAGGTCTGGTGACGCTGTTCGGCAAGTATTCACGGACGATCCTGCCGGGCCTGAATCTGGTCATTCCCTTCATCGAGCTGGTGCAGAACGTAGACATCCGCGAGCAGGTCATGGATATCCCGACCCAGGAAGTTATCACCAATGATAATGTTTCCTGCATGGTCGACGGTATCGTGCGGTTTTCCGTAGTGGATTCTTCGGTAGCCATCTACAAAGTGCAGAACTACCGCTCCCAGATCGCCGCCAAGTCCCAGACCAGCCTCCGGGATGTCATTGGTTCGGTTACTCTGGACGAAGTACTGGCCAAACGGGCGGACATCGCCGAGCATATCAAAGCCATCGTGGACGAGTCGGCGGATAAATGGGGAGTGGACATCCATGCCATCGAGATCCAGAATATCGAGATTCCGGCCGATATGAAGCGCGCCATGGCCCAGCAGGCCGAGGCCGAGCGGGACAAGAAAGCCCGCATCATCAAGGCCGAGGGAGAAAAGGACGCAGCGGTGAAGCTTGCCGAGGCGGCCACCATCCTGTCCAAAGCCGAGGGAGCACTTGCTCTCCGTACCTTGCAGACCCTGAAGGAGATGTCCGCAGATCCTTCTGAAAAGATCATTGTGGCGCTCCCGGGCGACCTCTTCAATATGAAGAAGCTCATCAGTCGTGAAAAGTAACACCTTTCTTCAGCTGGCGTTCAATCACACTTTTCTGGAATTCGCCGCGGCCATCCCCCATATTCCCCGGCACGAGCAGATCCTGATCGAGGCGGGTACCCCGTTCATCAAGCGGGAGGGTATCGGCGTAATCAGCCGGATGAAGCAATGGTGGCACGGCAGGATCGTGGCCGACCTGAAGGTCGTCGATGGGGCGGCGGCTGAGGTGCGTATGGCCGCCCAGGCCGGGGCTTCCTATGTGACTGCCAGCGGCAGTGCTTCCGTGGAGACCCTTCGGCTTTTCATCGAAGAATGTAAAAGGGCCAATGTCCTCTCTGCCATCGACATGCTGAATGTGACCAATCCCATGAAGACGCTCTGGCAGGTGAATCTGATCCCGGACGCAGTCTATATCCACCGCGGCCGCGACGAGGAAAATGCCTACGGCAAGCTCATCCAGTACAAGCACATCGCCAAACTGAAAGGCAAATGGGACAATCTGGTCGGTGCTGCGGGGGGCATCGATCGGAAGGAATTGCAGTCAGCAATTTTCAATGGTGCTGACATCGTGGTGGTCAACATCGTGAAACCGGGTGACCCCTGGAAGGGTATGGTCCTGGACCGTGATTTCGCAGAGAATATCAAGCCATTTCTGCAGTTTTTGTCATGACCGAGATACGAAGGGTACAACCACGGTACTGGCGACCTCTGCTGATCTCCATGGTCATGCTCGCGGCAGCAAGTCTGCTGACTTCCTGGAGCGAAGCAGCCATCCTTCTCCTGTTCCCTCACCGGGTAGTTTCCCCTGATCTGATCCTGGATGCCCTGCCGTATGTGCAATGGTGCGAGTATCTCGCGGACGGGACGGTCTTGGTCAGCTGGGCAGGTTTTGCGGTTTTCGCTCTGGTATCAGTCCGTTCCCGGATCCCCCTGTTCCTCTTCGGGCTCGGTCTGCACTACTTGCTCCGTGCCGGGTTGGTACTGCTCACCCCGCTCATGAGCCCCCTGGGGACAGATGGCCCCTGGGGACTGTCTCCCGGGATTATTCCGGGCATGTTCCCGTCCGGACATGTCGGATCAGTATTCCTCTGCTACCTGTTTGTCAGCTGGCAGGGAGACAAACGGCTCCGGGCTTTTTTTCTCCTGCTGGTCGGGGTAGAGATCGTGTCGATGCTTCTGGCCCGCGGGCACTACAGCATCGATATCGCAGGAGGGATGCTGCTCTCCTACAGCATGGTTTCTTTTTTGCGCGAGCGGGACTTTTCCTGGCTGAAGCCGGAAGTACAGGGGTAACCGTGTTGACTGCTATCTGACCGAAACAGATCCGTCGTCCTCAGTTTTTTGCTTCATTGCTTACCCGCAAAGGTGACCATGAAAACGATCATTTCCGGAAAACGGACACTCCCTCTGGTCATCGGTATTTCTGCTGTTCTGGTCTCGGTGCTGGGTGTCGCACTGTGGAAACTGACAGGTTCGGGCAAGGCGCCGCCGCCGGTCCCTCTGCAGGCCTTTTTTGTCTCTCCTGTCCAGCATGCCGCCTATCCGGTCGGGACCCCGGTACCGGTCAGGGCAGTGGTGCGCGGGCAGGAGCCCCTGGAGAGGGCCGAGCTCTGGGCTGACGGGGTCAAGACCGAGACCCATGCCCTTGATCGCGCTTCTTCTGACCTTATCAACTGGCGCTATACTCCTCAGAGCGAGGGCGATCACTCGCTCACGGTCAAAGTTCTGGACAGCAAAGGTCGCGTCACAGAATCTCAGGTACTTGATCTGGAGGCGACCGCTGCTGTGACCTATACCGCCCAGGTGCCTGCGGCCGCCGGTGAGAGTCTGGGCGAGGTCGCGAAGCGGTTCGGGTCGACTGAAACAGAGACCGCAGCGGTCAACCCTGGTCTCCAGACCGGCAAGCCTCTCGGGGCAGGAATACTGGTCTCGATCCCGATCATCACCGGAATCGCCAGCGGAGTCGGAGAACAAAGCAGTTCTCCGGGGACGCCGCAGTCAGCACCAATAGCAGAGCCGGGGGCTGTGATGGTGCCGGTTAATGTGAGTGGAGCATATTTCTACGCGACCAAAGACGGCCAGTCCTGGTACAGAGTCCCTGAGGAAGAGGGCAGCATGCTTAGCCCGCAGGGGACGGACCTGATATTGCCTCTAGCAGTGCTTCCTTCGTTTGGTCACGACGATCCTGATGCATCTCCGACCTTTCAGACCTGGGGATGGCAGGCAGGGAAACTGCAGGAGCTGGGGACGGTCAATGCAGCGTTGCCAAATCCGACCACGCTCGATGTCTGTAATTCTCCCTGGGATTGTTATGGGGACATGGGCGGCAGCTGGGTAAAGGAAACATCCGTTCCCGACAGCGGGGACGACCGGGCGCGCAAGCTCTGGTGGTACAATCCTGATCCGCAGGTCGATCAGGCCATCATGCAGGTCTCTCTGTTCCCTTTTTCTGATACTACTGCTCCGTCAGGAGTATACGAAAAGAAGATCGAAGCCAAGGGGCAGTTCTCGGTCGACTTTGCCGGGGTCTTCGAGGCTGATCCTGAGGGCGGGTTTCTGCCTTCTGCTCAATTGAAATTTTCCCAAACTGGCGAGGCTTCGACCGATACTACCGGCATACAGGCTTTGGCAAAATTCCAGAATTCCGCTCTCTGGAAAAATAACCTTGCTACCTGGTACCTTCGGGTGATCCCCTTGAATGCTGGCCAGATCGCAGGCGATCCCTCGCCTCAGGTGATCGTCCATCAGATCCCGACAGTGGCCGGCGAAGAAGTGAATTTCTATTCCCCTCCGAGCATCTATGATGTGGAGATCAAGGATTTCCAACCCATCCATTTCCCGGAGGCCGGCGTCTGTCAGGGAGCTATGATCCTCGATACTGCCTACACGATCGATCAGATGGGGCAGACTGCTACTCTGTTCCCGGCGGGCACCGTGCTCTGTCCGGCTCCCTACAAGGGGATCGGGGAGCAGAGCTGGTATGAGTCGCTGTGGGACTTCGTATCCAGCGGGGTCAGCTGGGTATCGGAAGCCTACAATACCCTGAAGAGTTCTATCGTAAATGCGGTCGGGGGCCTGGTCTGCGGAGGGAATGCAGAATGTACAGCCGCCCTGGCTGCCGGACTGGATATCGGCATGGTGGCGCTGGGCATACCGCCGACCCTGCCGAATTTTGACCAGCTCATGTCCGAGGGGCTGAACTATGTCGCCGCGACCCTGGCCGAACAGGCCGGCTGTCCCGACGTGGCCTGCAAAGAGCTCATCAAGCAGGGGCTGGAAGAGGCGATCGAGAGTACAAAGAATACCAATCCCGGGTGCATGGACGCGGGGCAGGCCCACAACGAAGGTCTGGAGCCGCTCTGTCTGCCTGAGGGGGTGACCGCGCATCCTGACCCGAGAGCACTGCACTCCTCGGCCGTCGCGACGGTCGAGATCAGGCGTAATTCCACTCCCATCACCGACCAGGGCGGATACGAGATGTTCAAGGACAGCTATCTGCTGTCTGTAGGTTTCACGGCGACCAATGCCGGCCCGGTCGGCAGGAAGATCATCAACATCCCGCCCTACGACGAAAGCATGATCATCACCGAACCGCTGGACGCAGCGGTTTTCAGGTCTGTCAGTGCTCCTATCCCTCCACTTCAGCCTGGTGAAAGTGTCACCCTGCCCTTTTCCCTGGTGGCGACCGAGTACTGGATCCCGGGGCACAAGGAGCTCATGTACGGCTGGACTACGGTGGAGTACCGGGACGGTTGGCCGCAGTACTACTACGATGACTGGTGGAAGCTCTACTGGGGTGGCACGATCGAGATTTATGCCTCTATCACGGCCTGCGATCCGGGCATAATGAGTTCCTGCCTGATCTCAACAGATTCGTCCGGTCAGATCCAGATTCCTACTACTGCGGGGGGCAAATGAACACCAGACTATCAGCGTTCGCTGCCATTATCATGCTCCTGGCTGTATTCAGCGGCTGCACCAGAGCTGCTACCACGAACAAATTTGTTGACGAGACCAGCATCCGTTCCTGGGTCGATGCTCCGCTCGAAGGCGAAAAGCTGGAGGCGGTTCCCTATGAGATCGTGACTCATACCAATGTCCCTTCCGGCGTCTTTGTCGTGGAGATCGTCATCAATGGCGCAGTCGTTCAGACGGAAGCGCCCGATGCTATGCCGACGCTGGCCGCTGTGCGCTACAACTGGTCGCCGACCGTCGAGGGAACCTATACCATCGGGGTTCGCGGTCAGGATGCGGACGGGAAGTGGGGCGATACGAGTGAGGTTATGGTCACGGTCGCCGCAAAGAAAGCGGTCATCATGCCCCCTCTCAGTACCGCCATCATCCCTGATATCCCGTCGGTGCCGGTCACGGCTCCGGTGGCGACCGGACCCGTGATCAGTGATCAGACCCTGTCGACTGATATCATCTACTATCGGGGAACCGGCTGCGGTTCTCTTTCGGCTGATATCAGCGTGCAGGCCACAGGCGGCAACGGGATTATGGTCGTTGAACTGAAGTATCGTCTCCAGGATAAAAATACCTCTCAGTCAAGCGAATGGTCAGTGGTCAATATGCAGCATCCATCAGAGGGGAGAGACAAAGATCTCATCTGGACGACTCAGCTGACTGCTGATGATATACCTGGTTATGCTTCTTATTCTGAAGCCTGGGTCGAGATGTACTTTTATGCGATAGACACTCAATTACATACCAGCCAGACAGAAACTTCCACCCAGGATCTCTCCCTGTCTGCCTGCCATACCAATCAGACGACACCTCCGGTCATCATCCGGACCCAGCCGATCAAGCTTTTTGATATACAACAGGATCCCCGGCAGGAGATCATCCGCTGAAGGCAGTTCTGGCCCTGCAGAGAGTATCAGTTATTTGCGATGGAGTACGATGTCAGGATCTTTCGGCAGACGGGTCAATCTGGGTATCTCGTTCACAGGCATTGTTCTTTTCCTGGTGTCCCTGAGAGGCTTGAACTGGGACGATCTGTGGCAGAAACTGACCGAGATCGGCTATCTGAACGAGGCGGTGGTGGTGATCCTGGTGGCACTGCCGATCATCACCATTGCCAGAGTGATGTCCGTACTGTTGGTCTCGGCAGGGAAAGCGGTCTGCTTCAGACAGCTGGTGGAGTTCCAGGCGGTCCGTTTGTTCTATAATATCGTGGCGCCCGGGCCCAGCGTGGCAGGTGATCTGTTCGAAGCCCGGCTGCTCCAGAACAGATGCGGGGGGAACTACAGCGAGTATGTCGGGCTCGTATTCTTTGAACGGTTCCTGCGGACCATAGTGTCGCTTTTTTTC
>MNZT01000056.1:0-3245 GCA_001873755.1 Candidatus Wirthbacteria bacterium CG2_30_54_11 | reverse complement strand
GAATACTGACGGATGCCACCGTGTTCGGTCTATGGGGTATCATCGCAGGCCTGATCGTCCTGGCCGTGCTGTATCAGCAGCAGAAGAAGCCCCTCCTGCTGCTGCTGCGCCGTTTCCTGAGCCGTAACGGGCAGGAAGGCCTGGCACGGTTCGAGGAGAGCTTCGTGTATTTTTTCAGGCTCCCCTGGCGGCAGAGGGGCAGTTTGTCGTTCTGGAGCGGGGTTGTCTGTTGTTCGTTCCTGGTACGGATCGGTTTTGTTTTTTTTCTTTGTACAGGCCAGTTCAACTGGTGGGTCATCGGTTTCATCTATACCGTAGAAAGTCTCGCCACCCTGTTCCCGACCCCCGGTTCCGTAGGTTTTTTCGAAAGTTCCCAGATCGTCTCGTTTAAGCTGCTGGGGTACGGAACGGATGCAGGTCTGCTGTTCTGTCTTGCCTATCGGACCGGGCAGCTGGCTACTTCTCTCTGCAGTCTGCCCGTCATCGCCCGGGCACGGCTGATCGCGAATGAGCGCCAGGACCTGGTCAGCAAATAACTGCTCTCCTGATGGTGCTTCTGTGAGGTGTTTTTGATTCCAGGTCCGGTCAGAATACCGGTTTGGCGATGAAGATGAGGTCGTTGGAGTAGTTGCCGGAGGGCTGGAGATTGTTGACCTCGATCTGGAAGGTGATATCCGCGTAGTCCTGGCCTTCGGTATTGCTCTGGGTGGCCTCGGGATGGTAGAGGATTTCTTCGCTCGAGGTGGTGAAGGCGCTGTAGCGGGTCGTGTTCACGAAGCGGTTGACCCCGTTGCCGACGCTGTTGAGCGTGATGTCCGAGGTGGTATAGCCCAGGTAGCCGGTATCCACGCCGATGGTGGTGCCGGGAGGGGAAGACCAGGCGACCGGTACATCATTGGTGCCGACCGTACCGCCGGTCTTGATCTGGTCGATATCGATAGTGGGGTCTTCGAAATGGAGCATATTGCCATCTTGCTTGAGGTAGACGATGAAGCCGTTCTGGGCGTCAGTGTTCACCTTGACCCTGAGGACCGCGGTTTTGGGTGTGAGAGCAGTGAGTCCGCGCCAGTTGATCTCACTGGCACTGATATCGCCGCCGTCGGGTGCGGTGATGGAGGAGATCTCAAAAGTCAGGTGCGGCATGGGGCCGGCGTACATCTCGACATGTTCGATGGTGGCGATGAGCAGGGTGATATAGTCGATCTCGACGGCGGTAGAGTCAAAGGAGGCCACGTCTACCCGCCAGACATCGGCCGAGCCGATCAGATTGATCTTAATCGGATTGTCGACCTGGTGCGTGCCGGTCGTGCCGGAGGTGGCATGTGTGCCGATCTCTACGATGATCTGGGAATCAGCGGCGACCGTATCGGTATCATTGTTGGTCAAGGTCAGAGTGCCGGTCTGACCGGTCGCTACGGTAATGCCCCAGGCAGAACCGGCGCCAATGCCGGGAGCGGCGGCGAGAGTCTGCTCTACTCCGGCGATCGAGAGGTCGAGGTCGGCAAAGGTCATGCCGACCGGGATGGTGAATTCACCGGTCTGGGGGGTGATAACGACGTAGCCACCGGGCGGGATATCCTGCACGTTCTTCAGGTCAATGGTCCAGTTACACGGGGCGGCCGGCAGGGAGTCGCTGATCTCCACAGAGGCATCGTAGAACTGGTGGACAGTCGCTCCGGCCGGTGACGGATAGCTGATCAGTATGTTGAAAAACAGTGACACGCAGACACATACCGCACCGATACGTGAGAGGTGTTTCATGAGCGAGAGCTTGTAGAGATTAAATGGTCACGGTCAGTATAGTATCCGCGGCCCTATGGCGCAACGGCGAATAAAACTCAAAGTCTGACCGCCACCGGCGCTTTGCAGCTCGGGCAGGAAGCCGCACTCTGGGGCGAGCCTCGCTGAAGGCGGTTTTTTTTGAGATGAGAGGTGACCTGGTAGCTCCCGGTCCGTTCGATGAGGACAGAGCCGCAGGCAGAGCAGACCGTGTTCTGGTATTCATCCCCGCCGATATTACCGGCGTAGACGTTGTGCAGTCCTTCGGCCCGGCCGATCTCGATGGCCTGGACTATGTTCTTGACCGGGGTGGGCGGGAGATCCTGCATCTTGTATGCCGGGTGAAAGGCGCTCACATGCCAGGGGATGTCCTTGGAAATGCCTGCGATCCATCTGGCCAGCTCGTGGATCTCGTCCGGGCTGTCGTTCTCGCCGACCATGAGCAGCGTCGTGAGTTCGATCCAGATGCCGAGGTCATGCATCCGCTTGATGGTCTCGAGTACCGGCTGCAGGCGGGCCTTGCAGGTGCGGGCATAGAAATCGTCGGAAAAAGACTTGAGATCGATATTGGCCGCCTGGATATAGGGTGCGATCTTCCTGAGCGGTTCTTCCGTGATATAGCCGTTGGTGACGAAAATATTTTTCAGTCCCTTTTCACTGGCCAGACGGGCCGTGTCGAACATGTATTCATAGAATACAGTCGGTTCGCTGTAGGTATAGGCGATGCTCTGGCAGTCGCTTTTGAGGGCTTGTTTCACGATAGATGCAGGCGGGAAATCGTCTCCCAGGATGGGAGGACGTTTATCCGAGCCGTCCTGGGTTTTGCCAGCCTGCGAGATATCAGCGTTCTGGCAGAACATGCAGCCGAAATTGCACCCCATGGTACAGAATGAGTAGGCCCGGCTGCCCGGCAGGAAATGGTAGAGTGGCTTCTTCTCGACCGGATCTATAGAGGCTGAGATGAGCCGGTTATACGTCAGGGTATAAAGCGTCCCGCCCTGATTTTCCCGCACGCCACAGATGCCCCGGGCGCTGTTCTTGACTATGCAGTGGTGGGCGCACAAATTGCATCTGACCTTTTTGTCGGCAATTTTTTCGTAGAACTGGGCTTCATACATAAATACCTCGAAGTTAACGGGTTTCCTCCTTCGCCCTTCGACTGACTCAGGGCTACGGAGGACAAGGGCGGGTTCACGAGTTAGCGGGTTACAAATTTGAGAGAAGACGTCAGAGGAGTCGAAGAGGTGATGAGTGACCCCACTTTATGAAAGGGGGGAAGGGGGGATTTGTTTCTGGTTTCTCTCGCCTTTCCCCCTGATACTCATACTCTCTCTGCCCATGTCTGTCGAGGGCAGTATAGCAAACCGCGTTAGATCATTAAGAAATCTTACCGAAGGGTGTCCCGTAGCTTGTTGAGTTTGGACTTGATTTGTCGTTGTAGTTGGATGGGATTGAGCCGCTCATAG
>MNZT01000020.1 GCA_001873755.1 Candidatus Wirthbacteria bacterium CG2_30_54_11 | reverse complement strand
GAGAGAAGTTTGCTCATGAAGTGGAGTTCCTGATCAAGGCAGAAGTTGAGATTGCGAAACGAAATGAGCTTCATACGTTTGCGGTACTACCAAAGAGATGGGTGGTCGAGAGATGTTTTGGATGGCTAGAAAAGTCACGAAGGCTTTGGAAGAACTGTGAAAGAAAGACTAATTCGTCATTGCAAATGATGGTCTTATGTTTTCTCGTTATCCTATTGAAAAGATTTTGAACAGGCTCTAAGAAAATGCATTTGATTTGGTTTGATATATGGCGCTAAGATCTGAACAGTTTATCTAGAAAAGCCATTGTAGTACCGAGCCGATACATCTATCCGTGGACAAGCATCTGCGGCCGGATGGAGATGATCTCAGACGAGATCTCGATCTCTACCCATCTGCCGAATTTGGCTGCCGCGACATTGATGATCACCCCGTGATCAGGATTTCGTTCCAGTTGATATTCAGACTCGGAGTTGTCCGAAAACCAGACCGTCTGTCCGGCTTTACCGGTTTCGTAGTTGTACACCGTGAAGCCGGGCGCTTCGTGAATATGGCCGTGGAGCATGAGCAGGGGCTCGTGCATGGTCAGGATGTCCCTGAGGGCCAGGCTGCCCCCATGCGGCCCGCCGCGGGTCAGGTCGTTGATATCGATCGGTGGGGCATGGGTCAGCAGGATGAGCGGCAGTGCGGGGTTTTCTGGTTTGAACTCACTGCTGATGACCTCTTCCGGTACCTCATTGAAGGTGCCAAAGGGAGTCGGAGGTACATTGCCGTAGCCGCACAGGACGAAGTCGCCAATTTCCCTGGCGAGGGCATGGACATAGCCCGGCGAACTTCTGAACGCGCGCAGGGCTTCCGGGGGGTCACAGTTGCCATGGACAAAATAGACGGGGCAGGCGAGATTCCGGAGACGGGCGACGATCCCCTGAGCGGCATCGTGGCTCCCGAACTGCGTCAGGTCGCCCGCGATGAGGCATATATTCGGTTTGATCTGAGCTATGCGGCCTTTGATCTGAGAGAGGATATCGAGCTGTCCATGGAGGTCTGAGAACGCTAGAATCGTCGTCATTTGGTGCTCCTTTGAAATGGACTTTTGGGCATGATGATGCTATCCTTTTCGCCGTACTGCAATCCAGGGACAGCTTACGCGAGGACAGAGCGTGTGGCAAGGTAGAACATACAAAACAGGCATCATGGCAGCTCTTGCTGTTCTGGTCATCGGTTGTCTGCCGGCGCCCCGAGCCCAGGCGGTAGCCAACGGAGATGTGTATATCGAAGCAGGTAGTCTGACCTTCAACCCGGGCATTCCCCTGGCCGGAGGCTCGGTGAGGATCCAGGCCAAAGTGTGCAGTATGGACTATTTTAATATCACGGAAGGCTTTTTTGTAGGTACTGATCAGATTGGTACTCGCCAGACCCAGGTGTTTGGCCCCGAGTCGCCGTGTTGGTTTTTTGCCCTGGATCATGTTTTTTCCGAAGCGGGCGAGTATCCGGTAACGGTCAAGATCACTTCTACCGACCCAGTGGACAGCGATACCTCGAACAACGAAGAGACCAGGACCCTGACCGTCGATATCGACACGGATAGGGATGGGATTGGAAATTCAGTCGATCCGGATGATGACAATGACGGACTTACGGATTCCGAAGAAGCGGATATCGGTACAGACCCTTTGAAACAGGATACCGACGGTGACGGAATATATGATGGCTGGGAATACAGGCATGGTTTGGATCCGCTCAGCGCAGCAGACAAGAGCCTGGATCCCGATGCGGATGGATTGGTCAACAACCAGGAAGCTCTGCAGGGGACTGATCCGCACAGTGCCGATACCGACCGGGACGGCATGCCGGATGGCTGGGAGGTCCGATACGATCTGAGTCCGCTGAACGGCAATGATGCCGTCAGGGACGCGGATCAGGATGGCTTGTCCAATCTGGAGGAATTTCAAAAAGGTATTGATCCCAGAAATTCTGATACCGATGGCGATGGAGCAGCCGATGGTGCGGATGCGTACCCCCTGGACAACAAAGAGACAGCCGATACCGATGGTGATGGCATGGGAAATAATGCCGATACCGATGATGATAATGACGGTTTGCCGGACACCAAAGAAAAAGAACTGGGCACTGATCCTCTGAAGTCCGATACGGATGGCGACGGGATCAATGATGCCATCGAGATCTCTCTTGGTCTCGACCCGCTTGATCCCTCTGATGCCGGGATCGACAGCGATTATGATGGACTTTCGAATCTGGCTGAAATCCAGGCGGGTACCGATCCGACGAAAAGCGATACTGATGACGACGGCCTGCCGGACCGATATGAAATTGATCATGGCCTGAATCCGCTCGACAGCAGTGATGCTGCATTGGATACGGATGGGGACGGACTCTCCAATCTGGATGAATACGCCCAGGGGACAGACCCGAACAAGGCAGATACGGATGGCGACTCTGTCGGTGACCAGGAGGACGACTTTCCGCTTGATCCTCTGTGGCAGCTGGATGCCGATAACGATGGATTGCCGGATGCTTGGGAGCTGGAGCATGGGCTGGATCTGACCCGGGATGATGCAGAAGAAGATCTGGACAGCGACGGTTTGATCAACAAACGGGAATTCGAGCTGGGAACCGATCCTGCAGTTGCGGATACGGATCGTGATGGAGCCGGTGACGGGTTTGAGGTGCGCTACGGGTACGATCCCCTTGATCCTGCCGATGGCGTCGCTGATCACGATGGGGACGGTTTGACCAATGCGCAGGAATTTCAAAAGAATACGGATCCGACCAAACGGGATACCGATGGGGATGGTTTCCATGATGGGGTTGATGAATTTCCTCTTGATGCTTCAGAACATCTGGACAGCGACCAGGACGGTATGCCGGATAACTTTGAGACGAAATATGGATTTCTGCTTTCCGATCCGGTCGATACTTTTCTCGATGCTGACGGAGATGGGTTATTGAATGTCGAAGAATATGAGGCCGGGACCGATCCGACCATCAGAGATACCGACAGTGACAATCTCACTGACCGCGAGGAAATCGCCGGAGGGACCGATCCCGCCAAGGCCGATACGGATGGTGATGGTATCTCCGATGGCAGAGATACTTCTCCGCTGGACCCGAAAAGCGGCAGACCGGTCGAATGGTGGCTGTATGCCGGAGCAGTCGGGGTTCTGTTCGTGGCTCTCGGCGGTTCGCTCGTCTACCTCAGACGGACAGAGCGCCTCCGCCGCATTGATATCGGCGGATGACCGTCTGCCTTCGCTTGTTCACCGGGCTTGAGGTGTTGTACTATAGTGCACGCGATCAGCCAATTAGAGAAAGTCATCCGGATGGCCGAGGATTTGCAGGACATCAGACAGCAGGCACTATCTCAGATCAGCTTGTTGAGCTCACCTGACGAGATCGAAGAAGCACGGGTGAAGTATCTGGGGCGCAAGTCGGCACTGACCCTTTTCCTCCGTACGCTCGGCAGCATGGACCCTGCCACCAGATCACAGATGGGCGCTGCCGCCAATCAGGTGAAGAATGACATAGAGCAGTCAATTGCACAGAGAGAGCAGGAACTGTCAGAGAGCCTCTATGCCGGTCTGGAAAATGACCGGGTGGACATGACCCTGCCTGCGGCTGATGACAGACTCGGGCACCTGCATCCGATTACCCGGACCTGGATGCTCATCGAGGATATCTTTCAGAGGATTGGTTTTGAGGTGGCTTCCGGCCCTGAGGTGGAGTGGGACAAATACAATTTCGAACTTCTGAACATGCCCAAAGAGCATCCGGCACGGGATACACAGGATACTTTTTATCTGACCGGCGAGATCTTACTGCGGACCCAGACGTCGCCGGTGCAGATCCGTCATATGGAATCCCATACGCCGCCGGTCCGGATCATCGCTCCGGGTAGAGTGTACCGGCGTGACTACGACATGACCCACACTCCCATGTTTCACCAGTTCGAAGGCCTCGTGGTGGCTGAGGGGATAACTCTTCAGGATCTGAAGGGTACCTGCAGCTATGCCATGAAGAATCTTCTCGGCGAGGCAACCAATGTCCGCTTCCGGCCCCACCATTTCCCTTTTACCGAGCCGAGCCTAGAGGTCGATGTGAGCTGTAATATCTGTCAGGGGCAGGGCTGCCGTACCTGCAAGCAGACCGGCTGGCTGGAGATGGCCGGCGCGGGCATGGTGCATCCGCAGGTCCTCAGGAATGTCGGATACGACCCGGAAAAGGTATCGGGTTTTGCTTTCGGTTTCGGGATCGACCGCATCGCCATGATGAGGTACGGGATCTCAGATCTCAGAATGATGTTTGAAAATGATATGCGTTTTTTGAAACAGTTCTAGTGCTCATAAGAGGTATCGCGCTGAGATGGGTCTAACTGCTCAGAGGAGGATCGCAGACATGCGTTCTTACATCTGGACCATCGCCGGGACAGGGATTACTGCGATCTCGGCAAGTGCAGATTTTACCGGGCTCGGGCAGGAGGCAACGGCTACCGCAGAATTTGGATACCTTCAATGGCTAGGTACAATTTTGGGTGTCATATGCCTGTTGGTCGGCTTTGTGACCGGTCGGCCTCGAAAAAATGATCCAACCACATAGCACAGGTGAGGCAGATGCAATACAGAGGAGAGCGTTTATTTCAGAGAGTCGCCATAGTTTTCTCGGTCATTGGCACTTTTTTTGCCATCATTGGGTTTGGTGTCGTCACTGCCATCCGGGCCAGATCAAAAGCGAGAAGAGACAAAGCTATGCCACGAACAGAGGAATGATCGATGGATCAGATACGCACGAGGCTCCGGCAGCTGCTACTCGACACCTGCCTGTACTATGAGCGCAATATCGATGATCAGGTCGGCATCAGCAAGCAGGATCTGCTCTCCAGGATGAATCAGGAACTCAACAAACGAGTGGATGAGATCATGGTGATCACTTCCGGGCGCAGTACGGCTCTGTCTGAATAAATAGTTTTCTGTTCGTTTTCTCAAGTACGCGGGAGAGACCAGGTTCTGCTCCCGTGTTGCTTTTCATCCCTGCTGATGAGGTTTTCATGTCCTCCCCACAACCCAGGCACCAGGTCCTCGTGGTCACCGGACCGACAGGTACGGGCAAGACTGAGCTTGCCCTGAAAGCTGCACAGACCTTTGGCGGTGAGATCATCTGTGCCGATTCCAGGACCGTCTACCGGGGCATGGACATCGGTACTGCCAAGGTTGCCGGACAAACCAGCCGGATCGACTCTGGTGACCCTTGTACGTCGTTTCGGACCGGGGAAGGAATTCCTCACTACCTGGTTGACGTGGTAGAACCAAATCAGGAATTTTCAGTAGCTCAGTTTCAGAAGCTGGCCTCTGACCGGATAGATGAGTTGTTCAAGAAAAAGAAGCTGCCCATCCTCGCCGGCGGGACCGGCTTGTATATCAAAAGCATGGTCGACGGTCTGGATTTCCCGGATACGAAGACTGGGGGCAATCTGCGGGCAAAGCTGGAAAAGCTGCCTCTTTTAACCTTGATCACTGAGTTAGAACGGCTGGATCCTGATGCCTTGGCTCTGGTTGATCTGAAGAACCCCCGGCGGGTCCTCAGGGCGGTCGAGATTTGCCTGTTGACCGGGGTGCCGTTCTCCCGGCAGCAGACGAAGCATGAGCCTAAGTGGGATATTCTTCAGGTAGCGCTTACCTGTCCGCGAGAGGTTTTATACCAGCGCCTGGATGCCCGGGTGGATGCCATGATGCGATCTGGTTTGCTGGAGGAAGTCAGATCGCTTTCGGAACTCTTCGGCTATGATGCTTCTGCCATGACGGGCATCGGGTACAAACAGCTGGGTGCTCACCTCCGGGGCGAACTGTCCTTGACCGAGTCGGTTGAGCTCATCAAGCGGGATACCCGCCGCTATGCCAAGAGGCAGATGACCTGGTTTCGGAGAGACGAGAGAATCCAGTGGGTGGAGAATGCGAAAAGTGCGCTTGGACTGATCAGGGCCTGGTATTCAGAGAAAGGATAGATCCGTATGTTCAATTCGAAAAAGTTTCTATCGTCTCCGCGCTGGACTGAGGTGCTGGAGATCGTTCTCGTGGGTGCCTGTCTCATCTCAGCTCTGCAGATGCAGCTTCACCTCGCCCGGTACGATTCGATCACCTCTGACGAGCCGGTGCATCTGCTCAGCGGCTATCTGGCAGACAGCCGGGGTGATTACACCATTGACCCGGAGCATCCTTTTTTCGTCAAGAGGCTGGCTGCTTTGCCTTTGCTTTTTTTGGATATCCATTTTCAGGACGGGCTGGATGAACTGCTCACGAAGTCCCACAATTTTTTCTACGATGTCCGGCGCGAGGGCATGGGATTTGCCGATGCCTGGCTCTACAGCGCGGGCAACAACCCGGGGCAGATCATCTACGCTGCCAGGAACATGATG
>MNZT01000032.1 GCA_001873755.1 Candidatus Wirthbacteria bacterium CG2_30_54_11 | reverse complement strand
TTCTTCATCTTACGAGAGGTGTACTTGCGATCCAGGCCAGTGTTGGCACAGTACTCGTCGAGCATGAGACGTTTTTCTTGTTTAGTGGCTTTGAAGTAGCGCGGAGCGACTGCCGCCGTCAGTTCGTTCTTGCTGTGCATATCCATGTATACAGCGTATCATTCTTTTTTTGCCCTCATGGTGACATTTTAGTTGATAGAATTCGGGTACTTGACAAAGGGTCGCCTATTACCTATAGTGAATTTCTACTTTTGTAGATCCACGCCGGTGATCAGCGTCAAGGGGGCCTATTACCTATAGTGAATTTCTACTTTTGTAGATCTATGTGGACATCCACTACTACCGCATGCCTATTACCTATAGTGAATTTCTACTTTTGTAGATTTGGCAAGTTCACAGGCGGAGATATACCTGATATCCACTTTGTACGACTTGGGGATCTGGACAAATCAGCAAAAGGCCATTTCCTTTGAACGGATCGAGGAATATGGCCTTTTTTGCCTCTCAGGCTACTTTCATTTACCGCCACCCGAAACCAGTTCAAAACTGCCATTTGCCACCAGGCCCCGGAGCCGGCTAAAGGCATCGTAGGCATGGGCGACTGTATCGACTCTGATCGACTGATCAGAAAACCGGATACCACCTTCGGCATGCGGGATATCCGTGATGAAATAGAGATTCGGGCCCAGGAACTGGGCATTCATGATATTGGCCATGAGATACCGCATGTCCTGGCCGAACTGTTCTTCTAACGCTGCATTCCCCTCCTCATGTGCGAGTTCATAGGCATAGGTCAGACCCTCCAGAAAAACCACATCTGATTCGATGCCTACCACTCCAAGTTCTGAGTCCTCTGTCCTGCCGAGGAAGTCAGCGAACGGTTGTCCGTAGGTATTCTGATCCTCCAGCCACCGCAGATTCAGGACATACACACCGGTCCGATACTTCGAATCGCCTGTAATCTCATAGAGGTGCGCAAGCGACATGGAATGCCAGGGAACGAGGTAGGGCGAATAGTTATCCTCGATATCCTCGACGTATAGTCCGAGATAGTGATCCTGCGCCGCGATCGCCGAATCCAAGGCAGTCTGATCACCGGTTTTCAGGTAGTACTCCAGAAGTGCCAGAATCGCCTCCCCGGAATAGAAGACCAGATCCTCTGCCAGGCTCTCCCCCGGCTCATCTGCCGCGAAAACCGAAACCCGGAATGATCCGTCTGCGCCTGTACTTCCCTATATCCCACGCACGAGTCTGGCCGCCTGCTGCTCATACTGGTCAAAGTCAGGGCTCCGGATGATCGCCCGGAGGAGTAACGAACTGACCCCGATATTCGATTCGTACTGCTGCGAGACATAGCCGAAATCACCATGTTCGCGATACCAGTGGGTCAGGATGAAGCTCAGATTGCGTTCGGCAGCCGGACGGTACTCCGGCGTATGCGATGCGATATCCGAGAGAGAGACAGATGCGACCAGCTGCCGGAGGACATTTTCCTCGTCCGCGTATTCGTTTTATATCGGATCCCACTGATATCCGAATACTCCGTTCGTTTGCTGATCATTCAGCAGCCTGCTCTGCATGGCATCGCTTGACGTATCAACCAGCGAAGCGGTGAGCGCAGCCGGATCATGAAGTACGGCACAGCGGTAAAGTGTCGTCACTCCGGATACCGGCGAGTCTGCCAGCAGGTGCATGGTCGGGAAATAGAAAAGCTGCACCCCGGGATCATTTTGACAGTCAGACTCCAACCCTGCCTTCTGGCAGAGCCGGGAAAGCAGATCAGCGGTCGGTGGCAAGCCTGATTCGACCGCCACGGAATTATAGTACATGGCACTGTGCTGCCCGTCAGTCAGGCGTATACCATGGATACCCGGCTCATATCCAGCATCCCAGGAATGCTCCGACCCGAGGATGAACAGCTCTATCGACAACTTATCTGTCTCGTCCAGCCTGAGCTGCCCATACCGGGTATCATCCGCCGTATTGACCGTCGCGTCATACACCGTTTGCAGCAGATTGCTGCCGGCAGAAGACCACGAACCGCGTTTCACTCCGTCGACCCGAAATCCGACGAACACCGTGTTGCCCATACCGTCAAAGGCGCTCGAAAAAGTGGTGGGCTCAGGATCCTGGGCGAAAAAGCCATGAACTGCCTGATACGCGGTATCGACCAGTATCTGTTTGTCACCTTCAGTCAGATCGACGCCTATCGATAAACCAGCCGGTGCTACCTTCTGCTCTGCGGTAAAAAGAACCAGCGGACGAAAGACCGAGAAAAACGAGCCAGGCTGACAGGGCCAGGACACCGGACAGAAAAACAAATACTGCCCCCAGTGGCAGCCATCCTGTCTGTATGGTCACATGGTTTGATCCGGGTTCGTGAGATGGTCCTGAGGCAGGCATGAAGTGTGGTATTGAGTAATTGATTTTCCACAGGTATAGTACGCACGATTCTACAAAGGCAGCTCATGTCGTCGATCAGAATTCCCAAACGCTTTTTCCCCATTGCCGGTTTCGTTCTACTGACGGCCGTATTGCTCGCGCGCATAGTATACGTCGTGTCCCGGATCGATGTAAGTAGCACGCTTCGGTTCCTTCCGCTCGAGTACCAGAACCGGGCGATGCAGCTACTGTCCGGGACCCCTTCGAGCTTTCCTGAAGCCTGGGGGTTTTTCTATATCCCACTGGCCATGTTCTACGGGTTTATTGACCTTCTGGGGCTGAGCGAGGTACGAGTCGAAGCCTTTCTGACCGTACAGGCCGTGATGGGGAGTCTGTCTGTGGTGTTCTGCTATCTCCTGACCCGACGGATCTGCAACAAAACAGCTAGCCTCCTGATTGCGTTCACCGCCGCCCTGTACTATCCGCTTCTCTACACCCATACCCTCATCCTCAGCGAATCCCTGTTCACTTTCCTGTTCCTCGGGTTCCTGCTGCTGCTCCTCAGGAAACAACAGTCCTTTGCATCCTCCGTTGCACTAGGGAACCTGTTTGCGCTGTTGCTCATCGTACGCCCGGTATTTCTCAGCTCCATCCCCTTTCTCCTCCTCTGGACCCTGGTCTATCACCGCTCTGCTGTCTGGAAAAACAAGCTGCCCATCGCTGCCGGTCTAGGCAGTATGGCTCTCACTCTGTTCATCGCCGGCACTCTGAATGCCTCCATCTCGACCCACCACCGCTTCACCCTCGCCGGCAACGGAGGGGTCAATGTCGCGATGACCCAATGTCAATTCAGCCGGCTGGAATATAATCTTCCGGATGGTTCCGATTCTTTCTGGTTCTCCCCACCCGCCTACCAGGGCAGTGAGCACGAATCGAAGATGACAGAGGTACCTTTTTCTGACCAGGGGTACTACCTCCGCCTGGGTGCTGCCTGCCTGGCAGAGCATCCCGAGCGACTCGTCGAAAATTTCAAAAACATCTGGCACATCTATGACAGTACCTTTTATCCTGACCTGAACTCACCATCCTACCACCAGGACCTGTTGAATTTCTGGAGATGGATCGCGATCGGAGCGACCCTGCTCTTTTTCCTGTTCCCGCTGGTCTGGACGAGATCCGAACGACGGATCTATCTGCTTTTCTGCGGACTGGTTCTTTCTCTCTACGCGATCATGTACATCGGCAATCCCGGCGAAGAACGCTATCTGGTTCCCTATTTCTTCCTGCTCCTTCCCCACGCCGCTCTGACGCTCGTCCGGGGGATGCACACGATCAAACCCTGGCTTCCTACTCTCATCACGATCGAAACAAAATAAATGGCAGCTTGTCGGATAAAAAAAAGAAGGCGTATAATAGAACATGGTGTCCGCCTGGCGGCTGCATAATGCACGGTCAAACGGCGGTTATTTTTATGTCCGGGAGATTCACATGCTCTACCTCAGCTCTCTCCTCGGTGCCAGAATCCTCGACAATGCCAATGTGCAGGTAGGTACGCTGAAGGATGTGGCTGTCCCCATCACCGAAGCCTACCCGAAAGTCGCCGCTCTCGTCATTTCACAGAAAAACAGAACCGAGACCATCGTCCCGGCAGACCTCATAGAGCTGGTGGGCAAAGGCATCGTCACCCTGAAAAAAAGCTGTGCCACTCTCCCTTTTTTCCATCTAGGACCTGAACACATCCTCCTGAGGAAATCTGTCCTCGACCGTCAGATCGTGGACTGTGAAGGGCTGAAGGTCGTCCGCGCCAATGATATCGCGCTGGGCAAGGTACAGGGAGATCTCTCGGTCATCAGCATCGACGTGAGCATACTGGGAATACTCAGACGCCTCAATCTCGACGGCCTTCCCTTTCTGAACCGGATCAAAGAAGACCTCGTCCCCTGGAACGAAATGTCGCTCGTAGACAGTACCATGCCGGAACTGAAACTCCACGAGCAGAAGAACCAGCTCCAGAAACTCCATCCTGCGGATATTGCCAATATTGTGGAAGAGCTGAATGCCAAGAGAGGCGCGGCCTTCCTCTCCCAGCTGGAGCCGGAGATCGCAGCCGATGTCATCGAGGAAATGGATGAAGACGATCAGGTAGCACTTATCGAGCACCTCGATGCCGAGCAGGCCGGAGACATCCTGGAAGACATGTCGCCTGATCAGGCCGCTGACATTCTAGATGAGCTCTCCGATGACAAAGCGCAGGAGATCATCGCCGAGCTGGAACCGGAAGAAGGAGAAAAGATCCTCGAACTCATCACCTACGATGCCAAGGAAGCTGGCGGCCTGATGACCACCGAATTCTTTTCCGTCCGCCCTGACTGGAACGTGAGGGAAGTCAAAAACGCTCTCAAGGGCTCCAAAGATGACATCCCTACCATAACGTACATCTATGTGACAGAAGAGGACGGTACGCTCAAAGGGGTTTTGTCCCTGAGGCGTCTGAGCACCTCAGAGGATCAGAAAAAGATGAAAGAGATCATGTCGAAAAAACCATTTTTTGTCAGCCCCACTGCCTCCATCAAGCAGATCGCAGGATTCCTGACCAAATACGACCTTTTTTCGGTCGCTGTCGCACGGGAAGATCGGAAGATGCTCGGCATCGTGATGGTCGATGACATCATGCGCGAACTATTCCCGGAGGCATAGTCATGAAACTGCCCTTCAAATTTTCCTTCCGCCGGCTGCTGCTGGTCCTCGCGGTCCTGGGACCCGGGATCATCTCGGCCAATGCAGACAACGACGCGGCCGGGATCACCACCTACACCGTCACCGGCGCCCGCTACGGGTACAAGCTGCTCTTTTCCCTGCTCATCATCACCATCGTACTGGCCATCACCCAGGAGCTCGGCGCCCGCATCGGCGTCATCAGCGGCAAAGGACTGGGTGGTGTCATCCGGGAAAAATTCGGATTAAAGCTGACCATGCTCGCTATGGGAGCCATGCTGATAGCCAATTTCGGGGTGATCGTAGCGGATATGGCCGGTGTCGCGGAAGCCATGTCACTTTTTGGAGTGACCAAGTACCTGTCCGTCCCGATTTTTACGGTCCTCCTCTGGCTCGTCCTGTACAAAGGATCCTTCGCCAAGGCAGAAAAATTCTTCCTGGTTCTTTCGGCCATGTATATCGTCTATATCGTAACCGCTTTTTATACAAAACCGGACTGGGGTCTGGCTCTCTCTTCACTTGTCACCCCGCATATCCAGTTCGACAAAGCCTACCTCGTGACGCTCATGGCCCTGATCGGGACTACCGTGACGCCCTGGGGACAATTTTTCATCCAGTCCTATATCGTGGATAAAAGCACCCCCGCCGGTCACTATGGGTTCCAGCGGCTGGAAATATTCTTCGGCGCCTTTCTCACCGATTTCATCAGCTTCTTCATCATCGTGACCGCCACCAACACCCTGTTCAAAAACGGGATATTTGTAAATAATGCCAGTGAAGCAGCGCTTTCGCTCGCCCCTCTGGCCGGAGCCCAGGCTACCAGCCTTTTTGCCTTTGGCCTGCTTGTCGCGGGGCTGCTGGGAGTCAGCATAGTGACGCTCGCTACCGCCTATGCACTCTGCGAAACATTCGGGTTCGAATCTGCCATGGACCGCTCCTGGAAGGACGCTCCCGTGTTCTATTCGCTGATCACCTTTTTCCTCGTCATCGCCTCCTTGATCGTCATCATCCCCGGAATACCGCTCTTCCCCATCATGATCTCTTCCCAGGTCATCAACGGACTCATCCTGCCCATCATCCTCGTGTATGTCTACAAGATCATCAATGACAGAAAGATCATGGGAGCCTATACCAATGGCAAAACCGCCAACTTCTTTGCCCTGTCTGCGGTCGGACTGTTGACCATCGCCTCCCTGGTAGTCGCACTCACGAGCATATTCACCTGATTGTATAGTCTTTTCCAGTCAAGAGATGAGCCTCAAAAGTAGTGGGGAGTCAAAGTTTAATAATATGTAAATCAGGGACAAGGATTTTCTGAAATAGTTCTTTCCTGGCCTTTTGCATCATGCCTGCAAATTCGTTGTCATCGAAGCGATACGCCTCCTGGTCAAGGAGTTCAAACGTGATTCCGGGTTTCAAGTATTGCTGAGCATTTTT
>MNZT01000126.1 GCA_001873755.1 Candidatus Wirthbacteria bacterium CG2_30_54_11 | reverse complement strand
AGAGATTGTCCCACCTTTCGGTAAGATTATGAATGAGCTAACGTTACCTCCTTCGGTAAGATATTTCGTGATCTAATTCGAACCCTTGTTTTCAGCCGGGACCGATGGTATACTCCCCTCTGCTTTTACATTGGTTCCTTTGGATAACTAAGTACATTCGGGCGGCTAGCTCAGTTGGTTAGAGCGCATGATTCACATTCATGAGGTCGAAGGTTCGAGCCCTTTGCCGCCCACCAATGTCTCTTGGCAAGGACATTTGGTGAGGCTCGCCTCTGAAGGCGGCCCACCACTCTGCAAAACAAGCCACAGTGAGCTTGTTTTTTTGTAGCAGCATCTAGATTCATAACAGGCAGATATCGCCATATGGATAACTTCTCAAACCAATACCAATCTTCTGTAGAGCCACCCGTCACACCTGAGAGCGAACGATTCCCTCAACCAGAAGAAAATAATAAAAGCAGCAGGCTTCGGCACAATCCGCTGTTATCTTTTTTCGGTTTCCTGCTGGAAATCCTGCAGATCATGGTCATCGTAGGCGTACTTTCGTTCCTCATCCGCATGTTCATCGTCCAGCCTTTCTACATCATCGGCTCCAGCATGGAACCCAACCTCCAGGAAGGCCAGATCCTCCTGATCGACGAACTGACCTTCCGCTTCGCGGAGCCCAGACGCGGAGACATCATCATCCTGCATCCACCCCGCGATACCCGAGACTATATCAAACGCGTCATTGGTCTCCCGGGTGAAAAAATTTCCATCGATGAAGCCGGCGAAGTCCTCATCAACGGGCACGCCATCTATGAGCCATACCTGGCCGGCGACAACAAGGTCACCAAAGGCACGCTTCAGATCACTTTGGGAAGTGACGACTATTTCGTCCTAGGCGACAACCGCCAGGTGAGCAATGACTCCCGGGGCGGGGTCAATCCTTCAAACAATACGGCAGAAAATCCCTGGACTATCCACAAGAAAGACATCGTCGGCAAAGCCTTCCTGCGCTGGTGGCCATTTGATGCCTTAAAATTCTTTTCCTCACCTGCATACACCTTATAACTTTTCCCTCACATTGCCACCCAGCCATGGATATCAGATCAAATCTCCAGACAACCGGTCAGGCAGAAGCTGAAAAGAAAAAGGACCTGGGGACACTGCTTCTCAGCTGCGTACTTTTCGTGCTCGAACTGGTCGCTATACTTCTCATTGTTTTCTTCATTATCAGACTGTTCGTGCTCCAGCCATTTACGGTGGTCGGCTCTAGTATGTACGACACCCTGGTAGATGGACAGGAAGTCTACGCCAATATCCTGAGCTACAGATTCAAGGATCCCATGCGAGGCGACATCGTCGTCCTGGTCCCTCCCCAGCAGACCGACCGCTATCTCGTCAAAAGGATCATCGGCCTGCCCGGTGACCGGCTCGAGATCAAAGGTGATGGCCAGGTGATCATCTATAATAACCAGTATCCCAACGGCATAGCCCTCAGGGAAGAGTATCTCGACACCCCTGCCAGCACTCAGGGATATGTAGTGGAGAGACTGGGGAGCGATGAATATTTCGTCATGGGTGATAACCGGACACACAGCAGCGATTCCCGGGGAGATGTCGTCTCAGACAATACCGGCCCTCTCACGGCCTGGACCCTGCCAAAACGGAATATTGTGGGTAGAGTGATCGCCCGTGTGAAGCCATTTTCAGAATTTGCTCTGTTCCCTTCACCGCACTACAATCTCTGACCATTTCCCCGCTGCCTATCTGGCAGGATACCAGTCCGAAAGAGCTTGTGTACTTTGACCATATTGTCGAGGATGCATGATGAAAGCAGTAGAAAAACGACCCAACCTGAACTGGAATCCCGCCTGGTGTAAAAAATGCCAGCTCTGTGTGGGAGTCTGCCCTATGAAAAATCTGGAGCTGAAGAATAATGAAATCATCGAAGTAGGCAAATGTACCCGCTGCCAGATCTGCGTCCGCTATTGCCCGGATCAGGCATTATTTCTGATCGAAAAACCAGCATCCAACTAATCATACGAGGTCTCATCCATGGATACCAGATTCCTCCAGGGGAATGAAGCCGTAGCTCTGGCAGCACTGCAGGCCGGCATACAGTTCTATGCCGGATATCCGATCACTCCTGCGACCGAGATCATGGAGCTCCTGGCAGAAGAACCCGCCCGGAATCCCAGATTCGCCTATCTTCATTTTGAAGATGAAATAGCCTCTATCAATGCTATCGTCGGAGCTTCTCTGGCCGGGGCCAAAGCCATGACTGCGACCTCCGGTCCCGGATTTTCCCTCATGCAGGAAGGGATCGGACTGGCACACATGACCCGTGCCCCTATCGTCATCGTCGATGTCCAGCGTGTTGGACCTTCCACCGGGATGCCGACGCTCCCCTCTCAGGGCGACGTCATGCAGGCCCGCTACGGGAGCCACGGGGACTTTTATCCTATCGCTTTTTCGCCCAATTCGGTCGAGGAAGCATACGCTCAAACGATCATCAGTTTCAACGCGGCCGAAGAGTCGCTGTCTCCGGTCGTACTGCTGATGGACGGCTATATCGGCCACCTGTACGAAGCGATCGATCTCGATGCCGTGAATATCCCCCCGGTCCCCCGCTCGCGTCCTCCCTTTGGCCAGGGAAGACGTCATTTCACCGGTCTGCTTTCCAGAGACGACGTGCCCGACACCAAAGACTCCGCCTATTACCGCGAGTGGTATGCAGGATACAAGAAGGAGATCCAGATAGTAGCGGACAAGTACGCACTGTTCGAAACCGTCCCGAACGACAAAAGTAACACCATCATCATCTCCTACGGCATCACCTCCCGCATCGTACGCGAACTTGGGGATGCCTATGCGTATTTCCGGCCGATCAGGATCTGGCCCTCGCTCGACCGGGAGATTATAGAAGCCTGCCAGGGGCACAAAAAGGTCGTCGTTATCGAAATGAATGACGGCCAGTACGGAGGCGAGATCGAACGCATCCTGAAACGAGAGAGCGTATCGATTCCCGTCATCGGCGGTGATCTCAGCCTGAGCCAGATCGTCGCGACCATGAGGGAAAAGAAAGTATACAAAGCCTGACGCCCTGCTGCGATATTTACGAAAGGTACATCATGTATCAGGAAGAACTGAAAGAATATCTCCGCTTTTCTCGCTGGCCGACCATGTGGTGCCCCGGATGCGGGCTCGGGATCATGCAGCGTGTAATCGCGGAAGCCATGAAGGAATCAAACCTCGACCATACCAATACCACCATCATTTCCGGCATCGGATGCACGGGCCGGACCGCAGGATATTTCAATTTTGACAGCATTCATGGTCTGCATGGCCGCGCCGTCTGCCTCGCAGAGGGTGTCAAAGCGGTTCGACCGGACTTGAACGTGGTCGTGGTATCCGGTGACGGGGATATTTTCGGCATCGGCGGCAATCACCTGCTCCATTCCTCCCGACGCAACGCCAACCTCAAGGTCATCGTCAATGTCAATGACATCTACGGTCTGACCGGCGGTCAGATGTCCCCCTGCACCCCGAAAGGGGTCAAGACCGTGACCAGCCCCCAGGGCAGCCCCTATGATCCGTTCAATGCCCAGGGTCTCATCACCTCAAATGCCCACTATTTCTATGCCCGCAGCTCTGTCTGGCATCAGCCCCACCTGAAGAAATGCATCAAGGAAATGATGTCATGGCACGGATTTGCCCTTCTGGAAGTCCGCGACTACTGCATAGAGAACAACGGCCGCAGGCTGGGGTTCAAGAATCCTCACGAGATGCTCATGCAGATCAAGGAAACATATAAGATCAAGAGTGACCTCCAGCCGGGTCAGCAGCTGGCCCAGAACGAACTCGGGATCATGACCAGATAGTCACCCATTACCATCGGATATCGCCATGAACTACCCCATCAAATTCAAGATCATCGGTGCCGGCGGGCACGGTATCAAGCTCCTCGGTACGGTCATCGCCAAGATCGCGGTCAGCCGCGGGCAAAACGCCACCCAGAGCCTCGACTATGACTCTGCGGTCAGGGGCGGCAACACCGCAGCCGACATCGTGATCTCCGACCACGAGATCTCAAACCCGGTCGTGGAGCACCCTGACCTGCTCATCATAACCTCGGACAACTCATTTGATGCCTCCCTGGCAAAATACGTCTGGGCTGATGAAGGGGTACAGAAGCCGCCCAAAGGTGCTGATGTTTTCCCTTTTTTTATCGTGGCACGGGAAAAACTCCAGTCCACCAGGGTCGGCAATATGGTGCTGCTGGGTAAAATTCTCAACTTTCTTGAGATTGAGCAGAAAGACGTGGATTTTTCGCTGTTCATCAAAAAATCACTTGATCTCAACATCAAGGCGATCGAAGAAGGCTACCATATGAACTGATCACATTTACCAGGAAAAGGTACCCAGATATGGATCTGAAAGAATTTCAGGGGAAAAATCTCTACCGCGCCTATGATATCCCGCTGGCAAAAAGCGTGCTGGTCTCAAGCCATCTCGATACCCCGGCCGCCGTCAGATTTACCAAACAAAACCATGGCTCTGTAGTCAAAGCTCAGATCCTGTCAGGGAAAAGAGGCAAAGCCGGCGGGGTGAAGCTTACCGATGCCGATCATGTGGAAAAAGTGATCAAAACCATGCTTGGGTCGACTCTGCTTGGACTAGCCGTCGATGAAGTACTGGTCGAGGAAAAACTGACCATCCTCAAAGAATATTATCTGTCAATCACCTTTGACAAAATGAGGAAGTCCCTGGTACTGATCTTTTCCACCGAAGGCGGGGTAGATATCGAAGAAACCGCCCATGGCAAACCTGAGGCGATCAAAAAGATTCATATCAAAGCTGACCTCAAATCATTTGAAGCCAAAGAACTCGCCAAGTCGCTCTCCTCCGGTCTCGGGTCGAAAGAAGTGATGCAGCTGGGAGACCTCCTCTTCAAGCTGGTCCGTCTTATGCGTACCGAGGACGCCACACTCGTCGAGATCAATCCGCTCATGCTGACCGACCGGGGCATCATCGCGGCAGACAGCAAGATGACCATCGACGGCAATAGCTTGTACCGGCACAAGTTCGCCTCCTCGGACCTCAAACGAGGCATGTCTGAGATCGAACGCAAAGCCCAGGTCTACGACATCAACTATGTCGAGCTCGACGGCAATATCGGTGTCATCGGCAACGGTGCAGGACTGGTCATGTGCACGCTCGATGTACTCGAACATTTCGGCGGAAAGCCGGCCAATTTCCTGGATATCGGCGGCGGCGCCAATGTTGAAAAAATGGAAGAATCCCTGGAACTGATCCTGATGAAGCCAGGACTGAAAGCGATCCTCATCAATATCTTCGGCGGCATCACCCGCTGCGATCTCATCGCGCAGGGACTGGTAAATTATCAGAAAGCGCGCGATCTCCAGATCCCGATCGTCATGCGCATGGTCGGGACCAATGAAGAAGAAGGCAACAAGATCCTCGAACCGAGCGGGATCAAGGCCATTTCGAATATGGACGAAGCAGCTCAGGCTGCGGTCGAGCTCGCCAGATAGCCTTGTTAACCAGTATTCATACATTCATAAGTTATAGGTATTCCCCATGTCCATCCTGATCGATAAGGACACCAGAGCCATTGTCCAGGGCATGACCGGAGCCCAGGGACTTTTCCACACCAGGCTGATGCGCGAGTACGGCACCAGCATCGTCGCCGGCATCACGCCCGGCAAAGGCGGCACCTCGGTCGAAGGCATCCCGGTCGTCGACACCGTGGAAGAAGCGGTCAGGCAGTTCTCTCCCGACTGGTCCGTCATCTTTGTCCCGGCCCCGTTCGTAAAGGACGCGGCCCTGGAAGCTCTCTCACACGACCTGAACCTCGTGGTCATCACGGAAGGCGTCCCTGCCCATGATGAGCTCGATATCGTCACGGAAGCGGTCAAGAGGAACCGTGTGGTCATCGGACCCAACTGTCCAGGGCTCCTCACGGTCAATCAAGCCAAGCTGGGCATCATCCCAGGCCATATTTTTACTGAAGGCTCGGTCGGCGTAGTGTCCCGTTCCGGCACACTGACCTACGAGATCGTCGCCCTGCTGAAAGATGCAGGCATGGGTGTCACCACTGCCGTGGGGATCGGCGGTGATCCCATCATCGGCAGCACCTTCCAGGATATCCTCGGACTTTTTGAAAAAGACCCTGCCACCGAAAAAATCGTCATGCTGGGCGAGATCGGCGGCAATATGGAAGAGGAAACAGCAGCCTATATCAAAAAGAACATCACCAAGCAGGTAGCCTGCCACATCGCCGGACAGACCGCACCAAAGGGAA